>DATHCI010000213.1:0-9672 GCA_035319645.1 Methylocystis sp. | reverse complement strand
CTCGCCGGAGACGACGGAACAGGGCGGACGCGCCTATGTCGCGCCGCGCAACGCCACGCAGGAGACGCTGTGCCGCGTCTTCGCCGAAGTCCTCGCCGCCGACCGCGTCGGAATCGACGACAATTTCTTCGAGCTCGGGGGCGACTCGATCATCTGCGTTCGCGCCGCAGGATTGGCCAAGCAGCGCGGCGTCGAGCTGACGCTGCTCATGATCTACAAGCGCCCGACGGTTCGTCTCATCTGCGAGGCGCTCGCAGAGCAGCCGGAGAAGAAGAAGGTCGCATCCGCGCGCTCAGGACCCTTGGCTGCGCAGCGTTTCGCGCTGATCGGCGAGGCCGACGCGCGACTCGTTGGGGAAGAGATCGAGGACGCCTATCCGCTGACCGAGCTTCAGCTCGGGATGATCTATCACAGCTACGCTGGCGACGACGCCTATCATATCGTCGACAGCATGACGCTCACATGCGCCTTCGATGAGGAGGCGCTGCGTCTCGCGTTGCGCCGCGCCATGGACAATCATCCGGTCCTGCGCACGGCGTTCGATCTGGGCGCCTTCAGCGAGCCGCTGCAGCTCGTGCGCCGAAGCGTCGAACCGCCGCTGATCGTCACGGACGTGAGAAGCCTGTCCGACGAAGCGCGCGCCGCCTGCATTGACGAATTCCTCAGAGCCGAACACGAGGCGCATTTCGACCTCGCGCAGGCGCCGCTCTTCCGTGTCGTCATCCATCGGCTGACCGACGATTCGCTGCAATTCACCTTCTCGCACCATCACGCCATCCTCGACGGCTGGAGCGTCAATCTCTTCTGCGTCGAGCTCATCGGCGATTACGTGTCGCGCTTGCGGCATGGGCGCGCGGCGCAGCCCGGCCTTGTGGACCGTGCGATGCAGGAGCTCGTCCGACTCGAGCTGGACGCGAAGCGATCCGACGATATCGAGGACTATTGGCGCGCGCGCATCGATCGTCTGGAGCCGCAGGGCGGGACGACGAACGCGTTCAGAGCCCGGCAGACACAGGAGACTGCAGACGAGCCGCTCGTCTGCGAGCGGACGCTGCCGCGCGACCTGCAACAGCGGCTGACAGCGCTCGCGGCGGGCGTCGGCGCGCCCTTGAAGACCGTTCTGCTCGCCGCCCATCTCGTGGCGCTGGGGCGCGTTTTCGGACGAACCGAGGTGACGACGGGCATAACCTGCGCCTTGCGCCCCGAGGAGATCAGCGCGGATCGCGCGCTCGGTCTCTTCCTGAGCACGCTGCCGTTGAACCTCTCGCTGCAAGGCGGAAGCTGGCGCGAGCTGATCCTCGAGGCTTTCCGCGTCGAAGGCGAGCTGTTGGAGCGGCGCTTCTATCCGCTCTCGGCGCTGCAGCGACTCGCAGGCAATCGCCCGCTGTTCGACGTGAATTTCTATTTTCTGCACTTCCACGTCTCCAGGGACGTCGCCCGCATGGCTGACGTCGGCATCCTGGCGTCGCGACAGGATCGCGCGGCCTTCTTCGGCCTCAATGTCGACTTCTATCAGGATCCCGACACCGACGAACTGCGCTTCTCGGTCGTCGCCGACCCCAAGATCTTCGACGCCGTGCTCCCAAAGACCTTCAGCGACGTGGCGACGCGCGCGCTGGAGGCGATGGCGGCGGACGCCGATCAACGCTACGAAGCCCTCGACGTCTTGAGCGCCGACGAAAGACGCCGCGTGCTCCTTGAGTGGAATGCGACGGCGGGCGGTCGCCCGGCGCCGGCCTGCCTCCACGAGCTCTTCGAGGCGCAGGCTGCGCTTTCGCCCGCCGCTGTCGCCGTCGCGCACGAGCACGAGACGCTGAGCTATGGCGAATTGAACGCGCGCGCCAACCGGCTCGCCCGCCATCTGCGCAAACGCGGCGTCGGGCCCGACGTTCTCGTCGGGCTCTGCGTCGAGCCCTCGCTCGACATGGTCGTCGGCATGCTCGGCGTGTTGAAGGCGGGCGGCGCCTATCTGCCGCTCGATCCCAATTATCCGCGCGAGCGTCTGGCCTATATGATCGCCGACGCCAGGCCGCGGCTGGTTCTCGCGCAAGCGCGCTTCGTCAAGGCGCCGCCGTCGGACGTCGAAACGCTTGATCTCGACGACGACGGCGAAGTGATTGCGCGCGAGAGCGCGGACAATCTTGCGCCGCGCGCGCGTCCGCAGAATCTCGCCTATGTCATCTACACCTCGGGATCCACGGGCAAGCCCAAGGGCGTTCTGACGCCCCATAGCGCGATCGGGCGGCTGATCCTCGACAATGGCTATGCGGCGTTCTGCTCCGAGGACCGCATCGCCTGCGTCTCAAATCCCGCTTTCGACGCCATGACCATGGAGGTCTGGGCGGCCTTCGCCGTCGGCGCCCGCACGGTCGTCATCGATCGCGACACGCTTCTCGACCCCCCGCGCTTCGCCGATGCGCTCGAGCGCCAGGGCGTCACGGCGCTGTTCCTCACGACGGGACTCTTCAACCAGCTCGCCGCCGCGATTCCCATGGCTCTGGCGCGCCTGCGCTTCCTGCTCACGGGCGGCGAGGCCTGCAACACGGCGTCCTTCCGCGCCGTATTGGCGCAGGGCGGCCGCGTGCGCCTCATCCACTGCTATGGTCCGACCGAGACGACGACCTATGCGACGACTTTCGGCGTCGCATCCGTCGAGGCGGGCGCGAGGGACCTGCCTATCGGACGACCGATCGCCTGCACGCAGACCTACATCCTCGACGCCTATATGAACCCGGCGCCGATCGGCGCTGCGGGCGAGCTCTTCATCGGCGGCGAGGGCGTGGCGCGCGGCTATCTCAATCGACCGGATCTCGCGGCCGAACGCTTCGTCCCCAATCCATTCGGCGCGCCGGGCGAGCGCCTTTATCGCACCGGCGACCTCGCGCTCTACGACGCGCAAGGCGACGTGGTGTTCGTCGGGCGCGTCGACCGGCAGGTCAAGATCCGTGGCTTCCGCGTGGAGGCCGGCGAGGTCGAGGCGACGCTGCTCGGCCTCCCCGATGTTCGCGAGGCGGTCGTCATCGCGCAGGAGGAGCGATCCTCGGTCAAGCGGCTCCTCGCTTACGTGGTCGCCCGCGGGGGCGTCGAGACGAGCGCTGCGGCGCTGCGCGCTGCGCTGTCGCAGGAGCTGCCGGACTACATGATCCCAGCCGCGATCATGCTTCTCGACGCGCTGCCGCTGAACCCGAACGGCAAGATCGACCGCAAGGCGTTGCCCGAACCAGACATGGAGACGCTCGCGGCCGACATCTATGTCGCGCCGCGTGACGCTACGGAACAGCAGATGTGCCGCGTGTGGGCGGAAGCGCTCGGCGTCGAGCGTGTGGGGGTTGAAGACGATTTCTTCCGCCTGGGCGGACATTCGCTCGTCGCGGTGACGCTGATCGAGCGTCTGCGGAAGGAGGGGTTCGCCGTCGACGTGCGCGCTCTGTTCGCGCATCCGACGCCCGCGGGCCTTGCGAGCGTCGTCGGCGTCGACGGGTCGGTCGCCGCGCCGCCGAACCTCATTTTGCAGGGTTGCGCGGCGATCACGCCGGAAATGGTGACGCTGGCGCAGCTCACGCAAGCCGAGATCGACCGCATCGTCGCGAACGTCGCCGGCGGCGCGGCCAACGTTCAGGACATCTACCCGCTCGCGCCGCTGCAAGAGGGGATGCTGTTCCATCACCTGCTGAGCGAACGCGGCGACCCTTACCTTCTCGAGTCGGTTTTGAGCTTTGTTTCGCGCGAGCGGCTGGAGGACTTTCTCGCTGCGTTGCGGACCGTGATCGCGCGTCATGACATCTTGCGCACGGCGATCGCCTGGGAGGGCTTGTCGGAGCCGATGCAGGTCGTCTGGCGCGAGGCGCCGCTCGTCGTCGAGGAGGTCGTCGGCGAGGCTGGCGACGCGGTCGCCGGGCTGCGGGATCGCTTCGGATCGCGCAGCCATCGGCTGGACATCCGGCAGGCGCCTCTGCTGCGCGGTTTCTATTGCCGCGACGCCGACAGGGATCGCTGGCTGCTGCTGCTGCTGACGCATCACCTCGTCATGGATCACGCGGCGCTGGAGGTCGTGGTCGAGGGGGCGCAGGCGCATCTCGCTGGCGAGGCGGCGTCCATGCGCGCCCCCGTCCCGTTCCGCAATTTCGTCGCGCAGGCGCGCCTCGGCGTGACGCGCGAGGAGCATGAGGCGTTTTTCCGCGAGATGCTCGCGGATGTGGAGGAGCCGACGGCGCCCTTCGGCGCGGCCGACGTTTTCGGCGACGGCTCGAAGATCAGGGAAGCGCGCTTTTCGCTCGCGCCGGAGCTTTCAGCGCGAATCCGAGCGCGCGCGCGGGATCTCGGCGTCAGCGCGGCGAGCCTGACGCATCAGGCCTTCGCGCTGGTGCTGGCGCGGGTCTGCGGCCGCTCGGACGTGGTGTTCGGAACAGTCCTGCTCGGGCGCATGCAGGGCGGAGCGGGCGCGGACCGCGCCGTCGGCGTGTTCATCAACACGCTTCCCGTTCGGGCGCGTCTCGGGACCCTCACGGTCGCAGAGGCGGTCGTGGAGATGCACGCATCGCTGACGCGGCTGCTGCGTCATGAGCACGCGTCCTTGGCCCTGGCGCAGCGTTGCAGCCGCGTCGAGGCGCCGGCGCCCTTATTCACGGCGCTGCTGAACTACCGTCACAACGCCGATGAATCTCAGTCTTCGAGCGCCGCCAGGTCGGCCTGGTCGGGAATCGAGACGCTCTTCGACGAGGAGCGAACCAACTATCCGCTGATCCTCTCAGTGGAAGATGCTGGAGCGGGGTTCGGCTTGACGGCGCAGACGGCGGCTTCGATCGATCCCGAGCGGCTGTGCGCCTTCATGGCGGAGGCGCTTGAAGGACTGGTCGAGGCGCTGGGGACGTCGCCGGACAAGGCTGCGCGGCTGATCGGGATTTTGCCGCAGGCGGAGCGTCGCAGGCTACTTGTCGCCTGGAACGACACGGCGGCCGAATATCCGCGCGAGGAACGCCTGCATGGGGCTTTCGAGGCGCAAGCGGCGCGCGCGCCTCAGGCGATCGCGGTCAGCTTCGCGGAGCAAGCGCTGAGCTATGGCGAGCTCGACGCAAGCGCGAACCAGCTCGCGCATCGTCTGCGCGCGCAGGGCGTCGGCCCCGACGTGATCGTCGGCCTCTGCCTGGAGCGTTCGCTCGAGATGGTCGTCGCCATCTTCGGCGTCCTGAAGGCCGGCGGGGCCTATCTGCCGCTCGATCCGGAAAATCCGCCGGAGCGCTTGGCCTATATGATCGCCGACGCGAGGCCGCGCCTGGTGCTGACGCAGGCGCGGTTCGCAGACAGGCTCCCGGACGACGCGCAGACGCTGCAGCTTGACGCCGATTGGGGCGAGATCGCGCGCGAGAGCGCGGAGAAGCCGGCGGAGCGCGCGCTGCCCCTGACTCTCGCCTATGTCATCTACACGTCGGGCTCGACCGGAAGGCCGAAAGGCGTCGGCGTGAGCCATGACGGGATCGTCAACCGCATTTCCTGGATGCAGGCGCGCTATGGGCTGACGCCTGCCGATGCGGTGCTGCAAAAGACGCCGTTCGGTTTCGACGTTTCGGTCTGGGAGTTCTTCTGGCCGCTGTCGATCGGCGCGCGTCTCGTCGTGGCGCAGCCTGGCGATCATCGCCTGCCGGATCGCCTTGCGGCGCTGATCGAGCGCGACGGCGTGACGACGCTGCATTTCGTGCCGTCGATGCTGCAGGCCTTCCTCAGCGGCTACGCGCTCGCCTCGTTCAACAGCCTGCGGCGCGTCATCTGCAGCGGCGAAGCGCTGCCCGCGAGCCTCGCGCGCGCCTGCGACGGCGCGAGCGGCCTGACGCTGCACAATCTCTACGGCCCGACCGAAGCCTCGGTCGACGTGACGGCCTACGCGTGCGGCGCCGACGAAGCGGAGGGCTTCGCGCCGATCGGGCGGCCGATCTGGAACACGCAGATCTATCTGCTCGACCCCGACATGCAGCCCGTCCCGCAGGGCGTCGCGGGCGAGCTCTATATCGGCGGCGTCGGGCTCGCGCGCGGTTACGTCGGCCGTCCGGATCTGACCGCGGAGCGCTTCGTTCCGAATCCGTTCGGCAAGTCGGGATCGCGCCTGTATCGCACGGGAGATCTGGCGCGCTATCGGGCGGACGGGAACATCGAGTTCCTCGGCCGCCTCGATCATCAAGTGAAGATTCGCGGCTTTAGGATCGAGCTCGGCGAGATCGAAGCGGCGCTGGCGCGGCGGCCCGAGATCCGCGACGCGGTGGTCCTGGCGCGCGAGGATGAGCAGGCGGACAGGCGCCTCGTCGCCTATGTGACGGCGCGCGCGGGCGCCATGGCGGATGCGGCGGCGCTGCGGTCGGCTCTGGCGCTGGAGCTGCCGGACTACATGGTTCCGTCAGCCTTCGTAGAGATGGACGCGTTGCCGCTGACGCAGAGCGGCAAGGTGGACCGCAAGGCGCTGCCCGCGCCCGCGGCGACAGGTATCGCCGCGCGTCGCTATGTGGCGCCGCGCGACGCCGCGGAAGAGACGATCTGTCGTGTCTGGGCGGAAACGCTTGGCGTGGAGCGCGTCGGGATCGATGACAATTTCTTCGAGCTCGGCGGGCATTCGCTGCGCGCCATCGCGCTCGTCGAGCGGCTGCGGCAGGCCGGCGTCGCGAGCGACGTGCGGAGGCTGTTCGCGCATCCGACTCCCGCCGGGATTCGGGAGTCCATGGGCGGCGCGCGGCGCGTCGAGATTCCGCCGAACCTCATCCCGCAAGGCTGCGCGGCGATCACGCCCGAGATGGTGACGCTGGCGCAGCTATCCCAGGCCGAGATCGACCGCATCGTGGCGCTCGTTCCTGGCGGGGCGGCCAACGTTCAGGACATCTATGCGCTCGCGCCGCTGCAGGAAGGAATGCTGTTCCATCACCTGCTGAGCGCGCGCGGCGATCCCTATCTGCTCGAGAGCGTCGTCGCCCTGCCGACGCGCCAGCGCCTTGAAGCCTTCCTCGCAGCGCTGCAACGTGTGGTCGCGCGCCACGACGTCCTGCGCACGGCGATCGCCTGGGAGGGTTTGACCGAGCCCGTGCAGGTCGTCTGGCGTGACGCGCCTCTCGTCGTCGAGGAAGTCGCGATCGACCCGCAAGAGGAGGCGCTTGAAACGCTGCGGGCGCGCTTCAATCCGGCGACCTGGCGCCTCGACGTGCGCCGCGCGCCGCTGGCTCGCGCGCATGTGGCCTTCGACGCAGGCAAGGAGCGCTGGCTCTTACAAATTCTGGCGCATCACCTCTCGGTCGATCACGCGACCTTCGAGATCGTTCTGAGGGAGACGGCGGCCGTCCTTTCTGGCGAGAGCGAGCCCACGGTCGCGCCGCCGCCATTCCGCAATTTCGTCGCACAGGCGCGGCTATCGACGAACCGCGCGGAGCAGGAAGCCTATTTCCGCGCGCAGCTCGGCGACATCGACGAGCCGACCGCGCCTTTTGGCTTGCTGGACGTGCAGGGCGACGGCTCTGGCGTCCGAGAGGCGTCGCGTGAGCTCGACGCGAACCTCTCTGCGCGGCTGCTCACGCGCGCGCGGGCGCTTGGCGTGAGCGCGGCGAGCCTGTTCCATACGGCCTTCGGGCTCGTCGTCGGGCGCGCCTGCGGGCGCGACGACGTCGTGTTCGGCACGGTTCTGTTCGGGCGCATGCAGGGCCTCAGCGAGGCGGACCGCGCGGTCGGCATGTTCATCAACACGCTGCCGCTCCGCCTGCGCCTCGGCGACAGCGGCGTCGAGGCCGGCGTGCGGGAGACGCATGCGCTGCTGACGGAGCTGCTCGCGCATGAGCATGCGTCGCTCGCGCTCGCGCAGCGCTGCAGTGGCGTCGAGGCGCCTGCGCCGCTGTTCTCGGCCTTGCTCAATTACCGCCATGCGGCGGTCGCGGACGCCGGGGCGGCGCCTGCGTCATCGGGCGTCGAGATGATCTATGCGCAGGAGCGCACCAACTATCCCCTCACGCTCTCCGTGAACGATCTCGGCGACGGCTTTTCGTTGGACGCGCAAACGCAAAGCCCGCTGGCGCCGGAGCGGCTCAACGCCTTCATGGAAGTGACGGTCGAGCGGCTCGTCACGGCGCTGGAGGAGGCGCCGCGGACGCCGCTTCGCGGGATCGACGCGATGCCGCCGTCGGAGCGGCGTCAGCAGCTGGTCGCGTGGAACGAGACGGCGCATGGCTATGCGCGCGCGGCGCGGGCGCATGAGCTGTTTGAGGCGCAGGCGGCGCGCGCGCCCTTGGCCGCGGCCGTCGTTGATCAGGGCCGAAGCCTGAGCTATGGCGAGCTCAACGCGCGGGCGAACCGGCTCGCGCATGCGCTGCAGAGGCGCGGCGTCGGGCCGGATGTTCTCGTCGGCCTCTGCGTCGAGCGCTCGCTGGAGATGGTCGTCGGCCTGCTCGCCATCTTGAAGGCCGGCGGGGCCTATCTGCCGCTCGATCCCGACTATCCGCAAGAGCGCCTGGCCTTCATGATCGCCGACGCGAAGCCCCGCCTCGTGCTGACGCAGGCGCGCCGCGCCGCCGCACTGGCAAGCGACGTCGAGATCCTGCGCCTCGACGCCGACTGGGCCGAGATCGCGCGCGAGAGCGCCGAGAATCTTGTCTCGCGCGCGCTGCCGCAGCACCTGGCCTATGTGATCTACACCTCGGGCTCGACCGGCAGGCCGAAAGGCGTGATGATCGCGCATGAGAGCCTGATGAATTATTTGAGCGCCAGCGCTTCGGCCTATCCCGTCGCGCAAGGCGAGGTCGCGCCGGTGCAGTCGTCGATCGCCTTCGACGCCACGATCACCAGCCTGTTCCTGCCGCTCTGTTGTGGCCGGAAGCTGTTCCTGTGTCCGCAGGGCGCCGAGACGCAGAGCCTCGTCGAGCTGTTGCGCTCCGACGCCGCCTTGAGCCTCGTGAAGATCACGCCGGCGCATCTGGGCGTCCTGAATTCGCTGCTGCGGCCCGCCGATTTCGAGCGCGCGCCCTTCGCGCTGATCATCGGCGGCGAGGCGCTCGGCCTTGACGTCGCAAGGCCCTGGATCGAATGGGCGCCGCATTGCCGGATCATCAATGAATATGGACCGACGGAGACGGTGGTCGGCTGCTGCATTCAGCGCGTCGACGCGTCGATGCGGCCGCAGAGCGACGGCTCGGCGCCGATCGGCCGCCCGATCTGGAACACGCAGCTTTACATCCTCGACGCCGAGATGAGTCCGGCGCCGATCGGCGTCGCGGGGGAGCTCTACATCGGCGGCGCGGGGCTTGCGCGCGGCTATCTGGGGCGTCCGGACCTCACGGCGGAGCGCTTCGTTCCAAACCCTTATGGGGCGGCGGGCGCGCGGCTATATCGCACGGGCGATCTGGCGCGCTATCGCGCGGATGGCGTCATCGAGTTCCTGGGGCGCGTCGACCAGCAGGTGAAGATCCGCGGCTTTCGGATCGAGCTCGGCGAGATCGAGGCGGCGCTCTTGCGCCTGCCGGAGGTGCGCGAGGCCGTCGTCGTCGCGCGCCCGGAGGGACCTGCGGGCAAGCGGCTCATCGCCTATGTGACCGGCGCCGGCGCGGAACCGGCGGCGCTGCGGGCGGCGCTGGCGCGGGAGTTGCCGGACTACATGGTTCCGTCGGCCGTCCTGATCCTTGAGACGCTGCCGCTGACGCAAAACGGCAAGGTCGA
>DATHCI010000212.1:0-42324 GCA_035319645.1 Methylocystis sp. | reverse complement strand
CTCGCCGGAGACGACGGAACAGGGCGGACGCGCCTATGTCGCGCCGCGCAACGCCACGCAGGAGACGCTGTGCCGCGTCTTCGCCGAAGTCCTCGCCGCCGACCGCGTCGGAATCGACGACAATTTCTTCGAGCTCGGGGGTCATTCTCTGCTCGCCATCATGCTGATCGAACGACTGCGGCGCGAGGGCTTCGCGAGCGAGGTGCGGACGCTGTTCGCGCATCCGACGCCCGCGGCTCTGAGCGAAGCGCCGGGCTCGGCGCTGCGGCTCGAGGTTCCGCCGAACCTGATACCGGCGGGCTGCGCCGCGATCACGCCCGAGATGGTGACGCTCGCCAATCTCGCCAGGGCGGAAATCGATCTCATCGTCGCGGGCGTGCCAGGCGGGGCGGCGAACGTACAGGACATCTATCCGCTGGCGCCGCTGCAGGAAGGGATGCTGTACCATCACCTGCTGGCCGAGCGCGGCGATCCCTATCAGCTGCGGAGCGTTTTGAGCTTTACGACGCGCGATCGGCTGGACGCCTTCATCGCGACGCTCGAACGAGTCATCGCACGCCACGACGTCCTGCGGACGGCGGTCGTCTGGGAAGGGCTTTCGGAGCCCATGCAGGTCGTCTGGCGGAAGGCGCCGCTCCGCCTCGAAGAGGTCGCGCTCGACGCGCGTGAAGACGCCTTCGAGTCCTTGCAAGCGCGCTTCGATCCGCGCCGATGCCGTCTGGACTTGCGCCATGCGCCCCTGATGCGCGTGGCCTTCGCGCATGATGTGACAAGCGATCGCTGGATCCTTGTCGTCGTGCATCATCATCTCATCAGCGACAACACCACTTTAAGCGCCGTCGTCGACGAGATGGAGGCGGCTCTCGCGGGACGAGGGGACGAGATCGTCGCTTCTCCCCCGTTCCGGGATTTCGTGGCGCAAGCGCGTCTTTCGACCGATCGCGAACGGCAGGAGGCCTATTTCCGCGCAGAGCTCGGCGACGTGCTTGAGCCGACGGCGCCCTTCGGCCTGCTGGATGTGAGCGGCGACGGGCCGGAGACGTTGGAGCATGCGCTGAGCCTCGACGCGTCGCTCGCGCGCCGGCTCCGGGGGCAGGCGCGCGCGCTCGGCGTGAGCGCGGCGAGCCTGTTCCACACAGCCTTCGGTCTGGTCGTCGCTCGAGCCTGTGGTCGTGACGATGCAGTGTTCGGCACGGTGCTGTTCGGACGCATGCACGGCGGCGCCAGCGCTGACCGCGCGATCGGCGCGTTCATCAACACGCTGCCGGTCAGGGCGCGGCTTGCGACACAGAGCGTGAGGGATGGCGTTCTCGGCATGCACGAGGCGCTGACGCGGCTATTGCGACATGAGCACGCGCCTCTGGCGCTCGCGCAGCGCTGCAGCGGCGTCGCCGCCCCGACGCCTCTGTTCACGGCGCTCCTGAACTATCGTCACAAGTCGATCGCAGCGCAAAGAGAAAAAGGCGCGGCGCCTGTCTGGAGCGGAATCGAGAACCTCTACGTCAAGGATCGCTCGAACTATCCCGTGGACCTGTCCGTCGATGATTTCGGCGAAGGCTTCGAGCTGATCGCGCAAGCTCATCCTTCGGTCGGATCGTCGCGGCTTTGCGACCTCATGCTCACGGCGCTCGGCGGCTTGGTCGACGCGCTGGAGAGAGCTCCTCAGACGCCGCTTCGCGCGATCGAGATCCTGCCCCAGCCGGAGCGCCGTCTCCTGCTCGTTGAGTGGAACGACACGGCGGCGAGCGTCCCGCGCGACAAATGCGCGCATGAGCTGTTCGAGGCGCAGGCGGCGCGGTCGCCCGATGCGATCGCAGTGGTCCACGAAGAAGCGACGCTGACCTACGGCGAGTTGAACGCGCGCTCGAACCAGCTCGCGCATCTCCTGCGCGAGCGCGGCGTCGGTCCGGACGTCGTTGTGGGCCTTTGCGTCGAGCGTTCGCTGGAAATGATCATCGCGCTTCTCGGAACGCTCAAGGCCGGCGGCGCCTATCTGCCGCTCGATCCAAGCTATCCGATAGAGCGTTTGGCCTATATGGTCGAGGACGCGAGACCTGCGCTGATCCTCACTCTCGACGCCCTGCGCGAACGCGCGCCGGCGACCGCTGCGACGCTGCGCCTCGACGCGGACTGGAGCCAAGTCGCAAGCCGCAGCCGGAGCAATCTGCGGTCGGGCGCGACGCCGCTCAATCTGGCCTATGTCATCTATACGTCCGGCTCGACGGGAAAGCCCAAGGGCGTCGGCGTGAGCCACGCCGGATTGGTCAATCTCACGCTGGCGCAGGCGCGGAAATTCGAGATCGGCCCCGACGATCGGGTTTTGCAGATTGGCTCGGTCTCCTTCGATCTGGCGGCGGAAGAAATTTTCCCCGCGCTATCCAGAGGAGCTGTCCTCGTTTTGGGCCCTCAGGCGACGAGAACCTCCTGGCCGGAGTTTGCAACCTTCGTCGCAGCGAAGAATATAACCGTCCTCGATCTCCCGACGAGCTTCTGGCTGCACTTCACGCTATGGCTCTCCGAAAGCGCGATCGAAGCGCCCGCTTGCCTGCGCCTCATATGCGTCGGCGGTGAGAAGGCGACGTCCGAGGGGACGGCGGCGTGGCGCGCGGTCGCGCCCGCCGGCTCGCGCTGGCTCAATACTTACGGGCCCACCGAAACGACCGTCACCGCGACCGCCTTCGAGGCGGAGAGCCTCCGGGACTACGGCTCCGCGCCGCCCATCGGAAGGCCGATCTCGAACACGCGAGCCTATCTGCTGGACCGCGCGATGCGTCCGGTTCCGATCGGGGCCATGGGCGAGCTCTATCTCGGAGGGGCGGGCGTCGCGCGCGGCTATCTCGACCGGCCGGATCTGACCGCGGCGCGTTTCGTCCCGGATCCCTTCGGCGAGCCCGGGACGCGCCTTTACAGGACAGGAGATTTGGCGCGTTATCGGCAAGACGGAAACCTCGAATTTCTGGGGCGGGTCGATCAGCAGGTGAAGATCCGAGGCTTTCGGATCGAGCTCGGCGAGATCGAGAGCGCGCTGGCGCAGCAGGAGGGAGTGGGCGAAGCGCTCGTGCTGGCGCAGGAGGACGCCGCCGGCGACAAGCGTCTGGTGGCTTACGTCGTTCCACGGCGTCGCGACGAACACTCGTCCGACACGAGCTCAACGCCCGGCGACGCCGCGACGCTTCGCCCTGCGCTGGAACGCGTCCTGCCGGACTACATGGTCCCGTCGAGCTATGTCATGCTCGACGAGCTGCCGCTCACGCCAAGCGGCAAGATCGACCGCGGAGCCTTGCCCGGGCCCGACGTCGCAGCGCAATCGGCGCGAGACTACATCGCCCCCCGCAACATCGTCGAATGGATTCTCGCGCGCGAATTCGAGACCACGCTCGGCGTCGAGCGGGTCGGGATACACGACAGCTTCTTCGAGCTCGGCGGCAATTCGCTGTCGGGCCTGAAGCTCGCGGACCGAATCCGCCGAACGGTCAGCAGCGCGCTCCCGATGTCCGCGGTGCTGCAAGCGCCGACGGCGGCGAAGCTCGCCGAATGGATCGCCGAGGACAAGAACCGCGCGAATTCGCCTCTGGTCCTGATGCGGCCCGGCGCAGACCAGCCGCCGCTCTTCGTCGTTCACCCCGCCGGCGGCTCGATCATCCGCTACCGGCCGCTCGCAGCGGCCCTGTCGGCCCCGCGCCCCGTGTGGGGCTTTCAGTCGCGACGTCTGTTCGAGGCGACGCCGAAGAGCGTCTCGATGGAGGAAATGGTTCAAGATTACGTCGCCCTCATGCGCGAACGCCAGCCGCGGGGACCTTATCATGTCTTGGGATGGAGCGCGGGGACCCTTACGGCGCTGGCGATGGCGGCCGTGATCGAGCAGCAAGGCGAGCGCTTGGCGTTCCTGGGGCTCGTCGACCCGCCTCCGGGGGCGATCGCCGGCTCGCCGGCCGCCGCCCGCGAGCAAAGCGAGGCAATGAGAGAGTCTTTCGCGTTGAACTGCCTTGAGAGCTTTGCAAGGCTGCAGACGGTCGGCGGGCGCAAGGGGCGCACGCTTGACTTGGATGCGCTGCTTGGCGACGCGGAACGCGAAGAACTCAAGAGCGCGTCATTGCGCATGTCGCCGCGCGAGTGCTTCGTATGGTCGGCGCTCTGGGGACAGGAGCGCGGATTTTGGAGCGGCGTTTCGGCGGAGCTGATGGAATTGCTCTACGCCGAGCATGCGGATACGGATCGGCAATTGGAGGGCCTCGTCGTCCAAAAGATACGCGCGCCGGTCCATGTCTGGCGCGCCACGGAGACGATCGGTGAGGATGCGGGTCCGACCGACTGGAGCGCGATCAGCGAAGGCGAAGTCAGCGTGTCGATCGTCACGAATGATCATGAGGGCGTCATCGACGATCCGATCGTTCATGCGCAGGTGAGCGAAGCCCTGCAGCGGGCCTCCACTGCATAGCAAGGATTTCCGCTGAGGCGCCGTGATCGCGCTCCAGTCGAGCGCGATGCAGACAGGATGCAGCCTCGAGCGCAGAGGGAGTTGGTCGTGAGTGGAGGAACTCGGTCGTCGACTTGGGGGCTATGGCTGGCTTTCGGTGGCTCGAAGCCCGTCTTGGCCCTCTCCATCGCGAGCGGCCTGCTCGCGGGCGGCAGCAGCGCCTCGCTTGTCGCGATCGTCAACCGAACGCTGTCATCCAGCGAAACGGCTGTCGGCGAGACGACGCCCATGCTTTTCTTGGGTCTTTGCCTTCTGGCGCTGTTTTCGTCCTCGCTATCCGTCACGCTTCTGGCGCGCATAGGGCAGGAGAACCAATACAGGCTTCGCATGTCGCTGGCGCGACGCATCCTGAGCGCGCCGGTGCGACAGCTCGAGTCCTGCGGCGCGCACCGGCTGACCGCGGCGCTGACCGACGACGTGCAGAGCGTCGTCGGGGCGCAGGAGGTGCTTCCGAACCTCTTCGTCGAAGGCGCGAAGATCATCGGCGCCTTCGCCTATTTGATCTATCTGTCGCCGCCCCTGTTTTGCTTCGTCCTGGCTTTCGTGGTCCTGGGATTGACGACCAGTCGGGCATTGCAATTGCGCGTCATGCGGGGCTTCGCCCTGGCGCGCGAGACCGACGACGCGCTGTTCCGACATTTTCGCGCGCTCACCGAAGGTTACAAGGAATTGAAGCTCGACGCCCGACGCAGATCGGCGTTCCTCGATGACGAATTGGACCCGACGGCGCGCCAGCTCCGCAATCAACTCAATCGGACCAACACGCTCGCGATCCTCGCCAACAATTGGGGCGAGTCGCTCTACTATTTCTGCATCGGCGCGATCCTGTTCGTCGCGCCCTATTTCGTGATGGCGCCGCAGGCGACGCTGACCGGCTTCACGCTCGCCATCCTGTTTCTCGGCGCGCCGCTTTCCGTGATCTTCAACGGCGTTCACATCGTGGCGCGCGGTCTCGTGGCGTTCCGCAACATCGAGGACCTCGGGCTCGAGAACTCCGAGAACGCCGCGTCGGAGGGGGAGCGACCTTTTGAGGGAGCTCCGCCGACAACGCTGGAGCTCGTGAATGTTAGCTATCGCCATCCGGCGCAGGGCGGGGAGGCCGGCTATCCGATCGGTCCCGTCGACCTCGCGATCCGCCCCGGCGAGCTGATCTTCGTGACGGGCGGCAACGGCAGCGGCAAGACGACGCTCATGCTCGTCATTCTCGGACTCTACACGCCGACGACGGGCGAGTTGCGGATCGGCGGCGAAAAGGTCACGGATGAGAATCGAGAAGCCTACCGCCAGAACTTTTCCGCGGTCTTCGCAGACTCATATGTCTTCGACCGGCTCCTCGGCTATGACGCCCACGAGCAGCAGCAGCGCGCGCAAGCCCTGCTTGGCGTGCTCAAGCTCGACGAAAAGCTTCGCATAGACGACGGGCGGTTCTCGACGGTCGACCTCTCGCGCGGGGAACGCAAACGGCTGGCGCTGCTCGCCGCTTGTCTCTCGGACCGCGCCTTCTTCGTGTTCGACGAATGGGCCGCGGATCAGGATCCGCCGTTCCGCGATTTTTTCTACAGGCGCATGCTGCCGGATCTGAAGGCGCGCGGAAAGACGGTGATCGTCATCACGCACGACGATCGCTACTTCGATCACTGCGACCGGCGTTTTCATCTCACCGTGGGTCAAGTGGAAGAGATCGCGCCTCGGGCCCGCGCGTCGCTGGTCGGCCAGGAGACGCAAAGTGCGTAGGGCTTTGCGGTGGATGTTTCTTAGCGTCGTGGCGCTGCCGATCCTGAGCGGGGGAGCCCTGTTCGCGCTGATCGAGCTTTCTTTGCCGGATCTCGATGGCGAGCACGCCATTCCCGGCCTCTCCGCGCCGGCCGAGATCGCCTATGACGGTCGCGGAATACCGCGCATCCAGGCCGCCAATCGCGACGACGCTTTCGCGGCTCTCGGCTTCGCGACGGCTATGGACCGATTGTTTCAGATGGACCTGTTGCGTCGCGGGCCGGCCGGGCGCCTCGCGGAGGTCTTCGGCGAAAGCCTTGTCAGCGCCGACAGGCAGAATCGCGTCCTCAATCTGGAGCGCGTCGCGCGCGAGGCGTTGGCGCGGCTCCCTGCAGCGCAGCGCTCGGCGCTGCGTTCCTATGTCGCCGGCGTCAACCGCGCGATCGCCGAGATTCGCGTCTGGCCGATCGAATTCTACGTGCTCGGATATCGGCCGGAGCCCTGGCGGGCGGAGGACAGTCTCCTCGTGCTTCTGGGCCTGGAGCAGGCGATGTCCGAAACCGAAGAGCAGGAGCGGACGGCGACGGTCATGCGGCGCGCTCTGCCTCCCGAGGTCCTGGCCTTCCTGACGCCGGAGGCGGACTGCTTCAACGAGCGCCTCGCTCCACGCGACGACAGCCATTGCAGCGCCGGCGCGGTCCCGGTCGACGCGCTGGCGTCGCTCTATCGCAGTCGCGGCAAGCGGGCCGCGGAGGAGCGCGTGTCGCGCGGCGACCGGCGCCCAGGTTCGAACGCCTTTGCGGTGTCGGGGAGAAAGACCAAGGACGGACGCGCCATTCTCGCCAACGACATGCATCTGACGCTGTCCGTACCAAACCTCTGGTATCGGGCCGAGCTTTATTACGGAGAGGCGCGTCTTGCGGGTCTGACATTGCCGGGGACGCCGATGCTGCTCACCGGCTCCAACGGGCGCGTGGCCTGGGGCTTCACCAACCTGCGCGCCGACGTCGACGATCTCGTCATGCTCACGGGCGTCGCAGGCGAAGCCGACAAGTACCTCACGCCAGAAGGGCCTCGCGGCTACGACATTCGAACGGAGACGCTCGGCGTTCGCGGAGCGCCGAGCGTCGCCATTGAGATCGAGGAGACCATATGGGGACCCGTAGCGCCGAGGCGGCTGCTCGGCGAAAGAGTCGCCTACCGCTCGGCTGCGCTCGATCCGGCGACGACGGATCTCGCCCTGCTCGATCTCGATGGCGTGCGATCGGTCGAGGAGGCGGCCGCCTTGTTCCGCCGTGCGGGCGGGCCGCCGCTCAATGCGCTGATCGCCGACGATCGCGGCGAGATCGGCTGGACGGTGCTGGGCCATCTGCCGAAGCGGTTCGGCATGGAGGGACTCTTCAGCGAGAGCTGGGCGGACGGCGCCCGCGGATGGCGCGGCTATCTCGCTCCGGACGAATTGCCTTTCCGCCTCGATCCGAGCTCCGGCTTCCTCGTCAACACCAACCAGAGGATGCTGAGCAGGGCCGAGTTCGGCCCGGTGCTGGGGCATGAATATCTGGGCGGTTTTCGGGCCTGGCGCGCCACCGAAGTTCTCTCGCGGGCCCGATCGCTGACGGAGGCCGACCTGCTCGCTCTGCAGCTCGATACGGACGCCTCCTACTATGCTCCATATCGGGACCTCGCGCTTAAGGCCCTTCGGAGCGCGCCCCCCGGCGGCGACAATGAAAATGTGGCTGCGATCCGCAGCTATCTCGAGGCTTGGGACGGGCGGGCCGAGACAGGATCGCTTGGACTTCCTCTGCTCGAAGAATTCCGCGACGAGCTGCGGGAAAGCGTGCTCGCGCCGATCATGGCCCGATGCCGCGAGCTCGATCCCGAATTTTCGCTGAGCTGGAGCATGCTCGACGATCCCGTGCGGCGCATCATCGAAACCGGACGTCCCGAACTGCTGCCCGACGCGACGCAGGGCGATTGGAACGGCTTCCTGTTGGCGGCGTTGATCCGCAGCGCCCGGCGACTGCAGGCGCAGCAGGGCGCGACGATGCTCTCCGAGCTCAAATGGGGACGCGTGAACACGGTCGAGATGGCCCACACCCTCTCTTCGTCTGTCCCATTTCTGAACATCATGCTCGACATGCCGCGCCGCGAGCTCGCAGGATGCATTTTCTGCGTGCGCGTTTCCGAGGATACGCATGGGGCGAACGCCAGAATGGTCGTCGCGCCGGGACGCGAGGCCGAAGGTCTCATGCAATTCGCTGGCGGCCAGTCCGGCCAGGTCGGCTCGTTCCACTATGGCGATCAGCAGGAGGACTGGCGGCTCGGACGCCCGGCTCCTTTCCTGAGCCGGGAGGCGCAGCACAAGATGATTCTTCGCCCCGCGAGCTGAGAGGCGCCTGCATGGCGAGCTCTGATTTTTAACCACGTTCCTGCGCTGCCCCGTCCCGGCGCGCAATTTTTTTGTGAGATGCTGTCGTGTTTTCCCGCGCCGATACGTCTTAGTCCTGGAAGTATCGCGCAACCGCAGGAGGCGTCTGCAGCGGCTGCGTGGGAATGACTCATGCCGAGCAACCGGCGTGTTCACGGTCCTTGATCCGAAACGGGTCAAGCGATGACGCCAAATCCAGGAAGGAGAAGCGACATGAATTTGTTCAAGCGCAAGTGGAATGGGGCGGCAATCTCGACAGCCGCCATTGGTGTGGCGACCATGCTCGGCGCCGGCGGGCCGGCGAGAGCGACGGTCAACGATCTCTACGTCGCCAGTCAGAACAACGCCGTCTATGTCGTGCGCACCAACCCGTCGGGCGTGCCGACGAAGCTCATCACGACCTTGCCGGTCGGGACCTATCCGCAGGTGGCGCGCGCGACCCCGGACGGATCCGAGGTCTGGGTGGTGAACGGCGGCGACGCGACCATAACCGCGATCAACACCTCGAACTTCAGCGAGCAGACCTTCAGCGTGAGTTCCGGCCCGAACAGCTTCCCGGGCTACGTCGTGTTCAATCCGTTTCAGAACGTGGCCTACGTCATCGACGGCGGCTCCAACCAGGTCACCTTCGTCGACACGAGGACGAAAAAGGTGCTGCCGGTGTCGGTCACGGTCGGCAACACGCCGGGATATGCGGGCCTCTCGGGCGACGGCCGGACGCTCTATGTCTCGAACTACTTCGACAACACCGTTTCGGTGGTGAACGTCGCGACGTATTCCCAGACCGCGGTGATCGGCATTCCGAACACTAATCCGCCGGGCACGAACAACCCGCCGACGAACGTCTGCCAATATCAAGTCAATCCGGCCCCAGTTGTCCCCCTCCAGCTCGGGCCGGAGTTCACTAGCCCACCGAGCCCGCAAGGCGTCGCGGTCCAGGATCCGTTCGTCTTCGTGCTCAACGGCTATACGAGCAACCTGCTGCCTTGCCAGGACACTTCGCCGGCATATCCCAATGGCGGCACGGGCGACGTGACCTTCCAGGAAAGCACGGTGAATGTGATCGCGGAGTGGGACAACGAGATCAAGGGCACGGTCCTCGCGGGCGGACCCGGAGGCACCGCCACGGGCTTCTCCGTCGACGGCAATTGGCTCTATGCGACGAACACCGGCAATGACGACTATCCCGGCAACACGTTCGGCGTCATCAACCCGGCGGCGCGCAAAGGAGGACCGAAAAAGGTGCTTACGTTGCCAACCGGCTGGACCGGCGCGACTGAGATCGACGCCGATCCTGATCCCTGCGACAATCTCGCCTATGTCGCGGCCGACGGGGCGACGCCGGCGTCGGCGCTAACGACGGCCCCTCCCAACATCTCAGGGCTTGTGACGGTGAACAGCAACAGCAACACGATCACCTCGTCATTTCCTCTCCCTGCTTACCCGAATGCGAGCGGCAACCCGGCGTTCGCAATCTCCATCGCCGTCGTCCCGCACTGGTGGTGAGGTCGCGTCTGGTCGCGCGACGCCGAGCCGACGGCTCGCGCCTCGCGCGGTCGGAGCGGGCTCGCCGCGCCTGTTCGTCCGCGCGGCCCGAAGGATGACATGGCTCGCCTCTCTGTCGCCGACAGAGGGGCGACCCGGCGTTGGAGCTCCGGCTCCATCTCTGTGAAGGCAGGCGCAACACGGCGGATTTCACTGTTTGGCGTGTTTTTTTTTCGAACGCTGTCGTGATTTGCCCCGCTCAACCGTCTTAGTCTCGGAAGCGTTGGAGGCGGCAGCGCGTCGGTTCGACTCGCGTGGAAGCGGCGTTTCCAGGTCCAGCAAGGAGAAAAGCGACATGAATTTGTTCAAGTCCACGTGGAAGGGAATGACAATCTCGACGATTGCCCTGTCGGCGGCCGCGATGCTCGGCGGCGCTGGCGGGCAGGCGAATGCGGCGATCAATGATCTCTACGTCGCCAGTCAGAACAATTCCGTCTACATCGTGCGCACGAATGCGTCGGGCGTTCCGACGACTTTGCTCACCACGCTGACGGTCGGGACCTATCCGCAGGTGGCGCGCGCGAACCCAAGCGAGTCCGAAGTCTGGGTGGTGAACGGCGGCGACGCGACCATCACCGTCATCAACACATCGAACTTCAGCCAGAAGACTTACAGCGTAGGGGTCGCGGGGATTAACTTCCCGGGCTACGTCGTGTTCAATCCATTCCAGAACGTGGCCTACATCATCGACGGCGGCACCAACCAGGTCCTCTTCATCAACACGACCACGAAAAAGCTGCTGCCGGTGTCGGTCACGGTCGGCAATACGCCCGGATATGCCGGTCTCTCCGGCGATGCGAGCACGCTCTACGTGTCGAACTACTTCGACAACACCGTTTCGGTGGTGAATGTCGCAGCGTATTCCCAGACCGCGGTGATCAAGATTCCGAACACCAATCCTCCGGGCACGAAGAATCCGCCGAACCCCTGCGGCACTGGGACAGAGGCGACGAGCGGGTCGAGCCCGCAGGGCGTCGCCGTCCAGGATCCGTTCGTCTATGTGCTGAACGGCTACTCGAACGGCCTGCTCTCCTGCGCCGACGGCGGCAATGGCGACATCGCCTTCCAGGAGAGCACGGTCAATGTGATCGCGGAGTGGAACAACCAGATCGTCGGCACGGTCCTGGCGGGCGGGCCCGCCGGCACGGCCACGGGCTTCTCCGTGAACGGCAATTGGCTCTATGCGACGAACACCGGCAACGACGACAATCCCGTCAACACGCTCGCCGTCATCAACCCGGCGGCGCGCACGGGAGGGCCGAGCAAGGTCATCACCTTGCCGAATGGCTGGAATGGTGTCGCCGAGACCGACGCCGATCCGGATCCTAACGACAATCTCGTCTATATCGCGGCCGACCAGAACGGGGTTTCGGTGTTGAACTCCAACACGAACAACATCGTCACCCAATACGCCCTTCCGGCTGATTCCAACGGAGTGGCCTTCCCGGTCTCCATCGGGATCGTCACGCACTGGTCCTGGTGACGGGGCGCGGCCGGAGCGCCTGCAAGGCGTTGCCGGCGCAGCGCGGCGCGTGATATCTGATGACTCTGTCCCGCGGCGCCATGCGCCGCGGGACGGGAGGCCATCAAGGCCGACGCCCCCGTCTCGATCGTTCACGAGACGACCATTTGAGCGGCTCGAAGCGGTCCGCTGCTTCGCTCGCTCGCAGCTGAACAAGGTCGCGCCGAACCGGAATGACGCGTCTCACCGACGACTGGATCATCCGCCGCGCGCCGCGGCGATCGGGAGCGGCGGTCCGGCTGTTCTGCTTCCACCACGCCGGCGGCGGCGCGAGCGCCTATCAGGCCTGGCCTTCCCTGCTCGGCGACCAGATCGAACTCTGCGCCCTGCAGACGCCGGGGCGAGAAAATCTGTTTGGTCTCAGCAGACATAGAGACGTGAGCTCGCTGCTGAGCGAATTGACGCCGCGGCTGAGGCCGTGGCTCAGTCAACCCTTCGCATTTTTTGGCCACAGCCTCGGGGCGCTCGTCGCTTTCGCAACGACGCACCAGCTGCTGCGCGAGGGCGGGCCGCTGCCCCGTCTCTTGATCCTGTCGGCTTGTCGTCCGCCGCACGCGCCGCGCGAAGAAGCTTTCCTGTCGGACGTCCCGGAAGAACGGCTGCTCGAAGCGATTCGCGAGCTCGGCTCGGACTCTGCTTCCGCGCTGGCGAATGCGGAGCTGCGCGAGATTCTCTTGCCCATTCTGCGCGACGATCTCGCGATGGCGGAGACCTTTCCGCGCCGACCGTGGCCGCCGCTGCCGCGCCCGATCCTCGTCTTCGGCGGGAGCGACGACAGATCCGCCCCGCTGGCGCAGCTTTCGGAGTGGAAGAGCTACACCCGCGCCGAATTCGACGTCCAGATCTTCCCCGGCGGCCACTTCTACACCGAGGAGAACAAGGAGGCGCTCACGCGGCGGATCCGCGAAAGGCTGACGCCCGCGCCTCCGTTCGCGGCCGGCGCGGAGGCGCGGGCGTGAGGGGTCCGCTCTTGTGCTTTCTCGGCGCGGCCTTGGCGACGCTCGTCCTGGCGGCCGGAGTGAACTACTTCGTGGACAGCGGAGGCGATTTTCTCGTCGAGAGCGGGGAAGGCCAACGGCTCGTCGAGGGCTATGTGGAAAAACTGCGCGCGGAGCCACGTGGCCTCGTGCTGCCTGATCAGGACCGGCTGATCAAGATCGAGCTCGCCCGTCGAAGCGCGGCGGATTGTTTCGTGATCGGCTCCAGCCACGCCTTCCAGTTCGACGCCGAGACGGCGCCGAATATCTTTCAAGGTTGCCGGGAAGTCGCAAATCTCGCTGCGCCCGCCGGCGGCTTCGAAGATCTCGTGGCGATAGCGGGCTTCGTGGCCGAGCGGCGAGACGGCGCGCATTTCTTCCTCGAGATCGACCCCTGGACCTTGCGCCCCAATCCGTCCATCTTCTGGGCTTTCGAGTATCGGGACGTCTATGAGCGCGCCCGTAGCGCGCTGGGCTTGCCGCCGCGCTCAGTCTTGCCGACGAAGCTGCTCGCCGACGCCTCAGCACTGCTGAATTTTCGCTATCTCATCGCGAATCTGAATGCGGTCCTTCATGGCGACGTCAAGCGCCAGAAGACGCTCGCCGGCATCGCCGCCGCCGACAACGCCGACGATGACCTGCTCATGCTGCCATCCGGCCGCTTCGTCTATGGGAACATGGAGCCCGTCGCGCTCGGGCAGGTCGTCGACGGAAGCTTCAATAGCGAAGAGCCGGCGCTTGATCCGACGACCGTGGCGGAATTCGAGTCCGTCATCGGCGCGCTGCTCGGCCGGGGCCACCGCGTCTCCTTTCTCATCACGCCCTACCACCCCTTCGTCGTGTCCACCTGCAGGTCTCCTCTGATCTGTCGCTGTCAGAAGGCGGTCGAGGGTTATGTCCGCGCAGCCTCGGTGCGCTGGGGAACGCGGGTGATCGGCGGCTTCGATCCGAGACCTCTTGGCCTCGCCGATCGGGACTTCATGGATTCCCAGCACCTGATGCTGTCGGGCGTGTCGAAGCTGAACGCCTTCGTTTCGACGGAACGCTCGGCGAGGTCCGAGGCCGCGAATTAGCGCGCGCGCAGCGCCCGAAGGCGATCGAAAGACTGTGGCGCCTTTGCAACACGTCTCGATATTAGAGACGTCGCGACGTTTTCAACCTTGTATCGATGCGTGAAACTGTCAACAATTGGAATCAAGCGATTCTATCGGTCGAAACGACGATCAGGAGATCGCCCGCGGACCTTGGGTGGCGGCCCAAGACGCGAGAGATGGTCGGCTCCCGACTCGCAGCCGAGACCTGCGCTCCGGCGGGCGAAGCGACCTTCGAGGCCGTTCCGAGATTTCCGCTCCCGTTGCGTTTGCGCCTCCGGCGCACGTCGTCGCAGCCCGCTTTGGGCTCGGCGCCGAGGATGCCCTCCTCAGCCGTGGCGACCAGAAGTTTTCGTTAAGGTTAAGTGTTTCGAAAGAAGTCGCGTTTAGCGTCCAGCCTCAGGCTGTCTCTCGTTCCTCGGCAGGCCTGGCGCGTTTCGGATCCCAACGGGGTCTCTCTCGTCCCGTTCGTGCCTCGTGGCGGCCCATTCGTCGCCCGGCGTCACGCGTTCCCCTCAAGTCCCCAAAGAGAGTCCTCGGTCGCCGCGGGCGACGTCGAGACAGAGACTCGCATGTCTGCATTCCGCCTTTCGGAGCCGGTTCGGTTTCGGGCGACAACGCGGCGCGTCGCCGTCGCTAACTCTGAAGGATGTCCTGTCATGAAAAAGACCCCCGCTTTCTGCGCCGCCGTCGCGTTGGCGTGCTCGGTCGGGCCGACCCTCGCCGCCGATCTCCCCTCGGTCAAAGAGCCCGTCGTCATTCCGCCGCCGCCTCCCGCCTGGACCGGCTTCTACTTCGGCGGCAACGTCGGCGCCGCCTTCGACGCGAGCCCCGGCGTCACGACGTCGCCCTTCCCGCTTTACAACGACGTGGCCAACACCGTGGGCCTTTCTGCGGGCACCTATTTCGGCACGGCGTCCGCCGCCTCCATTCCGACCAACGGCAATGTGAGCGGCGCCGGCGTGATCGGCGGCGGCCAGGTCGGCTTCAACTGGCAGTTCGGCGCCCTCGTCGCCGGCCTCGAGGCGGACATCCAGGGCACGGCGCAGGGCGGGTATGAGAATCTGGCCGGCGCCGCGGTCGAACCGGTGACGCAATCGACCATTACGTCGACGGCCTCCCTCAACAAGACTCTCAACTATCTCGGCACGGTGCGTGCGCGCGTCGGCTTTCTGATCACGCCGACGCTGCTGCTCTTCGGCTCGGGCGGCCTCGCCTACGGGGGGATGGGCTTCTCGGTCAACGTGACCCAGACCTCGAGCACCTCCGTCTTCCCTGCCTCAGCGGTCTCGGCCTACTACAACGATGCGCAGATCGGCTGGAGCGTTGGCGGCGGCGCCGAGTGGTTGTTCTGGCCGAACTGGAGCGCCAAGCTCGAATATCTCTATTACGACCTCGGCACGCAGACCGCCTCGATCGCATTCGCGGGCCCGACCACGAGTTCCGGCGGCAGCTCCGTGGTGCTCTATGCGGCCGGATATCAGTCCTCGACGCGGTTCAACGGCCATGTCGTCCGCGCCGGCGTCAACTACCACTTCCAGTGGTTCAAGCCGGCGACAGTCGTCGCGAAATACTGATTCCGACGGCGGCGCCTCCTTGCGGCGAGGCGCCTGCTCGTTTCTCGACATTTGCAAAAGCGGCGCCCGAGGCGGCGCGGGAGGATTCCCATGACCAACACGCGTCTTCGACTGGGCGTCTCGCTCGCTGCGCTCGCGACCGTCGCATTCGCTCTCGAGTCTCGGGCGCAGGAGGCGCTGCCGACGATCGAGGTCGGCGCGCAGCGGCAGGTGCAGGGCGGCGGGCAGGCCCCGCAGGGCCCCGCCGGCGGCACGCCCGCCGCCGCGTCGGGAACGGGCGTGTCCGGCGACAACGGCACCAGCATCGGCATCGGCAACAACGGCGAGATGTGCGCTGACGGGCTCTGCAACGATCCGACCTCCTATTCGGCGCCCGTCGAATCGCTCGGCACCAAGGTCAACACGCCGGCCATCGAGACGCCGATCTCGACCAAGGTCGTCACCCAGCAGATGCTCCAGGACCAGCAGGCCGTGACGATCGATCAGGCGCTGCGAAACGTCAGCGGCGTTGACTTCAATGGCGGGGGCGGGACCTCGAATGGTTACAACTACACCAACATTCTGCTGCGCGGCTTCGCTGTCCAAACCTATTATCGCGACGGGATAAGGGTCGATTCGTTCGGCGGCGGCATCGCAAATCTCGCCTCGATCTCGTTGGCCAACGCCGAGAACGTCGAGGTCCTCAAGGGCCCCGCGGCAATTCTCTATGGCGCCATCGAGCCCGGCGGCATCATCAACGTCAACATCAAGCAGCCGCTCGATCATCCCGCCTACTCGATTTCGCAGCAGATCGGCAGCTATCAGAACTACCGCACGGTCTACGATATGACCGGGCCGCTGAGCGAGAACAAGGATGTGTTCTATCGCTTCATTGGCACCTATGAAAACGACGGGTCGTTCCGAGACTACGGCTATAACAAGAACTTTTTGCTCAATCCGTCCGTGAAGTGGAATTATGACAACGACACGTGGATCAGAATCAGCGACCAATACCAGCAGGTTCACCTGGGTCAGATTTATACGCAATTTCTATTCTATGATGGACTTCTTCCGTATTTTCCAGGCCGCTCAGACAATCTTGGAGTGTCTTCTCCTTACATGAGCACGCAGAATTTTGCAGAATTGACCTGGCACCATGATTTCAACAAGGATTGGTCTATCCAGCAGACGGTCTTCTGGCAAAGTCTGTACGCAAATTTCGCCAACAACGCCCCGTCTGGATTCTGTGATGGCATCACAATTCAGAACAGCACCTGCAATGGAATTTCCGGCGTTGTCCAGTTGTCTGGACAAACCTATACCGGCCAAGACAGGCAGAACGAATACGTGACCGTCGTCGACGTCGTCGGACATGTCAAGACCGACGAAATAGACCATACGCTGCTTTTCGGGGCGGATTATTATCGTTTCGCTAGCCGAAATCAAAATATGCAGTATAATCAAAATTATACTGTCACGATTTTCGGCAATCCGGCCCAGCCGCCAACCCCCCAAATAGGCCCCATCCCGATCAACGCCGCGGAAGAATACGCGGACAACGTCGGCGCCTATGTTCAGGACCAGATGAAGCTGCCTATGGGCTTCTATGTTCTCGCCGGGGGGCGATATCAATATATCAACGCCCGGAGCAACGGAAGCAATTCATATCAGGATTGCTTCAATCCCTATCCTTCCCCTCCCCTTTCTCCGTTTACGCCCGCTCCTTGCAATTTCGACACCGAAACGCAGCCGGGCCAATTCGTGGCTCAGAGGGTCACGCCGCGCTCCGCGCTCTTGTGGCGCCCCTACGAGTGGGTCAGTCTTTACGGCAGCTACGCCGAGTCCTACAGTCCCAACTACAACGGCCTGTTCGTTCTCGGCACCAACCAACCCAACCCACCGAGCGCCGGCGAGCAGTCGGAGGGCGGCGTCAAGCTCGATCTTCTCGACCACAAGCTGCAGGCGCAAGCGGCCTATTACCACTTGACCAAGACCAATGTGCCGGTCGGCATTCCCAACAACTTTGTTTACGAGCTCCTGATCGGCGAGCTGCGTTCGCAGGGGGTGGAGCTCGACGTGCAGGGCGAGCTCTATCCCGGCTGGACCCTCAACCTTGCCTATTCAAATCTCGACAACAAGGTCACCAAGGGCTCCCCCTTTGCGGCCAGTTACAATCCGGCGCCCGGCTCGCCGGGGTTCGTTCCGCGCAACCAGGCCACCCTGTCGTCGAACTACGACTTCAAGGACGGCTCGCTCAAAGGCTTGCGACTGGGGGCGCGATGGGACTTTGCGAGCTATTTCCCCTACTACCCGCTCAATGGTTTGGCGCAGTACCAATACAGCTACGCCACACCGGGCTATGGGACCGTGGGAATATACGCGGGTTACGATTTCCCATACGAGGGCATGACGGTCCACGCGCAGCTCAATGTCGACAACCTCTTGGACAGAACCTATTTTCTCCAGGGCGGTCTGAACCCAACGCCGCTCACCGGCCCGGTCGTGGGTTGGACGACCAATTACTTCAACAATCCCGTGATCGGCACGCCGCGCTTCTTCCGGGGACAGATCAGCCTATCGTTCTGAGCCCTGTGCAGCGCCGCTGGCCTGCGACCCGGCGGCGCGCCGTCACCTCGCCTCTTGCGTTCCCCATCCGCCGCCGAGCGCGACGAACAGCGCCGCCGTGTCGGCGAGGCGCTGCGCCTCGGCCTGGATGCGGGCGTTCGCCGCGGTGAGATAGGCGCGCTCGGCGTCGACGACGACGAGCTGCGAGACCCCGCCGCGATCGAGCTGCAGGCGAACCTTGCCGAGATAAGCGTGCGACGTCCCCTCTGCGGCGCGCGCGTCGGCGACGGCGCGAGCGTCGCCCTGCAGCGCGCGCAAGGCGTCGGCGACATTCTCGAACGCCTTGATCACCGCGTCCCGATATTGCGCCTTGGCCTGGTCGAGCGAAGCTTCCGCCGAACGCTGCTTGTCGAGCAGCGTGAAGCCGTAGAAGACGGGCTGCACGATGTTGCCGGCGACGGTGTAGAAGCCCGTGCCCGGCGTGAACAGCTGCGCGAAGGACTGGGCGCTGGTGCCGCCGGCGGCGGAGATTGTCACATTCGGCAGACGCGCCGCAACGGCGACGCCGACGAGCGCGCTCGCCGAGTGGACGTTGGCCTCGGCGGTCTTGACGTCGGGACGCTGCTCGACGAGCCGCGATGGCAGGCTCAGCGGCAGATCGCGCGGCAATGTGAATTGCGACAGCTCGAAGCTCGCCTCCACCCCCTGCGACGGAAATCGGCCCGCGAGCGCGGCGAGGCGGTTACGCTGCTGCGCCAGGCGGGTCTCCAGGCCCGGCAGGAGCTGCCGGGCCTGCGCCAGCGCGGTCTGCTGCGAGAGCACGTCGGTCCCGGCGACGGCGCCATAGGCGAGCTGGCGCTCGAGCAGCGTCAGACGTTCCTCCGCGAGCGCGACGAGCCGGCGCGTCGCGGCGACCTGCCCGCGCAGCGAAGCCTCCTCGATCGCCGCTTGCGCGATATTGGCGGCGAGCATCATTTGCGCAGCGCGCTGCTGCTGGAC
Source organism: Methylocystis sp. (assembly GCA_035319645.1). Lineage (GTDB taxonomy): Bacteria > Pseudomonadota > Alphaproteobacteria > Rhizobiales > Beijerinckiaceae > Methylocystis. The sequence continues at coordinate 23,451 of DATHCI010000212.1, read as the reverse complement.
CTGCGCGTCGCGTTGCGCGTCGAGCGATTCGACCGTGCGCCAGGTCGCGCCCCAGACGTCGAGCGTGTAGTTGATCTGCACCTGCTTCGTGAAAAAGCCGAAGGGCGTCGACACCAGGGTGGAGTTGGTCGCCTCGTCAGAAGCCAAATTATAGCTGGAGTTCGAATTCAGGCCGACCTGCGGAAACCAGGCCCCCGCAGCCGCGAGCGAATTGAAGTTCGCCGCGCGGATCGCAGCCTCCGCCGCGTCCAGCGTCGGGCTCGCCTCCATCGCCTCGTCGATGAGGTCGTCGAGACGGCTGGAGCCGAATGACGTCCACCAGCGCGCCGACGGCTCGGCTCCTTCGCGGAAGCGCTGGCCGTTTCCGGGCGAAGCGGTTCGCTCCGGCGTGTAGCGGTCGACGGGGGGCGGCGCGGGCGTCGCGAAGTCGGGCCCGACCGCGCAGCCCGCGCAGAGCAGCGCCGCGAGAGGAACGCCAGGCAGCGTCTTCTTGAGCAGGGCGCTAGTCACGGGCGAGCGCCTCCACAGGATCGAGCGCCGCGGCGTGACGCGCGGGGAAATAGCCGAACACCAGGCCGGTCATCGCGGCGCAGACCGTCGCCGCGATGATTGCCGCCGCGGAGAGGCGGATGTTCCAGCCCGGCGGCAGGAAATAGCCTGCGACATAGCTCAACAGGAAGGACAGCGCGACGCCGAGCGCAGCGCCGATCAGGCAGAGCACGACCGCTTCGATGAGGAATTGGCGGCGGATGTCGATCTGGCGCGCGCCGACCGCGACGCGCACGCCAATCTCGCGCGCGCGCTCGGAGACGGAGACGAGCATGATGTTCATGACGCCGATGCCGCCGACGACGAGGGAGATCAGCGCAATGGCCGCGAGCAGCATCCGCAGCGACCACGAGAATGATTCCATCGCCCGGATGGCCGCGTCGTTGTTGTAGACGAAGACGTCGTCCGCCCGGTGTCGCTCGGCGAGGAGCTTTTGGATCTGCACGACCCCTTCCTCGCCGTCCATGTCCTTCGTGAGCCGCACCCAGATCATGTCGAGATAGTTGCGGCCGGTGAGACGCGCATTGCTCGTCGTGTAAGGGAGGTAGACCGACAGCTTGTTGCCGGGCTCGTCCCAGCCTCGCTTGGACGCCACGACTCCGACAATGACGCAGGGCAGCGAGCCCAGGTAGATCACCTTTCCGAGCGGATCGGCGCCGGCGAAAAACTGCCGATGCGTTCGATCGTCGATGACCGCGACGGGCGCTTGCGTGCGGATGTCCTCCTGCGTGAAGCCGCTGCCGAGCACGAGGTCCAGGTCGTGAAAATCGAAATACTCGGGGCTCACGCCGACAACGGAGCCGGCGCCGTCATGGCCTTGGTAGCGCAGAAACGCGGACGCATAGGTTTGCAGCGTCGCTTCTGCGACGTAGGGCTGGCGGCGTAGCGCGTCCACGTCCGACGGCTTCAATGTGTGAATTCGCGGCGCGAAGGCGTCTCCGGCGACATGCCCGGGATAGACGATGAGCTCCTTGATCTTGAGCGCCGATCCGAACTGCTCCTCCAAGACGCGCGTCGCGCTCTCCCCCACCGCGACCATCATTGTCACGGAGACGATGCCGATGACGACGCCGAGCAGCGTCAGTCCGGAGCGCAGGCGATGCGCCAGCAGAGCCCGCCACGCCATCTTCGTGACCTCGAGCAGCCGCTCCCACGACGCCCGCGAGAAAATCGAGCCCGGGACAAATGATGTCCCGGCGAGGCCGGGCGTCTCGGGGCTCTGCGCCGCGAGGCTCGTCGCGCGATCCGAGACGATGGCGCCGTCGGCGAGCTCCACGATGCGGCGGGCGGTCGCGGCCACATGCAAGTCATGGGTGGCTATGATGATCGTTTGGCCCTGACGATTGAGCTCCTCGAGGAGCTCCAGCACCTCGCGCCCATTGGCGCTGTCGAGCGCGCCGGTCGGCTCGTCGGCGAGGATCACGTCGCCGCCGTTCATCAGCGCGCGCGCGATCGAGACGCGCTGCTGCTGGCCGCCGGAGAGCTCATTGGGCCGGTGCGTCAGCCGGTCGCCGAGGCCGAGCCGTTCGAGCAAAGCCCTCGCGCGGCGATGGCGCTCATCGGAGTTCATGTTGGCGTAAACGGCCGGCATCTCCACATTCGCCTGGGCGGAGAGCTGCGACATCAGATTGTAACGCTGGAACACGAAGCCGAAATGGGCGCGGCGCAGCTCGGCCAGCCTGTCCTGATCGAGCGTCGACGTGTCCCGGCCCGCGACGCGATAGGTTCCTTCGTTCAAATGGTCGAGGCAGCCGAGAATGTTCATCAGCGTCGACTTGCCGGACCCCGACGCGCCGACGAGCGCCACCATCTCGCCACGGCGCACGGTCAGGTCCACTCCGCGCAGCGCCACGACCTGCGCGCGTCCGGACGCATAGCTGCGCACTGCGCCGCGCAGCTCCAGAAGGGCGTCCTCGGCGCCGGGCGACGCGCCGTCGCTCACGACCTGCTCTCCTGCGGAGAGGCGACCTCTCCCGTGATCACCTCTTCGCCCTCCTTCAGTCCGTCGAGCGCCTCGGCGAGCGTGTGGTTGTTGACGCCGACGCGAACCTCGCGTCGTTCGACCTTTCCGCCGGGACCAAGGACGCGGACGCCTTGACGCCCGTCCGGAGCCTCTCCACGCAAGGCCGTCGAGGGGACGAGCAGAACGTCCTTTGAGACGCCGGTGACGATCGAAACCTGCGCCGTCATGCCGATCCGGAGCTGACGGTCGGCGTTGGCCACGTCGAGGAACGCATTGTAGAAAACTGCTGCGTTGCCGGTCGACGCGCTCGCAGATAGCCCCCCGGACGCCGAAGCGGGTTCGGAATAGCTCTGCGGCGCGAGATCGACGGTGCGGAGCACCGAAGAAAAGCGTTTGCCGGGCTCGCCCATGACCGTGAAATAGGCGGGTTGTCCGACCTTCACGTTCAAAACGTCGGCCTCCGACACGAGCGTCTTGATCGTCACGGAGTCCATCTGGGCGAGTCTGAGAATCACGGGCACGATCTGGGCTGCGACGACCGTCTGGCCTTCCTGAGTCAGCACGCCGACGACCTCGCCTTCGATCGGCGCCGTGATCTTCGTGTAAGAGAGATTGGCGGCGGCGACGCCGACCTTGCTTCTCGCCTGGGCGATTTGCGCGTCGAGCGCGTTGAGGCTCGCTGTGTCCGCAAGCTGCTCGGCCTCGGCGGCCTCCAGGTCGCGCCGCGACGTCGCCGCGCCCTTGATCAGGCCGCGCTGTCGCTCCAACTCGAGCTTGGCGCGCTTGAGCTTCGCGATCGCCGAGGCTTTCTGCGCCTCGAGATTCGCAAGCTCGGCCTGCGCCGCCTTCAGCTCGTTCTCGGGCACGAGCGGATCAATCTCGGCGAGCAGGTCGCCTGCGCGCACATGGTCGCCCAGTTTCGCCCTGAGCGACTTCAGCTGGCCGGTCACGCGCGTGCCGACGTCGACTTGACGAATGGGCTGGACGAGGCCCGTGGCGAGGGCGGTGCTTTCGATGTCGCCGCGCACGACCTTCGCCGTCACATATTTGGGCGCGGGTCCCGCCGTCAGCCAGCCGCTGGCGTACCAGGCGAGCGCGAGCGCGGCCATGAGGGCGATAAACGCGTAGCCCCGCTTTGACCCGAAGAATCTGGCGATGGGTCCCATGAGTCTCCGCGAGGGAAGAAGGGCGGGCCGGCGAGCGCTCCGAGACACGCTACGCTCACGAGGAAGCCATATACGAAATGACCGCTCCAGGCACCTTACCGGAGCATACGCGAACGCTTCGCGCCTAGCACGAACTAGGCGCGAGCGACAAGGGCGGCTCGAGCTCGTTCACATGTTCGGGTTCCCCGCAGCTGAGGCGCGCTCGCATGCGGCGTCGCGCGATGCGACCTCGGATCGCCGGGATCGCCGTAGAACGCGCGCTTTGCGCTTCTTCCACCAGATATAGACGCCCGTCACGGAGAGACCGGCGACGGCGAGCCCGACCACGACGACGAAGACCCGATAGGCGAAATAATCCACCGGATCGCGAATCATGTGCAGCCCGCGCAGCCAGTTCGAGAGGAGGTCATCGGCCGGTCCCTGATTCGCATGCATGCGCGCGTGGAAGGCGCCCGTGTCCGCGTCGAAGAACACCGTCCACTCCTGATCTTGCGGAAAGCTGCGATCGGTCAGGACGGTGTAGTTGTAAAGCCGCGACTCTTCGAAGCGGTTCAGGGAGAACGGACGCAGGATTTTGAAGCCCTGTCGCGCCGACTCCTCCGCCATGAGGCGTCCGCCCTCGGCCTCCGCCGCCTCCCAGTCGAGCTTGAAAGGCGCGACGCTCTCGCGCGCCGGGAACTGCTCGACGTCGTCCGGCGCCGCCGCGCTGAACGCGGTGACTTGGCCCATGACCCAGTCGAAAAGCCCCAATCGGTCGGTGAGCTCCACGCTCGACCAGGCGAACACGAAGAGCAAGAGCCACAGCCAGAGTCCGCTGGCGCGATGCAGGTCGAAATTGATTCGGTAGAAGCCCCCTCGCCATTTGACGAGCCATGCCGGCTTCCATCGGCGCCAGAACTTCTCGAACGTGATCGGCAGAGTCAGGTAAAAGCCGACGAAGCAGTCGATCGTCCAGCATAGGGCGACGATCCAGAGCGCCCACACGCCTGGCTCGCCGAAGGTGAGATGCAGGTGAAGCCTGATGACGAAAGGCATCACTTGCGCAAAAAAGCGGGCGGAGGCCGAGGTCGGCTCGGCGCCGGCGAGCCGCTCTCCCGTGAAGGGATCGAGCATGACGTGAAACGGCTCGTCCGGAAAGCGCCCGCCGGTCTCGGGGTTGCGGCGTCCGCGCATGCGCAGCGTCACGCGGTCGTCCGTGTTCTCGCTGAAATAGGCGACCTGCTCCGTCGGCTCGAGCGCCTCGGCCCGTCGCGCGAGCGCAGCGAGGCTCAGGCGCTGAGCGCCCGGGGGGTGAGCGGCGGCGACGAAGCGGGGGTCGAGAACTCCCGTGAGTTCCGCTCTGAACGCCAGTATTGCGCCGGTCACGCCCTCAATGAATAGAAACGCCGCCAGGGCGAGACCGACATATCGGTGAAGCCAGACGAAGACGGGCCGCATGGGACGAGACGCTTCCTTGACCCCGTCCGGCCGACGCGCGGCGCATCGACCGGAGTGTTCTCAAGATCGTTCCGGTTTCCTCATCCGGCGCAACCCGCGCCTCCAACAGAAGCTCACTTCGAACGACGCCGCATGGAGGTCACATTAACGAGCGCGGGCGGGCTTATCAACAATCGCCGCTTGTCGCGCGGCCGGCGGATGACATCTCCGGCGGCAATAGACAAAATCCCTCGGCCGCGCGAGATTCCTCAGCGCGCCTACTGCGCAGGAGGCCGACATGCGAAACCTGCTACCAACCGCCGTCTTCCTCGCGACGCTCACAGTCGCTTCAGGGATGCTCGCCGCCGCGACTTCGCGAGCGTGGTCGGCCCCGGATCCCGCGCTGTCGCGCTCGCAGGCGCGTCTGGCGCTGGCGCTGATCGAGCGACTGGCCAAGGACGGGACCGGCGCCACGACAGTGTCGCCGGCTTCGCTCGACCAGGCCTTCGCGATCGTCGGCGAGGGCGCTGACGCCGCGATGCGGGCGGCGATCGCCGAGGCCCTAGGGTTCGAGGGCGGCGAGGCGCAGAGGAGCCTCGCCTCGATCCTGGCGGCGCGCGCCCGGCTCGCCCAGAATGAAGGCGACGTCTTGCAGTCCGCCGATCGTCTCATCGTCGAGCCGGGCGCGGCGTTGAGCCCGGAGCTCGTGAAGCGCCTGACGGACATCGGCGTCCCGGCCGAAGAGATGGATCTCTCGAAGGCGGAAGCGATCCGGGAGGTCAATGCCTGGGTGCGGCGTCTCACGCGAGGCGTCATCCCCGAGATCCTGAGCGAGCCGCTGCCGCGACCGGCGTTCGTCGCGCTCAACGCCCTGCATTTCAAGGGCAAGTGGCAGACGCCGTTCGACGCGAAGCTGACTTCGCCAGCCCCTTTCACGGGCGCGGACGGCGCTCGGGCGGACGCGCGCATGATGCATCTTGCCGAGGGTCGCCGCGCCTTGAGGACCGAGGATCGGTTTGTGGCCATCGATCTTCCATTCGCGGACGAGCGCTTCTCGCTCGTCGTCGTGACGACGATCGATCGTCCGGCGCGGGCCGCCGAATTTGCGGGACTTGCGGAGTGGGTCGCCGGCAAAGGCTTCACGCTGCGCAAGGGTGATCTCGCTCTGCCCAAATTCGCGCTCTCCGGGCGTTACGACCTTCTGCCGACGCTCGACGACCTTGGACTTGCGAAAGCGCGCCGGTCGCCGACGGCCTTGGCTGGTTTCGGGCCCGGCGCAACTCTCGCGGGGGTGCTGCAGCGCACGGCGATTGAGGTCGACGAAGAAGGCGCCGAGGCCGCCGCCGCGACGGCCGTGATTGCGACGCGCGCGATGCGGCCCACCGAGGAGCAGCCGGTCCACATGGTCGTCGACAAGCCGTTCCTCTTCGCCTTGCGGGAGACGGAGAGCGGCCTCATCCTGCTCGCCGGCTATGTGGGGGAAGCTCCAAAGGCGAGGTGAGTCGCGCCTTCGCCGAGGCGAAGACGTCCGCCCGGCGGGCGAAATCGCGCCAGGCGCGTGACATTGCGAGTCGGAAGCGGTTAGAACCTCCGCGCCATCTTTCGAGATCCTCGCGGCGGCCCAGAATGCAATCCAACGTGACCGACGACAGCTCGCTCCTCAGCCATGTCGCGCCCATCGCCGCGGAGGAGGCCGTGACCGCGGCGGCCTTCGTCAACGGAGCGCCCGCCTTCGCTTTTGCGCATGGCGTCGTTCTGTTCCCGGAGACCGGCGCGCGCGTCGTTGCGCATGGCGACGGCGCTTTGCTTTGCGCCGCCAGCGACGGGCGCCGATTCGTCACCGGCGGCGACGACGGCCGTCTCGTCGCCACTTTCGCGAGCGGCGAGACGCGCGAGCTCGCGAACGAGGATGGCCGCTGGATCGACGCAGTCGCGCTACGCGACAACGGCGCGCTGGCCTGGACCGCCGGGCGTGTCGCTCGGGCGCGGGACGGAGCGGGCGAAACGAAATCGCTCGACCTGCCCTCGACCTCGCGCGGCCTCGCTTTTCTGCCGAAGGGCTACCGCCTCGCGCTCGCTCACTACAATGGCGTCACGCTCTGGTATCCCAACGCCACGGCGAAACCGGAACTGCTGGAGTGGAAGGGGTCGCATCTCGACCTGATCGTCTCTCCCGACGGGCGATACGTTTTGACGTCGATGCAGGAGAACACGCTGCACGGCTGGCGCCTAGCCGACGGCCAGAACATGCGAATGGCCGGCTATCCCGGCAAGACGCGTTCGCTTTCCTTTTCCGGGGATGGCGACTGGCTCGCGACCTCGGGCGCCGACGCCTGCATCTTGTGGCCCTTCTCCGGCAAGAACGGGCCGATGGGCGCGGCGCCGCGCGAATGCGGCGTGCGCGCAGGCGTCAGGGTCACGCGCGTCGCGTTTCATCCCACGGCGCTCGTCGTCGCCGTCGGCTATGAGGACGGCATGACGCTTCTCTGCCGCATCCTGGACGGCGCGGAGCTGCTCGTGAGCAGGCCGGGCGCCGGCACGCGCGCGAAAATTTCCGCTCTGGCCTGGGACGCGGCCGGCGCCCGCCTGGCGTTCGGCGCCGAGAATGGCGAAGGCGGCGTTCTGACGCTGCCAAAGCGATGAGGCGACCGCGGGTCCTGGCGATTTCCGGCTCGGATCCGTCCGGCGGCGCCGGCGCGCAAGCCGACATCAAGACATTCGCGGCCTTCGGCTGCTACGGGATGGCGGCGATCACTGCGCTCACGGTTCAGAATACGCGGGGCGTCAGGAGCGTCATCACGGTCGAGCCCGACGTCGTGGCGGCCCAGGTCGACGCGATTTTCGAGGATGTCGCCGTGGACGCGGTGAAGATCGGCATGCTCGGGCGCGTCGAGACGGCGCGAGCGGTCGCGGCGTCGTTGCGCCGCGCAGGGGCGCACAACGTCGTGGTCGATCCGGTGCTCGCGGCCTCACACGGCGCGCCGCTCGCCGAAGCCGGACTCGCCGCGGCGATCCTCGCGGAGCTCGCGCCGCTCGCAGCGCTGCTGACGCCAAACCTCGCCGAAGCCGCGTCACTGACGGGAACCGCGCCGGCGGGCGGCGAAGCGGAGATGGGGGCGCAGGCGCGCGCGCTCGTGGCCGCCGGCGCGCGGGCCGTATTGGTGAAAGGCGGCCATCTCGACGGCGACCCCGTGGATTTGCTCTGGACCGAAGGCGCGGCGGCGCTGTTTCGGGGCCGGCGTATTGAGACGCGCAATACGCATGGAACCGGCTGCGCGCTGTCATCGGCGATCGCCTGTTGCGTCGCGCAAGGGATGTCGTCGGCGGGAGCGGTTGAGCGCGCCAAGCGCTGGCTTGAAGGCGCGCTGCTTGCAGGCGCCGGGGCGCGGATCGGCGGCGGGTCCGGGCCGCCCGACCATCTTTGGAATATTCTTCCAGCTTGACCTCGTCCGGATTGCCGCGGCGCAGCAAAAACGACTTGAAGACTGGCCCTCGGCGCTTATGATGGCGCATCCGTCGCGCTTGATATCTTGGGGGATCGCATGTTGAAGGCCGTTGTCGCGAGGCCGGGTTTCTTTAGCCGCGAGCGCACCATCGCGGGGCCGGAATTCAGTCGCTGGCTCGTGCCGCCGGCGGCGCTCGCGATCCATCTGTGCATCGGCATGGCCTATGGCTTCAGCGTGTTCTGGCTGCCCTTGTCGCGTGCGATCGGCGTCACGGAGCCGAAAGCCTGCGCCGCCGAGACGAGCATTTTCGTCGAGGCCTTCGCGCGTGACTGCGATTGGCGCATCAGTTCGCTCGGCTGGACCTTCACGCTGTTCTTCGTGTTTCTCGGCTCCTCGGCTGCGGTCTTTGGTCATTGGCTCGAGTCTGCGGGACCGCGAAAAGCGGGCCTCGCCGCCGCGTTCTGCTGGTGCGGCGGGCTGCTGATCTCGGCGCTCGGCGTCTATGTCCACCAGCTGTGGATGCTGTGGATCGGCGCGGGGGTGATCGGCGGGATCGGCCTCGGACTCGGCTACATCTCGCCGGTCTCGACGCTGATCAAATGGTTCCCTGACCGGCGGGGCATGGCGACGGGCCTTGCGATCATGGGCTTCGGCGGCGGCGCGATGATCGGCGCGCCGCTCGCCGCCTATCTGATGGGCCGGTTTGCGGATGCGACGACGGTCGGCGTCGCGCAGACCCTGCTCGTGCTCGCCGGCGTCTACTTCGTCTACATGGTCAGCGGCGCCCTCGGCTATCGCGTGCCTGCCGACGATTGGGCCCCCGCCGGATGGGAGTCTCCGGCGCCAGCGGCCAATGCGATGGTCACGCATCGCCACGTGCATCTGGACACTTCCTGGAGGACGCCGCAGTTCTGGCTGCTGTGGGGCGTGCTGTGCCTCAACGTCAGCGCCGGCATCGGCGTGCTCGGCATGGCCTCGCCCATGCTGCAGGAGGTGTTCGGCGGAAAGCTCATAGGCGTGGACAAGGGGTTCGACGGTCTCGACACCGCAGAAAAGGCTCAGATCGCGGCCATAGCCGCGGGCTTCACGGGACTGCTCAGCCTCTGCAACATCTTCGGACGCATCGGCTGGGCGAGCTTCTCGGACAAGCTCGGACGCAAGCTCACTTACGCGCTCTTCTTCGTCGGAGGCTTCGCGCTCTACACATTTGCGCCCGAAGCGGCGCATGCGGGGCTCCTCATCCCCTTCGTTTTGGCTTTCGGCGTGATCCTGACCATGTATGGCGGGGGTTTCTCGACCATCCCCGCCTATCTCGCCGATATGTTCGGCACGCACATGGTTGGCGCGATCCACGGACGGCTGCTCACGGCCTGGTCGACGGCCGGCGTGCTCGGGCCGGTGCTCGTCAATTATCTGCGCGAGTATCAGCTCACCGCCGGCGTGCCGCGCGAAGCCGCATACAATCAGACCATGTATGTGCTGGCCGGTCTCCTGGCGCTGGGGTTCTTGTGCAATCTGCTCGTGCGCCCGGTTAACCCGAAGCACTTCATGACGGACGAGGAGGTCGCTGCGGAAAAGAAGACATCCGTCGCGGCGGTCCTTGCGCATGAGGATGGCAGCCACGCCGATTTCGAAGACTTCGTCGAAGAGGAGCGGGAGCAGCCGGCCGAGGCTGACGTCCATTCGACCGTGGCGCCAGCGAGCCTCGGCTCTGGAACCCTGTTGACGATGGTCCTCGCCTGGACGGGAGTCGGCGCCCCATTGGCTTGGGGCGTCTGGATGACCTTGCAGAAAACGGCGGCGATGTTTCATTAACCGCCTGAATTCGCCCAAAAATTCAGCGCGCGGCGGCGCCGAATTCCGGCGTGCGCTGTTTTGTCGCGACGCCACCCCGCTGAATTCAGGCCGTCTTTACGATTTTGATCAAAATTGCAGCTTTGAAGAACTCCTCAGGCGACCCTATAATATGCTGCGTCGCACAAAGCAGGGGTCGTTCACCGGAGGTCTTGATGGAATCAATCGCAACCTGGTTTCAGGATTGGTCGGACGCTTGCGAATACGCCAGGGAATGCGCGCCCGATCTTTCCTTCTTCGTTCCGCGCGAGCCCTATTCGGCCTTCGCGGCCATCGCGCTCGCATGCTTTCTGGCCTGGTTCGTCAACGAACGTCGTCTCCGCCGCATCCGAGCTGCGGAGCAGCGCGTCGCTCTGAAGGATCTGACGTCCCGCGCGGCCCCCGCGCAGCCGACCGCCCCGAGCCCGAGAGACAAGTCGCCAAAGCCGTTGCGGGAAACGCTGGCGGCGTGAGCGTCGCGCCGCCGATTTGAAACGATTCCTTAACCTTTCCCGTAGATCGACTGAGAAGGGTTCGTCGTTGCGCGCGGCGAACGCCGCATGGCGCTCACCTCCGTCGACGAGCGCGCGATGCGACTGGAGCGATCCATGGCGAGCGGATGCACTGAAGGTTTCGACACCGGTTTCGTCGACCTCGGCTATTTGAAGATCGCCGTCCTCGGCGTCGTGCAGGGCATAACCGAGCTGCTGCCGATTTCGTCGACCGCGCATATGCGCATCGTGCCGGCGCTGCTCGGCTGGAAGGACCCCGGCTCCGCCTTTTCCGCCGCGATGCAGCTCGCCGCGCTCGCCGCCGTGGTCGCCTATTTCTGGACCGACGTCCGCGGCCTTGTCTTCGGAGTGGTCCACGCGGTCAAAGCGCGGGACTTCAACGCCTGGACCTTCCGTTTCGCGATGTGGATCGTGCTGGCGACGCTGCCTGTCGTCATTGTCGGCGCGATCATGGCGCCCGCTCTGAACGCCTGCGGCACGCCGCTGCGCTCGCTACCGGTGATTGGCGTCGCCTGCATCGTCATGGCCGCGCTGCTGGCGCTCGCGGAACTCTATTGCAATCATGAGCGCAAGCTCGAGCACATCACGCTCAAGGACGCGCTGGTTGTCGGCCTCGCGCAAGTCGGCGCGCTGATTCCGGGCGTGTCGCGCTCGGGCTCGACGCTGACGGCGGCTCTGTTCCTTGATCTGAAGCGGGAAGAGGCGGCGCGCTTCTCGTTCCTGCTCGGATTGCCGGCGATCGCCGGCGGCGGCGTCAAGGAGCTTTACGAGCTGTTCAAGGCCCATCTCGACGCGCAGGGATGGTCGATGCTCGCTGTCGGTCTCGTCGTCGCGTCGCTCTCAGCCTTCGTCGCAATCTGGAGTCTCATGCATATACTCGAGCGTTTTTCGGCCTGGCCCTTTGTCGTCTACCGCGCCGTCATCGGCGTCGTGCTCCTCGTCGGCGCCATGACGCATTGGCTCGTCTGAGCCGCGCGCCGCGGCTCAGGCTCGACGAGAGCGAGGCCCATTCATTTTGCAAGCGCTTTATTATCTTTTTTGTCGCCCGAGGCTCTTGCGGAGCCCGCGCCTTGCGACCTAACATCGGCCCATGGTCAAGACAGCCTTCTCCATACGGCATGCTCGGCCGGGCGACGCGGAAGCGATCGCCGACGTGCACGACGCGTCCTGGCGCGACGCCTATCGCGGCGTCATTCCCGGATGCGAGCTCGAGCGCATGATCGCGAGACGCGGGCCGGGCTGGTGGGAATCAGCGATCGCGCGTGGAACGGGACTGCTGGTTCTGGACTTCGACCGCAACGTCGTCGGCTATGCGACCTACGGAAGGAACCGCGTGCCGTCGATGCCTTATTCAGGTGAGATTTTCGAACTGTATTTGTCTCCGTCACACCAGGGTTTGGGCTTCGGGCGCAGACTCTTTCAGGCCGCGCGCAGCCAGCTTGCCGAACACGGCTATCTGTCGACGATCGTCTGGGCGCTCGCAGACAACGATCGCGCCCTCGGCTTTTATCGCAGTCTCGGGGGTCTGCCGGTCCGTCGCGCGGAAGAGAAATTCGGCGATGAGATGCTGACGCGCGTCGCTTTCGGTTTCACCTCCCCCGTCGACGCTTATAGACGAGACCCGGGGCGCTCGTAGAGCGGCGTTCCGCTCAAGGTAGAGCGGCCTCGATCTCACGGGCGAGCGCGCCCAGACGCTGCTCGATGAGAGTCGGACTTTCGCAAACATAAGTGAGCGTCTGCCGCCGTTCGTCGAACACGCGCAAATCCATTTCGAGCGCCTGCGACCGCTGTCGGATGGTCTCCCCGCTTTCGTGAGCCTCCTGCGACTGCCGCAGCTCTTCTGTTTCCCGTCTTAGCCGCTCGGCGGCCTGCTTCTGCGTCCGTCCGAAGCGCTCGAGCCCCACGAGGACCTGCGCGCGCTCGGCGTCCAGCTTGTCGAAGACCGCAGCGAACAGCAGGACGAGGCGCTCGCGGCGCGCGTCGCCCGCGACCCGCGCGAATTCCGCGATGAGCTTACCGGCTTCCTCGATCGGCGTGCGCCGCGCCGCGAGGCGCGTAGCGAGTTCGCTGACGGCGGCGTCGTCGGGCCACCGGGTCCGCGCCTCATCAACGGGCGGCCCGCTCCAGATCGCCGCGAGCGAAAGCTCCGGCACCTTGACCTGGCGGCACGGCCAGTCGCTGCGGTCTTGGGGTAGGGCGGCTGTCGCCGTTGAAGCGACGAAGAACGCCGTTGCGACGAGAAACACGGAACGAGCGAGCATCTTCCATTCATCCAGCAAGCAAACCGGAAAGAGGCCCCCTCGTCCATGGACGAAGGGGCCTCCGAATCATGAGGCGCGAGATGAGCGCCGCGTCAAACGTCAAACCCGCCGTCGCCGCCGCTGTCGACGCTTCCGCTGTCATCGTAGCCGCCGTCGTCCGGATAGTCCGCGTCCTGCGCCTCCGGGCCGGCGTCATAGCCCGGGTCATAAGCCGCCGAGCCCGCGCCGGGATCGTCGCCGTAGTAGTTGTTGATGACGGTCTCGCCGCCCGGAAAGCCGGCATGGCCGAACCCGGGGTCGATGCCGAAAGCGCTGCCGGGGCCGCCGCCGTGGAACAGGCCGCGAATGCCGTCGGCGAGCAGCACGCCGCCGGCGACGCCGGCCGCTGCGCCTAGCGCATTCTTAAGGAAGCCGCCGCCCGGCGCGCCGGGGGCCTGAGGCGCGAAGCCGCCGCCCTGGCCGTAGGCCGGGGGAGGCGCAGCGTAGCCCTGCTGCGGCGCTGGCCCGCCCCAGGGACCGCCTGGAGGCGGCGCATAGCCCGGCGGCGGACCGGCCGGTCGAGGAGGAGGCGCCGTGGGGCGCGCCGCGCCGCCGCCAAACAGGCCGCCGAGGAAGCCTCCCGACGGTTTTGACTCGGCCTCGCGAAGCCGCGACTCGAGCTCCTGCAATTTCTGATTCGCCTGCTGCAGCGCGAAGTCCTGCACGATCACGGTCTGCGCCAGGAGGTAAGGCGCTGCAGGCTGCGCCTTGACCTGCTCGGCGATGAAGGCTTCGGCCTCGGCGTCGCGCGGCGCGCCGGCGTTCGCCTTGATTCTGTCGAACAGGCCCGAAAGCAGCTGACGTTCTTCGGGTGACATGGGTCTCTCCGAGTTTGCGCCGGCCCCTTGGGCGCGGCGCGCTCAATATGGGGCCCCCGCTTCGCGGCGCCAAGGGCCCGCCCGCCGACTTCACGCGAAGTCGGCGCGGATCGGCGCGTGATCCGACGGCTTGTCGCCCCCGCGCACGTCCCTGTCGATCGTGACGCTGCGAAGGAGGTCGGCGGCCTGCGGCGAGAGCAGCAGGTGATCGATGCGCAGCCCCCTGTCCTTGGGCCAGGCGCCCGCTTGATAGTCCCAGAACGTGTACTGCGACGCTGCGTCGGTCGTCGCGCGCAGCGCGTCGGTCAGGCCGAGATTGAGCAGCGAGCGGAACTTCCTGCGCGTCTGCGGCAGAAACAGCGCGTCGCCGGCCCAGGCCTGCGGGTCGTATACGTCTTCCGGCGCCGGGATGACGTTGTAGTCGCCGGCGAGCACGAGCCGCTCCTCGAGCGCGAGCAGCGTGCGCGCATGGGCGACGAGCGCGTCCATGAAGGCGAGCTTGTAGGGATATTTGTCGCTTGCAGGCGGATTGCCGTTGGGCAGATAAATCGAGGCGACGCGATAGGCGTTTCCCGCCGCGTCGGCGATGACGCCCTCGATGTAGCGCGACTGCGCGTCCTCGAAGCCGGGCAGTCCGCGCGACGCTTCGTCGATCGGAGTCTTGGAGAGCAGCGCGACGCCGTTGAAGCCCTTCTGGCCGTGAATATGGACGTTGTAGCCCGCCTCCTCGATCTCGGCGCGCGGGAACTGCTCATCCAGGCACTTGAGCTCCTGCAGGCACAGGACGTCCGGCTCGACCTTGCGAAGATAGTCGAGCAGCGCCGGCAGGCGCAGGCGCACGGAATTGACGTTCCAACTGGCGATCCGCATTTGCGAGCCTGATCGGTTGCAAGCCGGCGCGGCTGTGAGGCGCCACAGCAACCTTTAGGCTGCCTGGGGGCTTGCGGCAAATGCGCGATCGTCTCGAGCGCTCGTCCTATATTAAGCCAGCGCCTTCAGCGCCCCGCGCCCGGCGTAGAGCGCGGCGCCGCCGAGCTCCTCTTCGATGCGGATGAGCTGGTTGTATTTCGCCGTGCGATCCGAGCGCGCGAGCGAGCCCGTCTTGATCTGCCCGCTGTTCGTGGCGACGGCGATGTCGGCGATCGTCGAGTCCTCGGTCTCGCCGGAGCGATGGGAGATCACCGTCGTGTAGCCGGCCCGATGCGCCATCTCCACCGCCGCCAGCGTCTCCGTCAGCGTGCCGATCTGGTTGACCTTCACGAGCAGCGAATTGGCGACGCCCTGCTTGATCCCTTGCGACAGGCGCTCGACATTGGTCACAAAAATGTCGTCGCCGACGAGCTGCACGGTCTTTCCGATCTTGTCGGTCAGGAGCTTCCACCCCTCCCAATCGTCCTCGGCCATGCCGTCCTCGATGGTCACGATCGGATAATTCGCTGCGAGCTTCGCCAGATAGTCGACCTGCTCCGCAATCGAGCGCGTGATCTTCTCGCCCTCATAGACGTATTTGCCGTCCTTGAAGAATTCCGTCGAGGCCGCGTCCGTGCCGAGATAGACGTCCTGCCCCGGCTTGAAGCCCGCGGTCTCGATCGCCTTGACGATGAAGTCGAGCGCGGCTTCTGCCGACGGCAGGTTGGGCGCAAAGCCGCCTTCGTCGCCGACGGTCGTATTGAGTCCCGCCTTTTTCAGAGCGCTCTTCAGCGTCTGGAAAATCTCCGCGCCCCAGCGAATTCCTTCGGCGACCGACTCCGCGCCCGCCGGCAGGATCATGAATTCCTGGAAGTCGATCGGGTTGTCCGCGTGCACGCCGCCATTGATGATGTTCATCATCGGCGTCGGCAGGACGCGCGCCGCGGCGCCGCCGATGTAGCGATAGAGCGGCAGCGTCGAGGCCTCGGCCGCGGCCTTCGCCACGGCGAGCGAGACGCCGAGAATCGCATTGGCGCCGAGTCGCGCCTTGTTCGCCGTCCCGTCGAGATCGATGAGCGCCTCGTCGATCGCAGCCTGTTCTTCGGCCTCGAAGCCGACGAGCGCGCCCGCGATCTCGCCATTGACGTTCTCGACTGCGGAGAGGACGCCCTTGCCGAGATAGCGGCCCTTGTCGCCGTCGCGCTTCTCGACCGCCTCATGCGCGCCGGTCGAGGCGCCGGACGGCACGGCGGCGCGCCCAAACGAGCCGTCATCCAGCGTCACGTCCACCTCGACCGTCGGATTTCCGCGCGAATCGAGAATTTCGCGGGCGTGGATATCGACGATCTCGGTCATGTGAAAGCCTCTGAGCTGCGGCGCGAAGGTTGGGCCTTGTAGCCCGAATGGCGCCTTGACGAAAGGGCGGATTTGCCTCATCCGCGCGGGATCAATCGTCACACGGCTCCATGTGGCCGACGACGCGCAGGATCGACGGAAACTGTTCGCGCAGACGCCGCTCCACGGCGTCGACCGCGGCGTGCGCCGCCTCGACCGTGAGGCTCGGATCGAGCTCGCAGTGGAAGGCGACGACGAGGCCGCCGTCGACTTGCCGCACGCGCACCTCATGAACGTTGCGCACGAGGCCTTGATGGGCCGCGTCGCGCTCCAGCGCAAAGCTGATCGCTCGTCGCGTCGTCGCGTCGGCGTCGTGTCCGACTTGAAGATGATGGGCGGAAGGTTCGATATGCGACTCAATCTCCACGTCGCCGCCGAATTCGTCGCGGATGGCGTTCTCGAGCAGAGTGGCGGTCACATGCGCCTCGCGCAACGCCATTGTCGCGTCGAGCTCGAGATCGAGGCTGATCGCGAGACGCGCGCCAAGCTGCTGCGCGACGACGTTGTGCGCCGAGATGCGGCGGCGCGCCGCGGCGAGCTGCACGCGCTCGATCACGGTCTCATTGTCGAGCGCGCGCGGCGTGGAGTTCACTGTGATCTTCGCGCGCGGCTGATCGGAAAGGATCGCGCGCTGCACGGCGGCCTCGATGCGCGCCGCCTGCTCGACGCTGAGCGCGCGCGAGACGGCGATCGACGCCTCGCCGATCACCTCATGGCCGACCTGGCGAAGGCGCAGGCTCTCGAGATCGATGACGCCGGGCACCCTGCCGATGAGGTCGCGAAAATGCGGCACGAGCTCCTGCGGCGCGGCGTCGAGGAGCGTGTCGATCGTCCGCCGTCCGAGGCGATAGCCGGCCACGGCGATGAACAGCGCCACGCCGAAGGCCGCGAGCGCGTCGCCCTGGAGGAATCCGAAGCGCGTGGCCGCGAGGCCGAGCAGCACGAGCAGCGACGAGATCAGATCGCTCGCAAAATGCAGCGCGTCGGCGGCAAGCGCGTCGCTGCCTTCCTCGCGCGCCACCTTTGACAATTGCCGCGAACGAACGAAGTCGACGACGATGGAGACCCCAAGAACCGCGAAGACCGGCCAGCCCGCATCGACCTCGTCCGCACGCTCGGAGAAGCGGCGCACGGCTTCGCCGACGACGAGCAGAGCGAGGCCGAACAAGAGCCCGGTCTCGACGAGCGCCGCAAGCGACTCGATCTTGCCGTGGCCGTAGTGATGCTCCTCGTCGGCGGGCTTGCCGCCCTCGCGCACCGCGAAATAGGTGAGAATCGTCGCGCCGGTGTCGACGCCGGCGTGGCCGGCTTCGGAAAGCAAAGCCAACGATCCCGAGAAGAGGCCTGCAGCGAGCTTGGCCAAGGCGAGCATGGCGCTCGCCGCGATCGAAGCGAGGGCCGCCGCCTGCTTGCGCGACGCGCCGGACGGCTCCAGAATGTCTGCGTCGTTCATGGGAAGGCGTTCCGGCTGCGGCGATGGCGTCGGCGCTTCTTTAGCGCTAGCAAATCTCATGATACCGCGCAAATCGTTGGCGGACACGCAAGCGACTTGCAAAGGGAGCCGACGGAGGAGATCTACTCGATGCGCTATCTGCACGCCATGGTCAGGGTCGCGGATCTGCCGCGAGCGTTGTCGTTCTTTTGCGAAAAGCTCGGCCTCGTCGAAGTACGGCGCATGGAGAACGAGAAAGGCCGTTACACGCTCGTCTATCTCGCCGCGCCGGAAGACCTCGCCGCCGCCCGTGCGAAGGACGCGCCGCTCGTCGAGCTGACGCACAACTGGGACCCGGAAGATTACACCGGAGGGCGCAACTTCGGCCATCTCGCCTTCGCAGTCGACGACATTTACGCAATTTGCGCAAGGCTTCAGGAGGGAGGCGTCACGATCAATCGCCCGCCCCGCGACGGCCATATGGCCTTCGTGCGTTCGCCCGACGGAATTTCCATCGAGCTTTTGCAGCGCGGGGGGCCGCTCGCGCCTCAAGAGCCCTGGAGCACGATGCCGAACAGCGGCGCATGGTGACGCGGCGCAACGACGAATTCTCGGCTCCAGGTGGAACGCATGACCTTCGTCAGGAGTTTTGAGGTTGAGCCTGGGTATATTGGCGCGGCGCCTTTGCGCGCGTCGATGCAATGTGGCGGCGCTGGCGCCAGGCTGAAAAAGTTCCAAATCCCGTTGGCGTAAACCCCAAGCTGCCGCTTCAGGAGGGGCCACATGGTGATCGCGGACCTGATCCACTCATGTTCCAACGCGAATGTGGCGCGCGTCGCCGTGCGCTGCGTGGGAGAGGGGTTCGCCGATCGTGTCGCCTCGGCCGCTGATCGCAACGGCATGGAAATGGGGCGGTTCGCGTCAGTCGTCGTGCGCCAGTTCGCCCGCTGCGCCAACGGGGACGCGCTCTCGGCGCTGGGGCGATCCATCGTCGGAGCCGACCAGCCGCTGCTCGCGGGACTTGTCCATGTGCTCGAGCCGGCGCTCGAAGACGGCGCCTCTTTCCTGGATGACGAGGACTTATGTTTCGCGCCGCGGGCTGGCGCCGACTATCGGCGCGCCGGCCTCCAGTAGCAGCGTTGTGATCAAGCGGCGAGGTCCGCCACGACGGCGTCGAGCACCGGAAAACCCTCGACGCTTACGCGCAGGCGTTTGTCGCGCGTCACCTCAACCAGGCCGTCGCTCACCAGGTCGGCGATGCGCGTCGACTGCAGCGCCTTGCCGGTCAAGAGCTGGTAGCGCAGCGGATCGACGCCCTCCTTGAGCCGCAGGCCCATCAGAAGAAACTCGTCGCCGAGCTGCTCCGGATTGAGCAGCTCGTCCTCGACCAGCCCATGCCCGTCGGTCTCGACGCAGGTCAGCCACATCTCCGGGTGTTTTTCAGTCGCCTGGGCGCGGCGGCCCGCCGGCGTGTCGAGCCGGCCATGCGCGCCGGGCCCGACGCCCGCATATTCGCCGTAGCGCCAATAGATCAGATTATGCCGGCACTCGGCGCCGGGCCGCGCGTGGTTCGAAACCTCATAGGCGGGGAGTCCCGCGCGCGCGGTCGCTTCTTGCGTCACGTCCCAGAGGTCGCGCTGCGCGTCGGGGCTCGGCAGCGCGAGCTTGCCGGCCTCGAGCATGCGCTCGAACATCGTCTCGGGCTCGATCGTCAGCTGATAGAGCGAGATATGATCCGTGACATAGGTGAGCGCGATGTCGAGCTCCTTGCGCCAGGTCGCGGGCGTCTGGCCGGGCCGTGCGTAGATGAGGTCGAAGGACGTGCGCTCGAAGACGGAATTGGCGACTTTCAGCGCCGCCAGCGCCTCGGCGACGGAGTGCTGGCGACCGAGGGATTTCAGGTCGATGTCGCTCAAGGCCTGGATGCCGAGCGACACGCGGTTGACGCCCGCCGCCTTGAAGCTGCGGAAGCGCGCCGCTTCCACGCTCGTCGGATTGGCCTCGAGCGTGATCTCCACGTCCTTGGCGAGGCGCCAGTGTCTGGATATGGCCTCGAGTATCGCGGCGACGGTCGCAGGAGACATGAGCGAGGGCGTGCCGCCGCCGAAAAACACCGAGCGGGCTTCGCGCCCCGGCGCGAGCGACGCGCGATGCGCGATTTCCGCCCGAAAGGCTTCGACGAAACGGTCTTCGTCGATCTCGCCACGCCGCACATGGCTGTTGAAGTCGCAATAGGGGCATTTCGACAGGCAGAACGGCCAATGCACGTAGACGCCGAAGCCTGGATCGAATGCGCTGCGCGTTTGCGGGGTCATGCGCCCTTATCTCACGATATGGTTAACGGGTCATGTCGGGCGCGCTCGCGCGACCGGATGTCTCGGCGCGGAAGCGATCGGCGATGGGGGCTGCGACGCGGCCCCGACGAGCTTGCGTAGAGCGCCTGCGCCTTGCTTGCCGCAAAGGCGGCTTCTTCGCGCCAAAGGTCCGCTCGCAACTGGCCCACGGATCTGGCGCTGCTCGGCGGCGGCAGGTCGCCGCCGCCTTCGGCGCGAGCTTCAAGCCGTCACTAGCAGCGGAAAGAATTCGCGCAGATGCATACCGTCGGAGGGCGGGGAACGCCCAACCTCAGGCAGGAGTAGCCAGGGCAGGTTTCGACTTCGATGACTGTCGCGCTCACTCCCGGAGACCGCGCCGTCGCTCTTGCTCCCGCCGCGACGCTGACTTGCCCGGCGAGGGACGCTGTGGCGGAAGACGCGCGTGCTCGCGCCGCGGCGGGGCCCCGTCAGCCAGCCTCCATCGCCTCGGGCTTGGTGCGACCCCGCTTGAGCATGAGGCGGTTCAGCGCCGACACATAGGCGCGCGCCGAGGCGACCAGCGTGTCCGGATCGGCGCCGCGGCCCGTCACCGTCTTGCCGTTCTCGGAGAGCCGCACCGACACCTCCGCCTGCGCGTCGGCGCCTTCGGTCACGGCGTGGACCTGGTACAGCTCCAGCGTCGCCTCATGGGGAACCAGCGCCTGGATCGCGTTGAAGATCGCATCGACCGGGCCGTTGCCCGAGGCCTGATGCGTGACTTTTTTGCCCTCGATGTCGAGCGTCAGCGCCGCCGACTGCGGCCCATGCGTGCCGGCCATGACCATCAGCGCCTCGACCCTGATGTGGTCATGCGCATTGATGATCTCGTCGTCGACGAGCGCCATGAGATCCTCGTCGTAGACGACCTTCTTGCGGTCGGCGAGATCCTTGAAGCGCTTGAAGGCGTCCTCCAGCGCGTTCTCGCCCAAGTCATAGCCCAGCTCTTTCAGCTTTTCGCGGAAGGCGTGACGACCCGAGTGTTTGCCCATGACCAGCGACGTCTTAGACACGCCGACGCTCTCGGGCGTCATGATCTCGTACGTATGCGCATTCTTGAGCATGCCGTCCTGATGGATGCCGCTCTCATGCGCGAAGGCGTTACGCCCGACGATCGCCTTGTTGTATTGCACCGGGAAGGAGGTCACCGCCGAGACGAGCTTCGACGCGCGCGTCAGCAGCCTGGCGTCGACGCCGGTGTCGAACGGCAGGGCGTCATGGCGCGTGCGCATGGCCATGACGACTTCTTCCAGCGCCGCATTGCCCGCGCGCTCGCCGATGCCGTTGATCGTGCATTCGATCTGCCGCGCGCCGCCGCGCACGCCGGCGAGCGAGTTCGCGACCGCGAGCCCCAGATCGTCGTGGCAGTGCACCGAGAAGATCGCCTTCTCGGAATTGGGGACGGCCGCGCGCAGGCGTCGGAACAGGTCCTCATACTCGGCGGGCGTCGCGTAGCCCACCGTGTCGGGTATGTTGATCGTCGTGGCGCCGGCCTTGATGGCGGTCTCGACGGCGCGGCACAGGAAGTCGAACTCGGTGCGCGTGCCGTCTTCCGCCGACCATTCGACGTCCTCGACTTGGTTGCGCGCCCTTGTGACCGAGGAGGCCACGAGCTCCAGCACGCGCGAAGGCTCCAGCTGCAGCTTGTATTTCATATGCACCGGGGAGGTGGAGATGAAGGTGTGGATGCGCGGGCGCTTCGCCGCGCGCAGGGCCTCGGCGCAGCGGTCGATGTCCTTCTCGGAGGCGCGCGCGAGGCCGGCGACCGAGCCGTTCTTGACGCGCCGCGCGACCTCGCTGACGCTCTCGAAGTCGCCCTGGCTCGCGATCGGGAAGCCGGCCTCGATCACGTCGACGCCAAGCGCGTCGAGCAGGTCCGCGACCTCGAGTTTTTCTTCCAGCGTCATGGAGGCGCCTGGCGACTGCTCGCCGTCGCGCAAAGTGGTGTCGAAAATGACGACGCGGCTCTGATCGTCCGCCTTTTGATGCTGTTCAGATTGCATGAAGGGTCTCTGCCATTTCGCCCGCGGCGCGGGCCGGATTGCCGGATGCGCGAACTCCCCTGACGGCCTGGGCTTTCAAGCCCTGCGGGCGGTCAGGGGCGGCTAAGAAGCAGCAGCAGGGCGCAGGCGGGCGGCGCGGCCGCGCCGCTCAGGCGCGCCAGCGAAAAATCAGCTTTGGCGCAAGAGCTCGCCACGCTCGCTCGGTCCTTGATCCTTGATGACCCAAAAAACATAGTATGCGGCTCGCGAGCGGCGCGCAAGATGGCTACGTTTGGACCCGCAACGCTTTTTCCGCCTCACACGCTGTGATAGAGGTTCCGGCCTCGGATCGTTTCCGCGAGCGCCACCATGCACCAGGCCCGTAAAGAGATGTTGAAGGCGGTTTCGCTCGCGTCGGACGCGGCCGCGGTCCTGGCGGCGATCGGCGCCGCGGCGCGGCGGGCGGCGCATGTCGTGGCGCAGGCCTCCGCCGAGGCCAAGGACAGCGCTCTGCGCGCGGCTGCGCGCGCCATCCGGGCGTCGAGCGAGGCCATCCTCGCCGCCAATGGGGAAGACGTCGCCGAGGCGCGCGCGAAGAGGGCTTCAGCGGCCTCGATCGACCGCCTTACGCTCAACCCGCAGCGCGTCGAGGCGATGGCCCGGGGTCTCGACGAGATCGCCGACCTTCCGGATCCCGTCGGGCGCGTGCTGGCGCGCTTCGAGCGTCCGAACGGCCTCGTCATCGAGCGGGACGCGACCTCGCTCGGCGTCATCGGCGTCATCTATGAGAGCCGGCCCAACGTCACCGTTGATGCCGGCGGCCTTGCCCTCAAATCCGGCAACGCGGCGATCTTGCGCGGCGGCTCGGAGAGCTTCTATTCGTCGCGCGCCCTGGTCGGCGCGCTGCAGCGCGGGCTTGCCGCCGCCGGCCTGCCCGAGGCGGCGATCCAGCTGGTGCCGACCCGCGACCGCGCCGCGGTCGGGCTGATGCTCGGCATGAGCGACTGTATCGACGTAATCGTACCGCGCGGCGGCCGCTCGTTGACCGAGCGGGTGCAGCGCGAGGCGCGGATGCCGGTCATCGCGCATCTGGAGGGGCTCTGCCATACCTATGTCGATGCCGCCGCCGACCCGCTGAAGGCGCGCGCCATCACCCTCAACGCCAAGATGCGGCGGGTGTCGATCTGCGGCGCCACCGAAACCCTGCTCGTCGACCGCGCCGCCCAGCCCGCCCTGCCGGCGATCCTCGCCGATCTGCGCGCCGCCGGCTGCGAACTGCGCGGCGATCCCGCGGTCGTGGCGATCGACCCGGCGGTCAAGCCGGCCGACGAGGCGGATTGGCGGACCGAATATCTCGATGCCATCCTCGCCGTGCGCAT
>DATHCI010000211.1:0-3831 GCA_035319645.1 Methylocystis sp. | reverse complement strand
AGCTTCACGCAACCGCAATCAATCTGACTGCGACCCCCGATAAGCGTCGCGGCGTCCGCACTGGACGGACGCTCGTTTATGTGGGGGTAGCTCGATGAAAAAAGTCTCTCTGTGCGCGTTGGGCGCTGCTGCCGCGCTGGCGCTCGCGGGCGCCGCTCCGGCCAAGGCCGCCTGCCAGCTCGGTCACGGCATCACGCACATCATCTATCTGCAGTTCGACAACGTGCACTTGAGGCGCGATACGCCCTACGTGCCCTCCGATCTCGAGCAGATTCCGAGCCTCTTAAACTTCTTGACCTGGAATGGAACGCTGCTCACGAACCACCATACGCCGCTGATCTCGCACACCTCCGTCGACATCACGACCTCGCTCACGGGCGTCTATGGCGAGAAATTCGGCTTTTCCGTCGGCAACAGCTTCGGCTTCTTCGATCCGACCGGGACGCCGCACTTCCAAAGCTCCTTCGCCTATTGGACCGACTATGTGAACGAAGGCACATCGACGACGCCCGTGCTCGTGCCGGAGTTCGTCGACCAGCGCGGCAAGATTCACCCCGCGCCCTGGGTTCCCTTCACGCGCGCGGGCTGCGACGTCGGCGCCTTCTCGATCGCCAACATTGAGTTCGAGAACGTGACGACCGACATCACCAACGAGTTCGGCGCGAATTCGCCCGAAGCCACGGAGGCTGCGAACAATCCCACCCTGGCGGCGGCGGACTTCGAGGGCATTGCGATCCATTGCGCGCAGAACAGCCCCCTGTGCGCAGGTTCGCCGCATGCCGGGCCGGACTACTTGCCCGACGAACCCGGCGGCTACACCGGCTTTCAGGCGCTTTTCGGCAATAAGTATGTGGCGCCGGCCATCAACAGGGGCGCCGGCTATGTGCTCGACCTCGACGGAAACCACATCACCGACGACAACGGCAACGATGGCTTCCCCACCGGCTTCGATCCGACGCCGTCGCAATCGCTCGGCTATGTCGCGCAGATGCTCGAGGCGGGCGTGCAGGTCGTCTACTTCTACATTGAGGACGCGCACGACAATCACAACTACCCGGGCGCGCCGATCGCCAACTACCCGGACGGAGCTTTCGGTCCGGGCGAGGCGAATTATGTGTATCAGTTGAAGGCCTATGACGCCGCCTTCACCAAATTCTTCAACCGCCTCGCTTACGACGGCATTTCGCCGCGAAACTCGCTGTTCGTGATCACCGCGGACGAGAACGACCATTTCACCGGGCCCACTTTCGGAGCGCTTCCTCCCGGCTGCGACGGCGTGACCGCGCCTTGCACCTATCCCGTCGGAACCAAGGGCGAGGTCGACGCCGATCTGAGCCGCGTCTTTGCGACGGAGTTCGGCAACACGACGAACTTCAAGGTGCACAGCGACGACGCCCCGAGCGTCCATGTTCAAGGCGACCCGGCGCCGACCGATCCAACCTTGCGCCTGTTGGAGCAGCAAGCCGGCGCGCTGCTCGGATACGACCCCATCGTCAAGGGCGACGCCAAGGTGACGCAGGCGCTCGCAGATCCGGCCGAGCTCGCCCTGCTCCATATGGTCACGCATGACCCGGCGCGCACGCCGAGCTTCGTCCTGTTCGGCAATCCGGACTACTTCCTGTCCGCCACCGGCTCGACCTCGCCCTGCACGCCCGCGATCGACGCGGCGAGCTGCTTCGTGCAGTCGCGCAACTTCGTCTGGAATCACGGCGACTTCCAGAACGACATCGTGCAAACCTGGCTTGGAATCGTCGGCCCCGGCGTCTTCCCGCTCGGCGAAACGGACGAACTGTTCACCGATCACACGGACATTCGTCCGACGATCCTGAGCCTCGTGGGCTTGAGCGACGACTATGCGCATGACGGACGCGTGATCTTCGAGATCATGAACGATGCGGCGCGCCCCGCGCCGTTCTCTGGCGGCGCCAGCCAGATCGCGTCCCAGCTCGCCGAGGCCTACAAGGCGATCAACGCGCCGACGGGGCCGCTCGGCATCACGACGCTGACGGGCGTTTCAACCCAGGCGCTGCTTGCGAATGCGAGCACCTATGCGACATTGGAATCGCAGATCGTTTCGCTCACGAGCCAGCGCAACGCCCTCGCCAGCCAGATGATCGCCATTCTTGAAGCCGCGGCCTTTGGCGGTGTGGCCATCAATCAGACCAATGCTCAGTCGCTCATCAGCCAGGCGCAGGCGCTGCTCGCCCAGGCGCAGGCGCTGCAGTAACGGCGCGCACTTTCCTCCAACCGCGCGATCTCGGCGCTTCCGCGCCGAGATCGCGCATAAGCCGCTTCAATCTGGGCGGTCGAGCGCCTGATCCAAATCCGCAATCAGATCTTCGACCGTCTCGAGCCCGACTGACAGCCGGATGACGTCCGGGCCCGCGCCCGCCGCGAGCCTCTGCTCGTCGGTCAGCTGGCGATGCGTCGTCGACGCCGGATGCAAGATCAGGCTGCGCGTGTCGCCGACATTGGCGAGATGCGAGAACAGCCGCACGCGCTCGACGAGCCGCACGCCGGCCTCATAACCCCCTTTGAGCCCGAAGGTGAAAACCGCGCCAGCGCCTTGCGGAAAGTATTTTTGCGCGCGCGCGCGGTGGGGGCTCGAATTGAGGCCCGCATACGAAACCCAGGCGACGCGCGCATGAGTTTCCAGAAAGCTTGCGACGCGGCCGGCGTTCTCGACATGGCGCTGCATGCGCAGCGGCAGCGTCTCGATTCCCGTGAGCGTGAGAAAGGCGTTCATCGGCGAAAGCGCCGGGCCGAAGTCGCGCAGCGCCACCGCGCGCGCCTTGGTCGTGAAGGCGAAATCGCCGAAAGTCTCGAAGAAATTAAGACCGTGATAGGCGGGCTCGGGTCCGGCGAGCGTCGGGAACTTGCCGTTCGCATAGTCAAAGCGCCCGGATTCGACCACCACCCCGCCGAGCGAATTGCCGTGACCGGCGAGAAATTTCGTCGTCGAGTGGCAGACGATGTCCGCGCCCCATTCGAGCGGGCGGCAGAGATAGGGCGTCGCCAAAGTATTGTCGACGATGAGCGGCACGCCCGCCGCATGTGCGACCGCAGCGATCGCCTCGATGTCGGCGACGATCCCGCCCGGATTGGCGAGACTTTCGATGAAGATCGCCTTGCAGCGCTCGTTGAGCGCGCGCTCGAAGTTCTCAGGCGCGCTCTGGTCGACGAAACGGCAGGTCCAGCCGAGCTTCTTGAAACTCAGGCCGAACTGCGTGAGCGAGCCGCCATAGAGATTGCGCGAGGCGACGAATTCGTCGCCTGGCTCCAGAAGCGTGAAGAAGGCCAGGAATTGCGCCGCGTGTCCCGAAGCCGCGGCGACGGCGGCGCGCCCGCCCTCCAGCGAAGCGACGCGCTCCTCTAGCACCGCGACGGTCGGATTGCTGAGGCGCGAATAGACATGTCCGAAATTATGCATATTGAAGAGCGAGGCCGCGTGCTCGGCGTCCTCGAACGCATAGGAGGACGTCTGAAAGATCGGGGTGATGCGCGCGCCGGTCACAGCGTCGGGTCGCGCGCCGGCGTGAATGGCCTTGGTCGCGAAGCCCGGCTTGTCGACGCCTTCCGCGGCGTCGCGCAACGGCCGGCGCGTCGGCGGCGTCGGCGCGCGGCTCGAGATTACGCCGCTGTTGACGCCGCCCCAGGAGAGCTCGCCCGCGAGTCGACCATATTCGATCTTCGGGCAGCGGTTCATGATCACGGTGAGGCCCGCGGCCTTGGCCCGCAGAGCGGCCGCGTCGTCGCGCACGCCGAGCTGCATCCAGATCGTCTTGGCGCCCGCCGCGATCGCCTCGTCGGTGATGTTGCCCGCGTATTCCG
>DATHCI010000210.1:0-31463 GCA_035319645.1 Methylocystis sp. | reverse complement strand
CGGACGCCGCGGTCGCGAGAAATAGCGCGTGCGGATGATATCGAGGATATCCCGACCGCTCCGGACCGGGGAGAGCGCGACATTGCGCAGATGTTCGAGCGTGCGGCGAGGCGGCGCCCCGACATGGCTGATGCGAACTCCTTCGGACACGAGGAGCCGCCCGATCGGCTTGACGACCAAGGCCAGCCAGACCATCGAGAGCGCGCCGTTGCGATGGTCGGCCGCGTGAAAGGGCGGATTGTCCGCCCAGAATGAGATGTTTCGCAGGCGCTCGCGCAGAAGCGCGTCGCGAGGCAGCGTAAACCTGCGCCGCGCATAGGCGCCCCGATAGAGAAAAAAGTCCAGATCCTTCGCTCGTTCCGGCTCACGCAGCACGATGTCGGCGACCTTTCCCGAGACATGGCCCATGTAATAGCGCCCGAGCGCGCCCTCTGCCCCCCCAAACAGGTCTGGTCTCGACTTCTGCGCCGCAAGCAGCAGACGGGTCGTCTCGAGCCCCCCGCACGCCAGTACGAGGCGCCGCGGAAACAGCTCCTTGGCCCGTTCCTGCGCGCGGACGGTTACGGAGACCAGGGCGCCTCCAGCGGCGTCGAAGCGCACCGTCGTCGCCGTCGCGCCCAGGGCGACCGTTATTTTCTCGGACCGCGCGAGCCGGTCGCGGTATTTGATCCCCATGTCGATCGCGGGCGCCCAGCGCTCCAGCTTCGTGAAGCAAGCGCCGTCAAGCCGCGTCCAAGGCCACCGGGGCTTTGCAAAGTGCGCCGACTCGATGCCGAAGAACGATGCGGCGTCGGAATGCCAGCGCGCGATCTCGTCGAAAGAAAGAGGCCAGCCATACCGCAGCGCGCCGTCGTCCGCGGCGAAGTCCACTTCGTCGAACGGCACGAGCCTCCCGCCCCACCAGCTCGACGTGCCTCCCAGGCCCCGTCGCATCGCGACGTCCGACGACGCGTGTCGAACGCGGTCCGCGACGTGCCCGGCGCCGAGCGACTGAGCGAAAGCGTCCGAGGAGAGGCCGCCCGACTCGAGCACCAGCGTCGAGAGGCCGCGCCCCTCGCAAGCGAGGGCGAAGGCGATGCCGACCGGCCCGGCGCCGACGACGGTCACGTCGTAGGTGCGCGCGTCGTCGAGATTTGCGAACGAGATGAACATGGCGGGCTAGAGCGCCTCTGGCGAAGGGAAACGCACCTTGCGGGCGCGTGTCGGACGCGCCGGGTTGCCGACATAGATCCTCCAGGGGTCGAGGTCGCGAAAGGCGCAGCCGCGGGCGCCGAGCACGGCTCCATCCCCGACGACGACGCCCGGCCCCACAAAGGCCTCCGCGGCGATCCAGGCGCGATAGCCGATCCTGATCGGTTTCGCCTGCAGCTGGAAATTCACGTCCTCGACGTCATGCGCCCCGGCGCAGAGATGCGCGCCCTGCGACGCCAGGGAATAGGGCGCAAAGGTGATTTTCGCCATCGAATAGACGATCACGCGCGGACCGATGAAGGCGTAATCGCCCATTTCGAGGTTGGCGGGCGACCAGATGCGCGCGCTGGGGTAAACCCCGGCCGTGCGCGCGATCTTGGCGCCAAAGGCGAGCAACAGCAGTCGTCGCCAACGGTGCATCGGCGCTGGCGTCCAGGAGGCGAAGATGAGCCAGACGACGGACCAGGCGGCGCGATAGGCGCGGTTCGCGAGCGTGAAGCTCGCGCCCCCCTCCCATGTGTTGACCTTGCCGGCGTCGAGAATGTCCAAAGCGTCGCTCCCGTCATACGCGTGCGCGGCTTGGCGGGGCTCATGCGCCGTTTCTGCGCGCCGCGCGTTCGGCGCCTGACGGTCGCCAACGGCCAAGCCCCACTCCGAAGGAGGCTCGCTCGGCCGGTGAAACGCTCGATTTTCGGTCATTTTGGATCGCGGTCTTCTCCGAATCAGGCCCACGGCTCAAGTTTCATGGCGATAAATAATATATTGAGTCCCGGCAATCCTCTTCAAAGGCATCTCGCGCGCCAATTCGCATATATATTTACTGACGCCACCCGTAAACCAAGTGTAATCATCCCATAGGATCACTCCCTGGGGAGAAAGAACTTTAAAGGCATTTTCTGTGTCCGCCTTTATACATTCATAGGAGTGCCCTCCATCTATGAAACAAAAATCAGCGCTGGCGACGCGCTCGGCGGCGTCGAATTTCAGAGAGTCCGAAAAAAGTTGATGGATTCGGTTCTCCACTGGATGGCCCTTGAAAGCTATTCCTACACAACCTCGTGACAGTCTCACCCACTCAGCATCGCCGCGCGTCAACGTGGTCGTTGACGCGGAGCCGCTTTCTTCCGGCAGGTCCAAGGTGTAGACCTCTGAATGAGGCGCGTTGAGCGCCATGGTGAGCGCGCCGACGCCTCGGAAGGTCCCCGTCTCGAATATGACTTTCGGCTGCAAAGCGCTCACAACGGAAGCAAGGATTGCGTAGGGCGCGACGTGCCCCAAACCCGCCAGCGTGATGACCCCCAGCGGCGGCAGCATGATCTCCTTGGGTTCGCTGCACCCAAGGAACGATGCAAGATCCGCGTGTTCTATCTCGGGAATAGCGTTTCTCAGGTCGAAGGCGCGCTGTCGTATGTCTCGTCCGAGCTGTATGAGATGCCGTCGTCGCGACTTGTCCCTCAATCCTGCGATGACCACTTGCATAAAATCGAAAATCATTGGCGCGACGTGCCGTCCATCAAACGTGAAAGACCGAACCTTGGGAGGCGCATCGCGCCTTATCGTCTGCAACGTCGCCATTCCAGCCTCATTTCCGGGCTGCGCGCATTTAATTCGCAGCAAATTAAGAACGCGTTAGCCTTCGCTTTTGGGCGCGCGCGCGCTTGAAGCACGGCGCGATCAGGCGCGCTTCATCCCGCGTTTCCCTTCACGAAGAGACATGCATCTCCCCAGAAGCTGTTCTCGGCTGTCGCGTCGAAAGTCACCGTGCTGGCGCGCCGATCAACGCTCGAGACGCGCGCGCGGCGAAACAGGCGCTCGTTTGGCGCCGCCCCGAAGCGGCTAGAGGCGGCATAGTCGCCCGGCGCGACGAAACAGTCGGGAGCGTGCTCCTCCTGCGGCGTCGTCCGCGGGGTCAGGCGCGCCGTGGCCTTCCCTTGCACGGTTTCGAGCATCGCGCGTCGGGAAAAGCCATAGAACCGGCGCGCGTTGTGGAAAGCGAGCACACCCTTCTCTGCGCCGATCGGCTGTCGCACTTCCCAGCTCCTGCCATGATCGGGCGTGCGCACGCCGTTGAGCTGTCGCAGCTTGAGCCTGATTTCCGATGCGAGCGACGCTGGGCGCGGCGCGACGTCGATGACATAGGCGAGCGCGCCGCTCTCGCGATCCTCGACGAGATCGCCCGCACCGAAGGCCTGGGCCAGATCCACGCCGCCGGCCTCGAGATCTTCGACGAAGGCCCGCGGCAAGACGATCTCATATTCAGCGCCCCGCGGCGTGGTCGCCGACACGCCGAGCTTGGCGCGATCGAGAATCAGGCTCGCGACCTGGCCGGCCGGGAAGCGCGAGCGCTCGTCTGCGAGAACCTCGACCCACCAGGGGATCGGCCGCCCCCCCGACTGCGGGGCGGCCTCCCTGTCGATCCGGAAAGCGCGCGAGTCGAGGCCTTCGACCTTCGGAAACGTCAGCGCGCCTCCAGAAAAATCGAAGAATTCGCTCATGCAGAGACGAACCTCCCGCGCTTCTTCGGCCCAGAACTCCCCGACGAAGCTCTTGGCGATCCGTCCTGCGGCGGATCTGTGATCGAAAATCTCGCTCTGGGGATGGCTGAAGGAGACGGCATCCATGACGACGGCCGCGTCGAAACGCGCGAAGCCGAACCCGCCTTGAAAGACGCAATTGCGGAAGGTCGCGACGCCGCCGCGGCAGGAAAGCAGCGTCAGCGGAGAATATTCCTGGTTCTTTATGGAGAACTCGAACTTGCAACCCTCGAACGCGACGCCCGGCGCGCCGGCCCCTTCGACATAGGCCGTTCCGAAGGAATATACGCTCTCGCCATAGCACCCTTCGAATCTGAGTGGAAATGGCCCTTGGATGCCGGATCCTCCAATGTTGACGTTGAGAATGCGCCAATTGTTGTCGAAGGACGAGCCGACGACATTGGCAATGAACGTGCCGCCTCCGGGTCCGTAGGTCAGCGTGTCGATTGCGGTGTGGCAGAAATGCAGGCGCGAGTTCTCGATGTTGTTGCAGCGCGAGTCGGCGTGACCGTCGGCGATGCCGACGATGTTGTAGCTCAGATTGCAGTCGCGATAGGTGATGAAGTCGCCGTTCGACGCCACGGGGACGAGCCCCGGCTGCACCGCGACGCCGACGCAAAAGCCCTCGATCCGGCAATTCTCCAGAACCGTTTCGGAGCTGAAGTTCTTGCCATACTGTCCGACGGCGCCGAGCGAAGCAGGATAGGAAACGAAGGGATAGGGCCGGGGCGGCGGCGGTCCGGCGTAAGCGTCGATCGTCACCCCTGCATAGGGCGCATGCGGATCGTCGCTGTGGCGAGCCAGCGCGGGTCCGAGCCAGTCGGCGCGGCGACCGCGGTCCTCGAAGCGATCGTACGCTTCGCGCAGATGATCGCGATTGACCCCGAAAATGTTCAGGCCGCTAAGCCTGGTTCGCCGCCCGCCCTGAAGATTGAGGCAGGGCCGATCGTTGAAGCGCGGATAGAGACCCGTCGGCTGCTCATGCGCTCCTGAGAGGCCGGGCTCTCCGAACACTTCCAGCGTCACATAGCGGTGGCCGTACCCGATGTGCAGCGTGTCGCCCAGAAGATACCGCAGGGCCGGCAGGAAGACGCGCTTCGGCGCGCCGTCGACATAGATCGCATAATCGAGCGCAGCCTGAATGGCGGACGCATCGTCGTGACGACCGTCGCCGACAGCCCCGAATTGAAGGACGTTGACCAGATCGCCCGGAACGATTTCCCACCAGCCGCCGTCGGCGGCGCGGACCTTGCCCGCGTGAGCGGGTTCGCGCGCCGCACGCCGATAGAGCGCTCCGCCCCGCCCCGGCTGTGACGCGCCGGTGACGAAGACGACGTCGACGTCGGATGGGGGCGCGGCGGCCGCAAGGGCGCGCAGCGTCGCATAGGTGGGACTGGCGCCGGCGGCGGCGCGCTGCGCCGCGGCCCGGGAAGGCGCCGCCAGCGCCAGCGCCGCGAGCGACGCGCCGAGGCCGCGGCGCGAGTGGAGCGGCATCAATTGAACTCCCGCGGCGCGAGCTTGGGGGCCCGCAGCGGCGAGCGCGAACTCGGAGTCATCCGCCGCACGCCATAAAGCGGCAGCTTTGAGATGAAGATGAGGCTCACGATCAAGGGCGCCTGTCCGAGAAAGGTCGCCAAGGCCTCGAAAAAGCAAGGCGGCGCCTTGGCCACCGCGAACATGACGAAGAAGATCGAGTAGAAGACCTTGGCCAGATAGCCGCCTCCGCCGAGCCAGCGCGCGATGAGGACGAACAAGGCGCCGTCCGCCAATCCATCGAGCAGGACCCCCGCCCATCCGCCCTCTCGATAGGCCGTGATGCCGCCGAAAGCCGTGAGGCTGCCCAGCCCGCCGTTCATTTCCTTCCAGGCCAGGACGGAGAGCTCGCCGTCGATGTTCCCGTTCGAGCTCAGCACATAGGGTTTGTTGGGATAAACGAAACGTGGGATCGGACTCACCGCGACAGAGTAGTAGTATTTCCATCCGACATATTCCGTCTCGTCGATGTAATCCTTCATGTAAACAGTATTATAGACCAAGTCGCTGCGGTCGATGATGGATTGGAAGCTCTGCATCAAGGGATTGCTCTCAACCGTGAATTTGCCCGCCACCTCGGACGTATTAAGAAAATCTCCATTCTTTGCGCGACGAGCCTCGCGAAGATAGACCGCAAAGGGACTGACCGCCATCAGCACGATCAGGCCGACTCCCAGCACTTGCAAGGCCTTGCCCGACTGCCTCTGGGCGGCCATGGAGGCAAAAAGGAACATGATCGGCGTAAGAGTCGCCGTGCGCTGGCCGAGCGGGAGCGTCGCCAGCACGATTGCGACGACCATCCCGCCGAAGATGACCAGCGACTTGTGATTCTTTTTTGCGCTGTCGACCGCGAAGGACACGCAAATAAAACTTATGCAGAGTTCGGAGACGGCGGCCAATATCGAGCGCACGGGCGATTTTTGCTCGAAGAATGCGTCGAAATCTTCCGATGCGTAGCTCGTTTGCGGGGTCGTGAGGACGTAGGCGACATATAGGCCGAACGCCACTGCCGAGAAAAAGAAGCGGTACTTGTAACAAAACTCGTCAAGTCGGCCGAGCGACAGGGGTCTGACGGCTCCCACCAGCCGCGCCGTCGCGAAGGAGCCCGCCAGGATCGCGATGAGAAACACCCAATGGATCAAAAGCGCGGAAAAGACCTTTTCGTCTTCCGTTCCAGCCAGGCTTGACAGCGGCTTGAAGAGCACCGGCAGCGGATAGTATCCGAGCGAGAACAGCCCGAGGACGCCGTACTGGGCGAAAATGACGTCTCGCCGCGTCAGCAGGAGCCAGATGAGGCCGCCGCAGGTGATCACATAGACGACCGCCAGAATGAAGGACATGGGCTTGGCTCTGTCTTGAAGGTCAACCGCCTCTTGCGGCTGTCTCCGCCACGCCGGCGGTCGGTGAATCGTCGGCGCGCAGCTGCGCGATTTCGGAGCAGACTTCATCCGCCAGAGATCTTGATAGCTTTCCGATTTCCCTGCTGAATCGGGCGGGCGTCGCCGCGGGCCCGTGCTGGCCGAGGGCTTTCAGCAAGGCGACGGCGCCGCGTGCGACGCCTTGCGTGCGCAGCTTGTGCCGGGCTTCGCCGAACGCGATCTGGGCCGGCAGCAGTTCCTGCGCCACATGGCGCGCCGTCACCTGCGTGAACCGCTCGAAGAGTTCCCTCTGCTCGACGAAAAGATCGACGCCAGTCTCGAGCCGAACATAATAGTTTACCGCGCTCATGACGCCGCTCGTGACCTGGGTCGCGCGCCGCGCCCGAGAAACGCCCCCCGCGTGGATTCGATAGTAAAGAAGCGCCTGACGGATCGACGCAAATTTGAACCGGCCGCAGGCGCGCAGCCACAGATCCTGATCTTCGGCGCAGGGATAATCGCGATAGCCGCCGAGCGCCTCCAGAACGCTGCGCCGCATCATCACCGAGGGATGTATGACGGGCTTGAACCTCGCTCTGTTGAGCAGGCCGTCCAGGAGGAGGCGTTCGTTGACATTCCCCATACGGTGCGCGCCGACCACCTTGCCGCGCTCGTCGATGATCGCGGCGTCGGCGCAGAGGACGTCAACCTCCGGATGCGCGGACAGGTAGCCGGCTTGCGCGGCGAATCTGCCGGGAAACGAAATGTCATCGGCGTCCATGCGCGCGATCAGCGGACCTTGGGCGGCGGCGACGCCGAGGTTCAGCGCGGCGGTCAGGCCCGCATGCGGCTTTTCGATGAATCGCACGCGCGCGTCCGCGTAGGACCGTATCGTCGCACATGATTCGTCGGCGCTGCCGTCATCGACAATGATGAGCTCAAAGTCCCCAAGAGTCTGGGACAGGATGCTCTCGATCGCGGCGCGCAGGTAACCCCCGCCGTTGTAAACCGCCATCACGACGCTGATTGCGGGTGTCGCCGACATTAGAGCGCGCTCGCGAAGATGCGGGACGTCGCGCGCGCGGCGCGTTGCGTGGCGACGCTGAGGAGCGCGACGGTCAGGAGCGTGGCCGACAGAAATCGGAGGAAAGTCGCCATGTCGCCCGCGATCTCGCCAAAGAAGGCGACGTAGATGAAGAACGCCGCCGGATAATGCGTCATATAGCCCTCATAGCTGAGTTCGGCCGCCGCGCGCGCGACGCGCGTCAGAAGCTGCGGCGGTCCCGCCGTCCTGGCGCTTGCCCAGCTCAGGAGCAGGACGCCCGCTGCTCCACAAAGGAGGATCGAGGCCAAAGGCGGCGCGCGATTCGCCGCCACGAACAGGATAAACCCGGCCGCGAGCCCCCATCGTTCAGCGCTTGCGCCTGGCGAAACGTTACGGACCAGGGCGCCGAGCCACCAGATCGCAAACAGAGCCGCCCATTCGGGGCGGAGCACGACGCCGGCGACCAGAGCGCAACCCAGTAGGGCCACGGGGAAAAGCGCCGGTCGCGCGAGCGCCCGCGACACGAGAAGACCCGCGAAGTAGAACTGAACGATGTAGCCGAGCGTCCAAAGCGGACCGTTGGAGCCGAACACGCCGACGAAGGTGGGTTGCAGACACAACAGATTGCCGACGAAATTCGTCGCCGTCATCGCGTGCAAAAAATCATAGGCCTTTTGCCGCTCGTAAATTTCGCCGCCGCCGAGCCCATGGACGCCGATAAGATCGAAGGTTGCGCCGATGGCGAGCGCGATCCATAGCGCCGGCGCGATCCGCGCGATGCGCCGGCGCGCGAAGTCCGGAAATCTCGCGGCCTCCCCTCGAAGAGCCGCGGCGAGCAATGGCCCGCCGACGAAAAAGCCGCTCAGAAAGACGAACAGATAGGCGGCTTGCGGCCCGAAGCGCGTCGTCAGCCGGAAGATCAGGACGAAGGCCGCGAATCCATCCCGGCGCTCCGCAACGACGGGCAACTCCGGCAGGGCGATCGCTGCGAGATGACCAAGCACGACCTCGGCCAGGAGAAATGCGCGCAGAGCGTCCAACCAGGCCGAGCTCGCAGGCGAAACGCCTCGCGCCTTCGCGGCCGCCTTCCAACATGCGATCTTGCGGGCCCCGCTTTCTCGGCTTGGGCCCTCCGGCATCCGCCGGCCTGTTGCGTCGTCCTGGTCGCTCCCCGGCAGAGCAAGGGACTTGAAGAGAGGAGTCACGGTCGCGTTCCGAACGACGGTGACGCCGCGGCGGACCGGATCGCGTCGGAAATATCGTGATCCTTCGCCGAGATCGCGCACACATCGAAATAGTATATCGCAGGCTTCTCCAAGCCTCTGTTCGCCAGCACATAGTCGAACAACTGATCGAAAAGCCCGATTTGATCGCTCCCCAGCTGGACGAGGTGAGCGCCAAAATTGTCAAAGACGTTAAAACGATCGTAGCCGATCTGTTGAAGACCGTCCAATATGCGCCTCCACGTTTCACGCGGGCTTTGCGCCTGACAGGGGTCCATCTCGAAATATACCAGAGGATGCTGATCGGACAGGAACCGCATCGCAGATAGGAGGATATTTGGATCGAAGCCGTCCGTATCAATTTTTAAGAACCGTGCTTCAGAGAAGCGCGGATGTCGCGCGAGAAGAGAATCGAACGAAACAAGTTCGATTGTTCCCCGCGCTCCTGGGCTCCCAACGATGATCGACGCCGTTCCAACCGTTCTCTTGACCTCGCCGTGGAGTTCGCCATCCGTCGCGCCGACAAAGCATTTCTCGAATTCAGCCGTCGGGCAGAACTTAGCAACATTCCGCTGCAAAAAGGAAAAATAAAACGGGTTTCCTTCAACACATAAGATGCTGAAATTCGAATCCTGCGCCGCCAGGGCGGCCGTTCCGCCGACGTTCGCGCCGACGTCGATGGACAGGAGTCGTCCATACTTCTGCCGCGCCAGTCCACAGATCAGAGCCACGGGTTCGTTGTATCGGGGATGTATCGTCCGGAACCAATCCAGACGATGCCCTCGGGGCAGCGTGATTCGCTTGCCCCCGATTTCGTATGTTCGTTCACGATGTGTGTTCAGCCTCACCCAGGCGAGTTCGACCAATCGCGGTATGCTCATCATACTTGAGACGCCCTAGAGAGAGTGCGCGGCATCCAAAACTTTTGTCACCAATTTTTCGTTAAAGTGGCCGTTTTCCAGTGCCCTGGCCCGCCCGGATCTGATGATGCTTTTCATCCGACCGGCGTCAGACAGCAAGTCCAAGCAGATTTGGGCGCAGTCCTCGGGCCCGGTCCAGAACACCGCCTCCTTCTTGTCATCATAAAGTTCTTCATGATCAGACGTTCTCTTGGCGCAGAAAACGGCTCCAATCGCGGGTATCTCCATGGACCGCGTCGTGTGCAAATCACAATTGCCCTCGGACAGGAGGCCGAGGGCGATCCACGCCGACGCGATCGCCTCACGATATGCGCGCCCCCAAGCCGGCGCATCGACGACGCAGTTCCGAAGTTTCTCGTATTCCGGCGCGCGCCGCCATCTTTGCCCATAGATTCGCAATGGCACGCCGCTTTCGATCAGCTTCAGCAGGAACGCGCCGCGACCAGGCATCCACGTGCCGGCAAACACGACGCCCTGCTTGCGTCGATAGAAACGATCGTCGCTGTCGCCAATATTGAGCAGCACGGACTCATCTGCAGCAAAGAACTCAAAACGAACATTCTTGGCGCCCGCCTGGATTGCCTGCTCAATGTTGGATCTCCTGGGCACGACAATGAGATCGTAATTCGGAACCGTCGTTCTGAAGAGACGCCAAAGCTGTCTATCTCTGGACACGTACGGATTGTCTGGATTGTAGTTGATGATTAACTTACAATTTCTTCGCAAAGCTTCCAGGAAACTCGGACTCAATAGAGCTCCGCCGCCCACCCAGGCGATGTCGAAATGCTCGTCCCCAATCTTATTGGCCATTTTCGAACAAGCGATACGATTGACGCCGACGCCGCCTGTCTCGTAAATCCATCTCCACAAGAACCAGTTTTCCTTCCAGGGCAGGTTGGGATCTATCTGACGGACGTCGTGACCACAGCGCCGCAATGCGTCACACTGGTCGTCGTAGAAGCTCCCTCCCCCCAAATAGAGGATTTTGAGGCGGCTCTCCGACATTCATCTAACCGGGGGTCAATGACGCCCGCACATTCGCAGAATGCTAGACAAGGCGCGGAGCGGCCGGACCAAGTCCATGCCGCCGTCGTAACAGGCGAAACGCGAATCGCCAACGATGCATCGCCTCCCGAAATCGGAACGCGTGTTTGTTCAACTCTTCGACGTAGCTCGCCGGCGCCGCGTCGAACGGGAGCTCATAGAAACCGCCGGGGGCGATCGCGTAGCACCGCGCGGGCGCTTTCGGAATCGCGAGCATCGGCCGCTTCTGGAAATGAATATACATGAACTCCTCGTTGCGCCAACGCCCTCCCTGGCGATAGACCCGGCGTACGCGGCCGTCATCGTAGTAAAAAAGTTGCCGCCGATAGTTTTTCATCGGCGTCATGCACTCGAAATGTTTGATGGCGGGATCGATGTCGGCGATGATGCGCTCGTTCTTGTAGAATCGCCCGCCGTGCGCCCGCCAGATGCGGCTGACGCCGATATGCTCGTCGAAGCCCCGATGCCGCGGATCCGCGAGGATCGCCCGCCAATCGACATCGGGGTGCGGCTGCCGGAACATCTCATTGGTCGTCTGGCAGTTCCGGTAGAGCGTCAAATGACCGACGGAGAAGAGCTTGTCGTAGCGCGCCAGCAGCTCCGCCGTGATGAACCGCTTGAGGTCGCCGAAGATCATGTCCAGGTCGCAATGACCCCAGAAGTCGTAAGTCCGCGGCTCGCCGTCGAGCAGCGCCCAGAAGATCGGTCGAAAATCGCAGACCTTATAGGGCGAACCGAGGCTGCAGGCGAAGCCGAGCGCGGCGCTCATCTTTTGCGAAAATCCGTCGAGGGTCAGCGCCCGGAAATGCACGTTCCCCGGAACGGAATATTCGGTCGCATCGGCGTCGGTGAACACGAGCCACTCGAAACGATCGTTGCGGCGGCACGAGTCGAGCCACAGCTGAAAATATTGCGGCAGCGCGCCGAAGTAGACGACGATGATGGCCACCGAGGGAAAGGCTTCCGTCTCGGGGAACGAGGTTTCAGACGATGGCGCGGAGGAAATCGTCATAGCGCCTGGCATAAGCCGTCCAGCTTAGGTTTTCCTTATCCGCGTCGGACAGAATGCGGCGATCGAGGGGTTGCGTCCGAAGCCAGTCCGACAGATTGCGGATCGCGCCGACGAGCGCCTCCATGTCAGCGGGCGGGACGAGGCGCACGGCTTCCTTGTTTTGGATGAGCTCGAGCAGATCCGGCGCGCCCGTTTTCGTGCTGCCGATGACGGCCAGCCCAGACGCCAAGCCCTCGATCAGCACCATTCCAAAACCGTCCTCGCGCGACGGCAGCAACAGAATGCGATGATCGCCAAGGACCTCGCGCAGTTCCGCGTGAGTCCTGTGGCCGAGCGAGCGGAAGTTCGCGAGCGTCGGGAACTCCAAATCGTCACGTCCGCCGACATGCGTGAGCGTCAAGTCCGGGCAGGCCGCCAGCATGGCCTCCAGAACGTCACAGCCCTTCCTGAACGACCAGGCGCCAACGTAAATGAGGCGTGTTGGCCCCTCGGGGCGCGGCGAGGGGGCGAAAACGCCCATATCGACGCCGTAGGCGTTTTTGAACAGGCGCGACCTGTCGAAGCCCCGCTCGACGAAGCTCTCGACGGCGTGTTCCGACGGCAGCGCGATATAATCGGCGATCTCATAGCCCGCGAGCTCGCGATCGACGTAAGTCTTGCTCAGCGGACGACCGGCGCCGCCCGAGACCAGCTCGTTCTGGCTCAAGACGTGCCGGGAGCCGCGCTCCAGGACGATTTTCGCCCCGTATTTCCGGCGGGCCGCGCGCGCGCACTCGACCGTCATCGCGGACAGGCCGATGAAGACGTCGCAAGGCGGCATGTCGCGCGCCAAAGCCCGATCGGTCAGCTCGAACATCCGTTCGACCGCCTGATGCTGCAAGCCAGGCAGACGCCGAAAGAGCGCCGCCGTCGACCATGGCTGCAGGCGCCAGAAATAGCTGCGGGCGCGCTCGAGCGGAATCCCGTCATGAATTATCCGGAATTTCGGCAGATAGGTCAGATAGGTCACGTCGCGGCGAAGAGCGATGAGCTCGCGGGCGAGGTGACGCAAATGGAAGCCGCTCGTCGTCGCGATGACGATTTTCATCGCGACCTCCCGCAACCTCAGGCGGCGCCGAGCAAACGGCGCGACAGCCACAGCGTCGCGCCGAGCTTCAGACTTTCGGACAACAAGCGCCCGAAGGCGGCGCCGAGCGCGCCATAGGCCAGAGCCCCGACGGGCACGAAAACGAGCGCGGCGCCGGCGAGCCACACCTGCATCTTGAGCAGCGGCGCGCTGGCGCCGCAGGAGAGCGTCGCATTGTCGGCGGCGTGCGTCATGATCGCCAGGGTCTGCGCCAGCGCCAAGACGATCATGAGGCCTTGCGCGCCCGAGCGGTAGTCCGCGGCGAGGGCGAGCCAGGCTACGACTTGGGAGAGCGCTGCGAAGGCGACTGCTCCGGAGAAGCCGACGGCCGCGGCCCCTGCGACCCAGCGGCGCTCGACCGCCCTTTTGCCGGCGTAGGATGAAACCCCCGCGCCTCCCTCGAAGAGTTGCGGCCTGAAATAATAGGTGAGGATAGAGGTCGTCACCGCATAGGGTCGGCTGACGAGCCCGGCGACGGCGGCATAGACCCCCGCTTCGGCGAGCCCGCCCGCCGCGCTGATGGCGTAGCGGTCGAGATAGGCCGCGACCCAGCCGAGCGGCGCCATGGCGCTGACCGGAATACCGTAGGACAGCGCCTGCGCCACATAGGGCCGCGCGGCGGCCCGATCGACCTCGTGGAAGTAGCGGCCGCCGAAATAGGCCAGAAGGAATCCCGCCGTGCAGAAAGCGCGCCCGGCGATCAACCCGAGCAGGAAGCCAACAGCGTCGGCGCGCACGAAATACAAGCTCAACCCCGTCGACGCGAAGGTCGCCAACGCCTCGACCGCCGACCAGAGGGAGAAGCGGAAGTAATCGCGACGCGCGACGAGCGGGCTGAGCATGCTCGTTTTGGCGATCTCTTCGCCCAGATAGAAGAGCGCTGCGGCAGGGGCCAGCCCATAAATCGGTTCGAGCGGCGTAAACGCCGTGAGCGCCAGACCGATCGCCGCGAGCGGGACGAGCGCCAGCGCCACGACGCGAAAAAGCGCAATCGCCAGCCCGACCGAAACGCTCCGCTGGCTCTCGTCGTCTTTGAGCCCGGCGCAGATCGACAACAGCGTCTGATTGAACGCCATGACGAAGAGGCCGTCGACGAAGGCGACGGCGCCCATCGCCATCATCGTGAAGCCGTATTCGTCGCGAGACAGCAGCTCGGTATAGACGCGCGTGCTGACGAGCGCGCAGCCCGCCACGACGATCTGGCCGATGGCGGTATGCGCAGCGGATTTCAATTTCGGCGCAAACGCCGCGCCGCCGGGGAAGAAACCGCGCCGCGCGCTGGTCCACCGTGACCGCGCCAGGGCGATGAGTCCGGTCATCGCCGACACATCGCGAACATAGCCCGTCGACGCTTTTCGCTAGGCGGCTTCATTGGCGACGGGTATCTCCGCGGAATTGACACGCTCCTCCAACAGCGCCTGCTCGAACAACGGCAAGATGCGGGCGGAACTCAAGCTCTCGGCCAGCCGCAGGCCGCGAGCGACGCGTTCCGACATGTCCTGCGCCTGCGCCTTCGCCTGCGCGACAGCTCCCGCGAGCGCGCCGCCGTCGCCCGCCGGCGAAAGCAGAGCGATGTCCATCAGGATGTCGCTCAATTCCGTGCCGGGGTCGACGGTGGCCGCGATCGGACGGCCGCTCGCGAGCATGCCGCCGAGCTTGGAGGGCAGGACGAGATCCGCCGCTCCCCGGTCCTGTGGGAGCAGGTGCAGATCGGCGAGGCCGAGCAGATCGTTCAGCTGTTCCGTCGGTTGTAGCGGCAGATGCAGCACGTTCGGCAAATCTGCGGAAAGCTCCATGACCCGCTGCTTCATGGGCCCCGCGCCCGCGATCACGAAACGGATGTCGTCACGCTCCCGGAGCGCGCGCGCCGCCTCGAGCACGACGGGGAGCGCCTGCTTGGCGCCGATGTGCCCGGAGTAGAGCGCGACGAACACGTCGTCGGCGAGTCCGAGCTGCGCACGGAACGGATTGCCCTCGCGCTCGCGCGGCGAAATGACGCTGAGGTCCACCCAGTTACGGAGCACCTCGACGCGACCCGGCTCCAGTCCCTTGGCGATCAGCGCGCCGCGCATCTTGCGCGAGATGGTGACGAAGCGATCGAACAGGCCCAGCATGACGCGCTCAAGCAGAAACGCCAGGCGCTTCAGCTGGCGGCCCTTGAGATGACCTACGCCGAACGCCGCGTCGACCTCGAGGTCCTGCACATGCAGCACCGCGCGCGCCCCCACGAATTTCGCGGCGAGCGCTGCGACAGGCGCTGCGAACAGGGTCGGCTCGACGCACAGGACGATAGCCGGCCGGAAGCGGAAGATGCGCCAGATGACGGCCGGCGACGCCGTGATCGCATAGCTCAGCGGCGCGAGAAAGCGCCACAGGCCCGGCCCGCCGGCTTTCGTCGCCATGGGGCAGCGCGTCACCCTGATGTCGTCGAGAGTCTCGCTGCAGTAGGATGATCCGCGATAGGGCCGGCGCACGTACCATCCAGGATAATGCGGGGGCGCGGTCACGACTTCGATCTCGTGGCCGCGCGATCGAAGATACCGTGCGAGCTCGGTCGTGTACTTTCCGCAGCCGATCAGCTCGGGCGCGTAGTTGATGGCCTGAATGAGTATCTTCTCTGGGGCCGGTGTCTCCTCGGCGAAGGTTCGCGCGATCGGGCGCGACGCCCTTTCGCTCGTTTCGCCGGAGATGTCCGAGCCGCCCGACGAACGCGGACGCGGGATCATTGTGTGCAAACCTGGGAGGTTGGGGAGAGTCGAGACTTGCTGCGCGTGCGACGCGCGCTCTCGCGGACTGCTCGATAGAATTTTGCGATGCACGAGCGGTTCTGACCCCGCGCTCGACCCGACAAGTCGAGCGCCTCCAGAACCCGGGCCGCCGCGAATCATCCGGCCCATGCTGCCGCACGCCGGGTGAAACGCAGGGCGTCAACCGGCGCTGTCTCTCCGCCTTGGCCACGCTGTTACGCTGCTGGCTCAACCCACTCCCCGCGGAGGGTTACACGGATATCGCCGCCCATGATGTTTAGCAAGACCTCAATGCGTCCACGACTATCGAGTCGATCGAGGACGCCAAGCGCATCCGCGAAAGGGCCCGCAACAAGCCTCACGCGTTGGCCCGGATGCAAGCTCTGCGTAAAGTGCAGACGTCCTTGCGCGTCGATCGACGCGATCAGCGTCTCGACGACGCCGACGGGCGCCGGCGAGGGTCGATTGCGCGCCATGATGAGGCTCGCGACGCCCGGCGTGCCGTTGACGCTGCGCCACCGATCGCGATCCGGATTGAGGGCGATGAATGCATAGCGAGGGAATACAGGCGCGTCGACGATCCGGGTCTGGCGCGCATGCCGCACCGTTCTCGTGAAGCGAGGCAGAAAGCTGCGAAACCCCTGCGCGGCGAGTCGCGCCAGCGCGTAGGCTTCCCGATTCGGCAACGTATGCACGACATACCAGCGCTCGCCGGCTTGCAGCCCCAAATCGGAGACGATCTCGCCGCCGCGGTCGTTCGCATCCATCGTCACACCGATTCGTCCGTCCAAGACGCGGCTGCGGTGAGCGCCAAGCCCGACTCGGAGCCGTCTCTGTCCGCTTCCGATTCGCTCAAGGCGACAGGTCTAAACGCGAGCTGATTCCGTCGCGCGACGTTTTCGACGCTTTGCTCGATCGAAGCAGCGCTGCGGGCTCCGCCTGTGGCGGCGCAGCTTCGCACGACCGCGACGACTCAGTTTCATTCCGTTAGAAACCGGCGATGGCGATCGGGTCAATACCGTCGATTCGCCGGGTCCCCACGTTTTTTGCGCGTTCGCTGTCGCGTCGACGCGCGCTTGATTCGCGATTCCGCGAAGTTGGCCTCGTTAAGACAAAAGCAAGCATCTTCTCATGAAGCTTGCTCCGAAACGGTCGAGCGACGCCACCTGCTGCTTTCGATCAACGCTGCGCCTGACCATCCCTTCGGACTCTCGTCAAAATGACTCCGCTCCCGCAACCGATCCGCGACTGCTGGATCGCATGCATGCATTCGCCTCGCACGGCGCCTCGAAGCTCACGAGATCGAAATCGGCGGCGGCGCGAAGCCGCCGCAGCGAGCTTCATGATTCGGCCGGGCGCAGACTCGCAAAAGCTTCTTCAGCGCGACGGCGCAACTGCGCGTGGAATGATTCCGTCCACGCTTCGGATAGCCCGATGATCGCCGAATTGCAGCCGACGCCTGACAGCCCATAGCGGCGG
Organism: Methylocystis sp.; assembly: GCA_035319645.1. Classification (GTDB taxonomy): domain Bacteria; phylum Pseudomonadota; class Alphaproteobacteria; order Rhizobiales; family Beijerinckiaceae; genus Methylocystis. Next base: position 14,251 of record DATHCI010000210.1, on the reverse strand, counting down.
CGGCTTGTTTGCGCGCACGAGGCGCGAATTGACCGAGCGAGAACCGGTTTGACGACAAGCCTTCGACTTGGCGCCTTCGACTTGGCGCCTTCGACTCGGCGCCTTCGACTTGGCGCTTGCCTTGACGATTTGCTTCGTCGACTATCATAGAGTTGTAGCCCGAGCGGAGCGGCGACGGCGGAATCGGCGCGCCCGCGCCGAATCGACGGCGACGGGCTGAAGGCGAAGCGTTTCGAACTCGAGGGGATCATCGCGTGCCCCAGACGTCGTGGCTGCGGGACGAACCGGCCGATGAGATTTTCGCCGCCCGCTTGCGTGCGGAGCAATTCGCCTCGGTCGTCCGTTACACGCCTTTGTTCATGTTGGCGAATATTTTCAACGCGCTGGTGATGCTCGCCGCCTTCCGGGATTCGCCGCGCGCCTTGGACGCAGTTCTCTGGGCCGCCGCGGTCATAACCATCGCCGGCTATATTTACATCCGCCGTCTCGTGCGTTCCTTCCGCGAGCTCTCCGAAAGGAGATCCCACTCGCGCGAGAATGCCGTCGTCTACGCGCTGGGGCTCGGGGCGGCCTGGGCGGCTCTGCCCCTCTTCTTCTTCCAAGGAGCGAGCCATGGCGCGCAGCTGCTCATTATCAGTCTCAGCGCGGGGATGCTTTGCGGCGGCGCCTTCGTGCTGGCGAGCCTGCCCGCCGCGGCGCTGGCCTTTTCGGCGCCCATCGCCGTCGCCGCCTTCGCAACGCTCGTGCGCACCGGCGAGAAGCATCAGCTGCTCATGGCCATCCTGCTTGTCTCCTATGCCCTCGTTCTTTTTCGCGGCGCCTTCGCCTATGCGGAGCAGTTGCGGCGGCGGGTTCTGGCTCAGCTCAAAACAGAGGAAACCGCCCGAGCCCGCGTCGAAAAGCTGGAGCGCTCCGGTTTGCACGCGATCGGCGGCATGGCCTCGACACTCGCGCATGAGGTCAACCAGCCCCTGACGGCCGCATCGAATTATCTTTCCGCCGCGCAACGGCTCCTCGACGCGAATCCTGCAACGAGAGAAGCAACCGGGGCCCAGCAGGCGCTCGAAAAAGCGCGCGTCGAAGTCGCGCGAGTAAGCGAGATCGTGGCCGGCCTGCGCGACTTCATCCTTGGCGGCGAGCCAGACATGAACGTGCTCCACCTTCACGCGCTGATCGAGGAGGCGCAGCGGAACGCGGCGCCCGCCGCGGATCGCGCAGCGATTCGACTGAGCCTTCGACTGGACGCCGAGAAAGACATGGTTGTCGCCGATCGGGTCCAGATCGGCCAAGTCTGCGCAAATCTCATTCGCAACGCCATCGACGCGCTGGAGCACGAGCCCCGTCGCGAAATCGCGATCTCGACGCGAACCAGCGAAGACGGCTTCATTCACACGCAGGTGGCCGACACGGGCCCAGGCGTCTCCGAAGCCGTCAGGACGAATCTGTTCGCGCCCTTCATGACGACGAAGCCGAAGGGCATGGGCATCGGCCTAGCGCTCGCGCGCGCCATCGTCGAAGCGCACCACGGCCGCATTTGGGCCGAGCCGGTTCCTGGAGGCGGCTCGAAATTCAGTTTCGCTCTCCCGCTGGCGCGCGAGGGGGAGCCCTTACCAGCCGGGATGAATTAGGCTCCGATGCGGCGGGACCGTCTTGCGCAAGCGCGCGCGGAGGCTGATCTATGAGCTGACCGCAGCGGCCGACGGCGAGATCTGGAGAGTCTCTGATGACGCAATGGGACGCAGGCGAGAGGCCGCCGGCGGGCGCGCCGTGGCCGCCGATGCTGCTCGCGCTGGCGGTGCTTTGTGGCCTTGCGCTCGACCGCCTGCTGCCTCTGCCGGCGCTCCTCTTCGCGCACGTGCGCGACGCCGGAGCGGCCGTCGTCGTGCTCGCGCTCGCAAATGACGTCTGGTGCGGGCTCACGCTGAGGCGTCGCGGAACGACTTTCCTGCCGCATCGCGCAACCACGACGCTCGTCACGGACGGCCCCTATCGTTACACCCGCAACCCGATGTATGTGTCCGAGCTGGCGCTCGCGCTAGGCCTTGCGCTGCTTCTCGCGTCCCCGTGGCTCGCGCTGTCAACTCCCCTGCTGTTCTTTGCGCTGACGAAGCTCGCGATCGAGCCCGAAGAGCGTCATCTGCGCGCAAAATTCGGCGCTGAGTTCGAACGCTATGCGGCGCAGACGCCGCGCTGGCTGTGAGGAGCTTCGAGTTCATGATCGACGCTTGCGAAACCCTCGACTTTGAAGTGCGCGGCATGACCTGCGCTTCTTGCGTCGCACATGTCGAGAAGGCCTTGAAGACGACCGAAGGCGTCGCCTCCGCATCCGTCAACCTCGCAACCGAGCGCGTTCGCGTGGCGCTCGCGCCCGGAGCAGAGGCCGCAAAGCTCGTCGAGGCGGTCGCGGACGCCGGCTATGAGCCGGTGATCGAGGCAGTTGAGATCGGCGTCGGAGGCATGACCTGCGCGTCCTGTGTCGCCCATGTCGAGAAGTCGCTCCGCGCGGCCCCTGGGGTCGTCTCGGCGAGCGTCAACCTTGCGAGCGAACGCGCCTCCGTGCGCGCGCTCAAGGGGCCCCACACGCTGGAGACGCTCAAAAAGGCCATCGCCGACGCTGGCTATGAGCCGAGGGACCTGGCCGCCGCGCCGGCGCAAGAGCTGCTTGAGGCCGAGAGCGTGGAGCTTCAGGGCAGGTTGCGGCTCGCCGCGCTGCTGACGGCGCCCGTCTTCCTGCTTGAGATGGGCGGACATCTGATCCCGCCCCTTCACGCCTGGTTCATGGCCCATGTCGGCCATGCGACGGTCCAATATCTCTCCTTCGCGCTAACGACGCTGCTGCTCGCGGGTCCGGGCCGCGCCTTTTACACGAAGGGCTTCGCAGCGCTCGCGCGTCTTGCGCCCGATATGAACTCGCTCGTCGCGACGGGAACGATGAGCGCCTATCTTTACTCTGTCGTTTCGACCTTCGCGCCAGACTTGCTGCCCGCTGGCGCCGCGAATGTCTATTACGAGTCGGCCTGCGTCATCGTCACGCTGATTCTCTTTGGGCGCGTGCTCGAAGCGCGCGCCAAGGGGCGGACGTCGGAGGCCATTCGTGAGCTCGCGCAACTTCAGCCCCGTGTCGCGCATGTGGAACGCGATGGGGTCGCCCTGGACATCCCGACGGCCGACGTGCGCGTCGGCGACATCGTGCTCGTTCGGCCTGGCGAGAAGATCCCGACCGACGGCGTGGTCACGCGCGGCGAGTCTCACGTCGACGAGTCGATGATCAGCGGCGAGCCCGCGCCCGTCGCGAAGCGGGTCGGCGCAGCGGTCACGGGCGCGACGGTCAACACGACGGGCGCCTTCGCCTTCCGCGCTGAGAAAGTCGGGGCCGACACCTTCCTCGCCGGCGTCATCCGCATGGTCGAGGAGGCGCAGGGCGCGAAGCTCCCGATCCAGGCGCTCGTCGACCGCGTGACCGGCGTCTTCGTGCCGATCATCTTCGTGATCGCCCTCGCGACCTTTGCAGTCTGGATGGTCGTCGGTCCAGAGCCGCGGCTCGCCTTCGCGCTCGCAAACGCCGTGAGCGTGCTCATCATCGCGTGCCCCTGCGCCATGGGGCTCGCGACGCCCGCGGCGATCATGACCGGCACGGGGCGCGCCGCCGAGCTGGGCGTTCTGTTCCGCAAGGGCGACGCGCTGCAGAAGCTGCGCGACGCCGAGCTCGTCGCCTTCGACAAGACCGGCACGCTTACGCTCGGCAAGCCGCAGCTCACGGATCTCGTCGCCAAGGGGATTGAGGAGAAAGAGGCGCTGCGTCTCGCGGCGAGCCTCGAGGCGCAATCCGAACATCCCATCGCTCGCGCCCTCGTCGCGGCGGCGCAAGAGCGCGGGCTCGCACTCGAATCCGTGACGGAGTTTCGCGCGGCCCCGGGAATGGGCGTCCTCGGCGTCGTCAACGGAAGAAAGCTCGTGGCCCTGACCGATCGCCTCATGGCGCTGCTCGGCCTCGTAAACGACGAGAGGCTGGCGGTCGGCGCTGACCGATTTATGGCGTCGCTCGGCCTCGACGTCGCGCCGTTCACAGATGCGGCGACGCGCTTCGCTGAAGAGGGCAAGACGCCGCTTTACCTTGCCGTCGGAGACCGCGTCGCCGCAGCGCTCTGCGTCGCCGATGCGGTTCGGCCGACGAGCGCCGCGGCGCTCGCCGCTCTGCGCCGTCTCGGGATCAAGACGGTCATGATCACCGGCGACGCAGAGCCCGCCGCGCGCGCCATCGCCAAGAAGCTTGGCATAGACGAGGTCGTCGCTGGCGTCCTGCCCGCGGGCAAGGTCGAGGCGATCAAGCGTTTTGGCGAGAGAGGCGTGATCGCCTTCGTTGGCGACGGGGTGAACGACGCCCCGGCGCTCGCAGCTGCGGATGTGGGAATAGCCATCGGCGCCGGGGCCGATGTGGCTGTCGAGGCCGCTGACGTCGTGCTGATGTCGGGCGACCTTTCCAAGGTTCCGGCGGCGCTGGCGATCTCCCGCGCGACCCTGCGCAATATTTCGCAAAACCTGTTCTGGGCTTTCGGCTACAATGTGGCGCTCGTGCCGGTCGCAGCGGGGGTGCTATACCCGCTGAACGGCCTGCAGCTGTCGCCGATGCTCGGCGCAGGCGCCATGGCGCTCTCGAGCGTCTTCGTCCTTAGCAACGCGCTGCGGCTGCGCCGCTTCGAGCCGCCCTCGATCACAATAGAGGAGACCAGGATGACCGCGACCTTCGATGTGAAGGAAATGACTTGTGGCAATTGCGTGAAGCATGTGACGAAAGCCGTGCAGGCGGCGCAACCCGGCGCAGAAGTGAACGCGGACTTGGCGACCGGAAAAGTCACGGTCTCTCCCACTCCGCCGGATCCGGCCGCCATCGCCCGGGCCATCACCGAGGCGGGCTATCCGGCGCAGCTTTCCGGCTGACTCAAGCCTTCGGAGGAGTTGTCATCGCCCTGTCGATTTGTTAGAGGCTGGCGCGCCGTGCGGTCGTGGCGGAATTGGTAGACGCGCTAGCTTGAGGTGCTAGTTGGGCGACCAGTGGAGGTTCGAGTCCTCTCGACCGCACCATTTTTTTCCTTGCGAAGTCCGCGCCGGACGAGCGCAAAAAAATGAGGCGTCCGCGTTTTGGCGCACGCCTCCCTACCCTGAGCGGGCGCGCCCCCGGCTCTCGCTGGGGGCGGTCGATTTAGTGGAAATTGACCGACTGCGAACCAAAGAAGGCTCCGCCCGGCGGCGGCGGGGCGTGGGTCGCATAGATGGCGCTACGCAGCATCGCCGTATGCGAGGGCGATGAGCCCGAGCAGGAAACGCCGCCCATGCCTCCGCCCGCGCCGACGTGGAAGCTGCAGCTCGCCGATCCGGGCCCAAGGCTCGAGAACTGCGGAACGTGTCGACGGATCGCGGCCGCGAGCAAGCCCGCATAGGCTGCGCGCGACATCGACGACGCGCGCCCGCCGGCGACGCCCATGCGATGCCGCTCCGACGCCTGCTGCTGACGATTGGAGGGCGTAGCGCGCGGCTTCGGCTCGACGCGCTTCTTAGGCTCGACGACGTCCTTCTTCTTCTCAGGCAGAGGTATCGCCTCCGGCGTCATGAGCAGGGGCGGCGGAATTGCGAGCTCCTTCTCCTGGATCTTCTCGGGCTGAGCCTGCGCGATCTCCATCGCTTCCGCCTGCTCGGACTCCAGCGTCTCTCCCTCCGGGACGAGGTCGAGCGACAATTCGCTGTCGAGCGGCGAGGCCCTCTCGATCGGAGAGGTCATCAGCACGTAACCGACCGCCAAATGGGCGAGCGTCACCAGGACTGTCGTCACGGGCGTCAGCCACCGGGGCTTGACGGGAGGAAAAGCGGCTTCATCCGGCGCCGCCGCGGCGCCAAGGCCCGAAAGCGCGGCTGCTTCCGTCATTTCGGGCCTCCTCCCGGCGGGGGAGACTTGCCGGCGCCCTGAGCCGGGGCGGACGAGGATTTCCCGCCGCGCGAATTCGTCATCACCGCAATATGAGTGATGCCGTTCGTCGCGAGATTGTCCATGACTGCGACCACCTGGCCGTAGACCGCCTCCGAATCGCCGCGCACGTGCACGACGCGCGTCACGTCGTCGCCGAGCTGCGCGCGAATGCCGGCGATCAGCGCTTCGGGCGAAACCTCGTCAGGGCCGAGGAAAGTTTTCCCCTCCTTGCCGACGGTGACGACGATCGGATCCTTCTGATTGATCGGGACCGCCGCCTTGGCTTGCGGCAGATTGACCTTGACGCCCTTGGAAAGGAGCGGCGCGGTGATCATGAAGATGATCAGGAGCACCAGCATGACGTCGACGAGCGGCGTCACGTTGATGTCTGCGAGGGGACGATAGAGTTCCTCGCCGTTCTTCATACGCGAGGGCAGCCCCATCACGCCGCCTCCTTCTTTTGCCCGGCGAGCGTGGTTCCGCGGGTGACGAGCGCCACGGCCTCGTCCTCGATGTAATGGGCGACTTGCTGGCCGACGCGCGCAAAGGCGGCGCCGATGCGGTTATAGGCCACGGCCGCAGGGATCGCGGCGGCGAGACCATAGGCCGTCGCCGCGAGAGCTTCCGCGATGCCGGGCGCAACGATCGCAAGGCTCGTGTCCTGCGACTGCGCGATGCCGGCAAAGCTCGTCATGATGCCCCAGACGGTGCCGAAGAGCCCGATGAAGGGCGCCGTGGACGAAATGACCGCGAGATTGGGCAATCCACCCTCTTCCGTCGTCAGGAACTCGCGCGCCGTGTGGGCCATGAACTCGGCTATGCGCTCGCGCTTCTCGCCGATCGTTTCGCCCGGCAGATCCTGCGCCGCCGCCGCCTTGCCCGCGGCCGCCACGGGGGCGAGCACGCCAACCTCGCCGCCGGCGCGGGCGGAGCGCGCCGACTTGCCGATCTTCAGAACAGAGTAGACGCCGAGCGCGATGAGCACCCATGTATAGATCGAAGCCACGATCAGGACGAACATGACCGCCTTGGCCACCGGCCCCGCGTTCATGAACATCGCCCACGGCGACAAGGTCGTATAGTCCATAATTTCTCCTCCCTCTCCCTTGAGGAACCCTCGCCCCGCTCGAAGCTGGCGGCAGATGTTTTTGACTTTTTTTCATACTACGCCGCGCCGAGCAATCTCGAGCGCGGACCGTGCTTCGCGCGTCGACGCGTCTTTCCAGTCAATGGCTTGGAAAAGACAGCGTCCTCAGCTGCGAGGCGGCGCTCTTGCGCCGTTGGCGGTGGGAGAGACGAGGCTTTCGGGCTTTCCAACCGAATGCGGAATATATGAGACTGGCGCAACGGCTCGCTCAACGCGGATCGGCCCGCCGACGCGTCCCGGAAGGACAGCCGCGCCGGCGGCTATGCAACAGAGCGGACAAGCCAGGTCGCCAGCGTGGCGATGGTCCGAGCTCCTACGCGAATAGGATCCCGACGCACGCTCGGCGCAATGCCCGACGCTCGCCGTAGTTCCTGAAAGATGTCGATGGCCCGTCGCGCTGGACCCCGCGACAGTCGCCGCCACGGCGAGTTGGTTCAGCGCCAGGCCGCACAACAACATCGCGGCGAAAAACGCACGCAAACGCACGAAGACCGGCGGCAAGTGTGACATAAATGTCTCTTAACGGATGTTTCATGTTTTGACAATGAGCCGTATTTTGGAAACCGTCCGACTATTTGCATTTCGCTCGCTCGGCCGAGTCTTGGTTAACTAGACACCGACGCTCGGCCTTTTCGCGTTTCGAGCGGATCGAATTCTCCGAGCAATGCCCCCGCTCCGTGGGGCCTGACCCTCACGCGAAAAGATTGCCGATCCGCGTGCGCTGTAGGCCCCGCGCAGACGGCGTTTTCCATACGCAAACTTCACGATTTTCCCGGCGCTTCAGCGCCGTGTCGATTCGTTCATGATCCGCGCCGCTTTTGCCCCGCTGGTCCCCGAAAGACGCAAGCCTGGCAGGCCAGTCGGTCACGTTTTGGCGATTTTTGGCGGGCTGCGCAAGCGAACGCCCGGCGCGCCGCGCCCGCAGGGCCCAGTCACGCACGACGGCGCGTCCCGGGTCACAGCCGCGCCGTCATGCTGCAAACATATTGCTCACAGCCTAAATATCATCCCGAGGAAAGGCGCTTCCGACGCCGCGATCGCAAGGGGACTTTGGTGAGCGAGCATTGGTTCATATCAGGCGCCAACCGCGGTCTGGGGCTCGAGTTTGCGCGCCAGTTGACGGCCCGGGGCGATGTCGTCACCGCAAGCGTGCGCAGCGAGTCGTCCGCGAGAGCGCTGGGCGCGCAGCTGGCGACGCAACACGCCGCCGTGCGCACGGTGATGTTCGACGTTCGGGACGAGGCGGAGATCGCCGCCGCGGCGCAGGTCGTGAAGGCGCCGATCGACGTGCTGGTCGCTAACGCTGGCGCCGCAGGTCCGCCGAACCAATCAGCGACCGGTCTGGACTTCGCCGCGGCGCTCGATCTCTTCTCGATCAATGCGCTCGGGCCGTTGCGACTCATCAAGGCGCTGCTACCCAAGCTCGGGGGGCCAAATCCGCGCATCGTGCTCGTCTCGAGCCAGCTCGGCGCGACGACGAGCCTGAAGGCCTCGAGCATGGTCTATTGCGCGAGCAAGGCGGCGCTGAACAAATTCGCGCAATGTCTCGCGGCTGAGTTGCAGCCCCGCGGCGTGACGGTCGTCGCCGTGCATCCGGGCTGGGCGCGAACCGACATGGGCGGTCCCGAGGCCCCGCTCGCGCCGTCGCGGAGCGTCGAGGGGATCATCGCCATCGTCGACGCACTGACCATCGAGGACACCGGAAGCTTCCTGGACTATCGCGGCCGCGTCGAGGCGTGGTAGACGCAGCTCCGCTCGCGCCGTCCGGCGCAGGCTTCCGCCAGCGGCCGCTTTGCATGCTACAGAGCGAGACGCCACGCGGGGTCGGTCGGGGACGCCCAATCATTCATCCATGCTGGAGCGAACATGAGGAACTCAGCATTCACGCGCCGCGCCATTTTGTCTGCGGCGCTCTTTTTCGGCCTGTCGGCCCTCCCCGCTCTGGGCGCGCCGGAGCATGGCCAGGGCGGCAAGGTCGACATCGCCGAGCTCATGAGCCCGAACGCTCTGCCCGATATCGTCGAGGGCAAGCCCGACGCGCCCGTGACCATCGTCGAATACGCCTCGATGACTTGCCCCCATTGCGCGGCGTTCCATCGCGACGTGCTGCCGATCATCAAGAAGGACTACGTCGACACCGGCAAGGTGAAGTTCATCCTGCGCGAGTTTCCGCTCGACGAGATCGCGACGGCCGCCTTCATGCTGGCGCGTTCGCTCGGGCCCGCTCGCGACGCCGCCGTAGATCTCCTGTTCCGGCAGCAGAGCAACTGGGCCAACACCGACTCGCCTTTCGACGGCCTCGCCAATGTCGTCAAGCAGGCGGGAATCAGTCAGGCGCGGTTTGAGGAAATCCTCAAGGACGCCAAGCTTCAGCACGACGTGAACGCGGTGCGCGACCGCGGCTCGCAAAAGTTCGGCGTGTCCGCGACGCCCACCTTCTTCATAAACGGGGTGCGCTTCACGGGCGAGATGCGAATTGCCGATCTCGACAAGGTCATCGCCGAGACCGCCAAGCCTGACGCGCCGGCCCCCAAATAGCGGCGCGGCGCTAGGCGGGGAAACCGTGGCGGCGCCTGTGCCAGGCCAAATAACCCCAATGGTCGGGCTCGAGCGCGAGCCGCGCCTGCGGCGGCACGCCGAGCGCGGCGAAATTGGGGTCCGAGAGCGCCGCGCCGCGCAAGAGCCGCCCGTCGTCGTCGAAGCTGATAAGCCCGGCGTCGAAGGCGGCGTCCAGGTGCGCGGCGAGAAGCAGGCCGTTGTAGACATAGATGCGCTCGGCGCTGCTCTCGCAGCTCGCCCAACTCTTGATGTGGCTCGCGCGCAGCAGTCTCGGCTCGTCGATCCCGGTCAACGGGCACCGGCCCCTCCAATAGCGGAACTGCTGCTCGCGAAACACCTGTTGGCCGATGCGTTCGATGGTCTCCCGGCGGATGCGTGTGCGGCTCGGCATCTTCAGGATGCGGTCGGCGAAATCCAGATTGGCGCGCCGCGAGATGTCCTCGACGGCCGCTCGCGGCGACGCGGGCCGCTCGAGCTCCAAACCGTAAAGCCCCTCCATGACCTCGTCGACGAGATCGAAACAGTGAAGGCTGCGCAGATAGGTCTTGCCCTTGCGCATGAGATCGAGGTTGAACGCCTTCGACGCACCCAGAATGTCCTCGCGCTCGATGAAGGCGAGCGCTTGTGAGTCGCTCAGATCGTCGCCCTGCAGCCGAATCTGGTCGCCGCCGCCGGCGTCATAGAGCATCTCCTGTCCGAAGAGGCGGAAGACGAGCTTGAACGATCGGAAGGCTTCCGGCTCGCGAGTCTCGATCGGCTGCACGAGCGAATATTTCGCGTGCATCCAACAACACAATCCTCCTTTTTCATTCTTGGCGACGCCGAAAGTTTCCTGTCCGAATAGATTTACGCGCAAAAACGTCGGCTTGACGACCAGCGACCAGTAGTCGCCCTCGGTCGCGAAAGGCTCGATGATCGTACGAGATATGTAAAGACGTAATATACGCCGCAGCGTCGGCCAATGGATGTCGTCGCGGAATGCGTCGAAGACCTTACGATATCTGTGACGGTCGCCCCGCTCGTAATGTCGACGCCCATATGTGATTGTCGGCGATTCAGAAGCGAGCCAAGCCTGCTGCTCAGCCGAGGCGACGATTTCAAGCAGACTGGATTTTTTTGTCGACATAAGACGGGAACTAGGGAGTCAAAGCTCGCCAATTGGTTATCAATCGTTAAAATTGGACTCAATGCTAAGTTGTACGCTAATTTTGGGCAATCGTGACGCGTATAATTGCAACCATAACGAAGCGGTTCATTAACGGGTTGTCTCGCGCGTCGCGCGCGACGCCTCGCCAGCCCGCCGCCGCCGCGCTAAAAGCATCCTCAATGCGACACGTGGGCAAGGAGCCGGAAACGGCGTTCGGCGCAACCCGCCGTGGATTTTTCTTGGGCGTCGGCGCGACGGTCGCCTCGCGCAGCCTGGCGTTCGCCGCGGAGGCGCCCGGTCCGCGGGCGCTCGAGGCGGCGGCCGGGATATCACAGCTGCTGCCGTCGCCAGCGCCGGCGACGACCTTGCTCGGCTTCACCGAGGCCGCGGGCGCCAAGGGCGTCTCGCCCGGCCCCCTGCTTCGTTACAGGCAGGGGGATATGTTGGCGGCGCGGCTGCAAAATCGCACGACGTCCCCACTCTCTCTGCATTGGCAGGGCCTTCGCGGCGAGAACGGCATGGATGGCGCAGCTCCCTTGACGCAGACGCCCGTCGCGCCCGGCGCGAGCTTCGACTATCGGCGTCCTCTGCCCGACCCGGGCATCTTCTGCTACCGCCCGAGCGTCTTTCCGCTGAGCGCGGAGCTCGTGGGGCGCGGTCTCAAGGGGCTGATGATCGTCGACGAGCCGACGGCGCTCGCCGGCGACGCCGATCTCGCGCTGCTGCTCGACGATTGGAAGCTCGACGAGAAGGGCGAGCTGGACGGGACGTTCTTTCGCAACGCGAGCGCCGGGCCGATTGTCACCGTGAACGGCGCGCCCGCGCCGGCGCAGTTCACCTTCGCGCCGCGGGCCCGCGTGCGGCTGCGGCTCGCCAATCTCGCGATCGCGCGCATCATGGCTCTCTCTTTCGATGGCGTGACGCCCTATGTGATCGCGATCGACAGCCAACCCTGCGACTCTTTCGTTCCCGTGCGGCAGACGATCCCCGTCGCGCCCGGCGCGCGCTTCGAGCTCATGTTCGATCTTTCGCCGGAGAAGGGCGCGAAGGCGCGCGTAATCTTGCGCGGGCTCGACGGCGCCGATCGCGATCTTCTGACTTTTGCCACCGACGGCGCCACTGCGCCTGGGCGCGGTCCGATTGCGTCGCTGCCGCAGAACCCGGCGCTGCCGCGCGAGATCAAGCTGCAGGAATCGAAGAAGGTCGATCTCGCGATCGCGCCTGCCGGCGCCGAGTGGACGATCAACGGCGCGGCGACCAAGGGCTATGCGGGGCCGCCCTTGTTCCGGGTCAAGCGCGGGACGCCGGTGACGCTCGGCTTCGACAATCACAGCGATGTCCCGCTCGTCATGCATGTGCATGGGCATGCGGTGCGGCTGCTGCACGATCTCGACGATGGATGGGAGCCCTATTGGCGCAACGCGATCGTCGCGCCGCCGAAGAAGACCAAACATGTGGCCTTCGTCGCCGACAGCCCCGGCCAATGGGCCTTGCACGACGACATTCTGCCGCATGAGGCGGCGGGCCTCGCCACGTGGTTCGAGGTGGAGTGACGGCGGCGCCCGAGGCGCGCGTCAGGCGCGTCTTGCGAAGGAGAGCTTGAACGTCGCGCCGCCGCCCGGCGTGTCCTCGACCCAGATGCGGCCACCGAGCTTTTCAAGAAGCTCCCGCGCAATCGCGAGGCCGAGCCCGCTGCCGGGCGTCGCCCGGCTCTTGCGCCAGAACGGCTCGAAGACGAGCTCGCGCTCCTCCCTCTTCACGCCCTCGCCGTGATCGACAATGCAGAGGGTCGCGTCTTCGCAAAGCCGCACGATGACCGCGCCGCCTTGGGGCTCCGCGCGCAGCGCATTGTCGATCAGATTTGCGATGACGGACTGCAGGGCGTGAGAGTCGCCGCTGATGAAGACGGGTCGATCGCAGCCGTCGAATTCGATCGCCTTGCCGCTCTTGATGGCGAGGAGCGCAAAATCATTCACGATCGCGAGCGCCAGCGCGCCAAGATCCACCTCCTCTTCATGGGCGCGGCCCTGCCGGTCAACCCTGGCGAATGCGAGGAGCTGCTCGACGATGCTGCGGATGCGGCGCACGTCGCGCTGGATGTCCCTTCGGAACGTCGGCTGCTCGGGCCCGCTGGCGCGCGCGCTCAGGATCATGATCGGCGTGCGCAATTCATGCGCGGCATTGGCGAGAAAGCGCGTCTGGCGCGAAACGCCTTCGTCGAGCCGGGACAAGGCTTCGTTGATCGTCGTGATGAGCGGCATGATCTCGACAGGCATGTCCTCGCAGGCGATGCGCTGATCGAGCGAAGTCACGTCGAGCCGCTGAGCCTGCCGCGACGCCTCCCTCAGCGGAGCGAGGCCGCGCCTTACCGCGATCCAGCAGATCGCCATCAGGACGAGGGTCGCGCGCAGCTCGAATTCGACATTCAGATTCAAGTAGTTGAGAAAATCGCTCCACACGTCGCTCCGCGCGGTGCCGTAGCCGCAGACCGCGATCAGGTAAGGACCAAATGGCGTGTCGAGCGTGTCCGCCAGGCCGTTCAACATGCGCTCCGCGCCGCCTTCGCATTGGAAGCCGGTGTGGATGGGATGGACGCCGTAACGAAACACGATTCCCCTCGCGAGGTCGGGCGACGAACCCGGGAGGGGCTCACGCGACCTTGGATCGAATGCGGCGTAAAGGAATCCTTGCGAATAGCTCGTCCGACAACGGCGATCCTTACGACCAGATCAATATCCGGGGGTTCAACGTCGGGAGCCTCTACACGAACGGTTTTCGTCAGGACGTCTTCTATGGCGGCGGCGGCACCGGCTTCGGCCAGGCTCAATTCGCCAATGTGGCGAGCATAGAAGTGCTCAAGGGCTCCTCGGCCGGACTCTATGGGGTGGCCGAGCCCGGAGGCATCGTCGACATCATCACCAAGACGCCGCTCGACGCCCCATACTACAAAGCGAGCCAGGACGTGAGCTCGCTCGGCCTCTATCGGACCGAGATCGACGCCACTGGGCCGTTGACTGCGGACAAGGCTTGGCTTTACCGGATGAACATGTCCTATGAGGCCAACGCCGGCGCGTTCGGCTTCGAGGTGCATGACATCCACTTCGACAACATATTTCTCGCGCCCGTAATACAATGGAAATATGACGACAACAACTGGATCAAGCTTGAGAGCACCTATAGTCAGAACAGGGCTGCAAGCTTTTTTCCAAATACGCCGGAGATAAACGGCAACCTGCTGACGGTCCCGCGCAACCTTAATTATGGCGAAAGCAGCCCAAGCTTCCAAAATAGCATATTCAATCTCCTCACCATTCAGAAACAGCTTGGAGCGGATTGGTCTCTAAAACAGACTGTTGGACAAACTTATGCCGTAACAGACTCAACGTTCGCGTTATCGAATAGTTTCGGCGGCAACCCAACGCCGCCATATCTTGCC
>DATHCI010000209.1:0-2003 GCA_035319645.1 Methylocystis sp. | reverse complement strand
GCTGGTCGGCTGGCGCCGGCCTCGACTACGCGTTGACCGACAATCTCTCGGCGAGGGCCGAGTATCTTTACATACAGATCGCAAACGCGACCGGCCCCGCTGCCGGCGTCACGGTTTCGGGGACGCCGCTCGTCGGCTCATTCTCGACGGGCAATTTCGGCGCGCATATTCTTCGCACCGGCCTGAACTGGAAGTTCGATCGCTTCGGCTGGCCCGCCACGGGCGACCTGCTCGGCATGCTCTTCGAGCCGCCGACCGTCGACTGGGCGGGCTTCTACGTCGGCGCCAACGGCGGCTATGCCGGCGAGACGCTCGACGCGACCGTCGACCTCGCTTCGTCCCTGCCGCTGGCGAGCTCGACGAGCACCCAGAACTACAGCTCGGGCTTCCTCTTCGGCGGACAGGCGGGATATAATTTTCAATTCGCCAATCATGTCGTCGCGGGCGTCGAAACCGACGCGCAGTGGAGCAACGATCGAGCCTCGCATCAGGCGACGACCGGGCCCCTCTATGTGCTGACCGATGTGAGCAACGGCCTCGACTGGTTCGGCACGACGCGCGCGCGTCTCGGCTGGGCGGCAGGCTCGACCCTCGCCTATGTCACGGGCGGCGTCGCTTATGGCGACGTGTTCGCACGCGGGCTGCAAGTCTCGGGCGGGCTTTTCTCCGGCTCGCAGACGCAGTCGAAAGTCGGCTGGGCGGTCGGCGCCGGCGCAGAATATGCTCTGAATGAGAACCTTTCATTGAAGGCCGAATATCTCTACATCGAGTTCGGCGGCGTCAGCGGCCCGGCCTATGGCGTGGCGATCGCGCCCGTCCTCGGATCCTTCACAACGAGCCGATTTGGCGCGAATGTCGGAAGGCTCGGCCTCAACTGGAAATTCGGCGGCCTGACCAGGCTCGCGCCAGTCGTCGCGAAATACTGAGGCGGGCGTCTCAGGCGCGCGCTTTCCAGAAGTCCAACGTCGGAAAGCCTTCTCCGACGAGAAGGTTAAAGGTCTCGTAGAGCGGCAGCCCCACAACCGCGGTGTAAGAGCCGACGAGCGTGACGACGAAGGCGCCGGCGAGCCCTTGGATCGCGTAGCCGCCGGCCTTGCCGCGCCACTCGCCGGTCGCGATATAGGCGTCGATCTCGGCGCTCGTCAGGCGCTTGAAGCGCAGCCTCGCCTCGACGAGGCGACGTCGCTCGACGCCCTTGGGCGTCACGACGCTCACCGCCGTGTAGACCCGATGCTGCCGCCCCGACAGCAGCAGCAGACAGTCCTCGGCTTCTTCGCTGGTCTCGCATTTCGGCAGCACGCGTCGCCCCACCGCCACCACCGTGTCGGCGGCGATGAGATAGGCGTCGACAAGCTGGGGATTGGCGGTCCTGATTTTCTGCGCGACGGCGGCCTTCTCGCTTGCGAGCCGCGTCGCCAGCGCCCGCGGCGCTTCGCCTCGGTGGGGGGTCTCGTCAACGTCCGCGGGGAGGAGGGCGTCCACCTCCAGGCCCGCCTGCTGCAGCAGCGCGAGGCGGCGCGGCGAGCCCGAAGCGAGAACGAGCTTGGGGCGCGCGGGAGCGGGTGTGGCTGTCAACGGGAGCGCTCCGCCGTCGTGGCAATCAGCGGAATCGGTAAGTGATTCGACCCTTGGTCAAATCATAGGGCGTCATTTCGACGAGCACCTTGTCGCCTTCGAGCACGCGAATGCGATTCTTGCGCATCTTGCCGGCCGTATGGGCGATGATCTCGTGGTCGTTTTCGAGCTTCACGCGAAACATCGCGCTCGGCAGCAACTCGGTGACCACGCCGGGAAATTCCAGCAGTTCTTCCTTGGCCATGGGGTTCCTTGAGCGAGGCGCCGGGAGGCCCGGCGCGAATTGCCGCGGACCCTAGTCGAGATTTCCCTATTTGTGAACCGGCGCGGCGCTCGGCGCGGTAAAACCTTGTTCAGCGAAAATAGCTCGCGCGGCGCCGCTCTTGAGGAAATCAAGGAACCGCTTGCCGCTGTCATGCGCATTGGCC
>DATHCI010000208.1:0-2689 GCA_035319645.1 Methylocystis sp. | reverse complement strand
CAGGCCGACGTGGCGGTGTTCGGCGAGAAGGACTATCAGCAGCTGCTCGTCATCCGCCGCCTCGCCAAGGACCTCGACATCGCGACACAGATCCTCGGCGCGCCGACGCTGCGCGAGACGGACGGGCTCGCCATGTCGTCGCGCAACATCTACCTCTCAGCCGAAGATCGACGCCGGGCGCCGGCGCTCCATGCGACGCTCGCCACGGCGAAGGCGTCTATCCAGTCTGGCGGAGAAGCCGAGGCGGCGCTGGCGCACGGGCGCGCTCAGCTCGAGGCGGCCGGCTGGTCCGTCGATTATCTCGAGGCCCGGAACGCGCAAACGCTCGCGCCGATCGACGACGCGCGCGACGCGCCGATCCGGCTGCTCGCCGCGGCGAGGCTCGGCGGCGTGCGGCTCATCGACAATATCGAGGCGCTGGGTCGATGATCGCGGAAAGATTCTTGATCACGGGCCGCGTTCAGGGCGTGGGCTTCCGCGTCTTCGTGCAGCGCGAGTCGGCGCGGCTGGCGCTCGACGGCTGGGTGCGCAACCGCGGCGTCGACCAAGTCGAGGCGACGCTCTCGGGCTCGCCGGCGGCGCTCGACGCCTTCGCCGTGCGCGCGGCAATGGGGCCGCCCGCAGCCAAAGTGACCTCGGTCGAGCGCCAGCCCGCTCGTCCGGAAGACCAGAGACTCGTGCGCAGCGGCCAGGGATGCGCGCTCCTCGGGAGCGTTTGACGCGCGATGCTAGCCGACGATCTCGTTGCCGGAGAAGAATTGTGCGATTTCGACCACCGCGGTCTCTGGCGCATCGGAACCATGGACGGTGTTCTCGCCGACGTTCAGCGCGAACTCCTTGCGGATGGTGCCGGGAGCGGCGTTGGCCGGATTGGTCGCGCCCATGACCTCGCGATAGCGGGCGATGGCGTTCTCGCCCTCCAGCACCTGCACGACGACCGGGGCCGCCGACATCTGCTCGACGAGTTCGCCGAAGAACGGGCGCTCCTTGTGCACGGCGTAGAAAGTCTCGGCCTGCTCGCGGGTCAGGCGCACGCGCTTTTGCGCGATGATGCGCAGCCCGGCTTTTTCGATGAGCGCGTTGACAGCGCCAGTGAGGTTGCGCCGCGTGGCGTCCGGCTTGAGAATGGAAAAAGTGCGTTCGATCGCCATGGGCGCGCCGTTTCGTCAGTTGGAGTTTTCGGGAAGCGTTGAGCGGCGCGCTTATAGCGGCGGCGCGCGGAAGCGGCAAGGCTGGCGCTTGCAGAGAGACGGCCTCGACAAAGCGCAAAAAAGCCTAAGTTCATATCTTGACAAAAATGGTCTGTTTTGTCGAATATGCAAAAATCTTCTCCTCCAGACGGAATGCCCCCGTGGACTCGACCGATCTCAAAATCCTTGCGGCTCTCCAGGAGGACGCCTCGCTGTCGATCGCGGAGATCGGCGTGCGGGTCGGCCTCTCGCAGACCCCTTGCTGGAAGCGCATCCAGCGCTTGGAGGCGGACGGGGTCATCACGCGCCGCGTGGCGCTGCTTTCCGAGGAAAAGCTCGGGCTCGGCCTATGCGTCTTCGTCTCGATCGTCGCGGGCGAGCACTCTGACGCCTGGCTCCAGCGGTTCGCCGCCGAGGTCACGCGCATGCCCGAGGTCGTGGAATTCCATCGCTTGGCTGGCGACGTGGACTATGTCTTGCGTGTCCTGGTCGCCGACATGGCGGCGTTCGACCGTTTCTACAAGCGGCTCATCGCCATCATTCCGCTACGGAACGTCGTGTCGCGCTTCTCGATGGAGCGCATCAAGCGCACGACCGCCCTGCCCTTCGAAGCGGAGGTCAAGCGCGAGGACCGGGTTTTTGAGATTGCGAGGGCCGCCGCCGTTTGACGCGGCCTCGGGACTCCGGCTTGATGGCCCGCGGTCTTCGCCTCAGGCCCGGCGCGGCCGGCTTGAAGCACCAAAGAGAGGACGAACGCATGTCAGTACATCCGCAATTCACCCAGTTCACGCCGCCGGCCAAGCCGGGCCGCGGACGGATCTATGATTCCATCACCCAGACGATCGGCGACACGCCGATCGTGCGCCTCGACCGACTCGCCGGCCAGGCTGGCGTGAAGGCCAATCTCCTGGCCAAGCTCGAGTTCTTCAACCCCATCGGCAGCGTCAAGGACCGTATCGGCGTCAGCATGATCGAGGCGCTGGAGCGCGCCGGCAAGATCGAGCCCGGCAAGACGGTGCTGATCGAGCCGACCTCGGGCAACACGGGCATCGCTCTCGCCTTCGTCGCCGCCGAGCGCGGCTATCGGCTGATCCTCGTCATGCCGGAGTCGATGTCGCTCGAGCGTCGCAAGATGCTGGCGCTGCTCGGCGCCGAGCTCGTGCTGACGCCCGCGGCGCAGGGCATGAAGGGGGCGGTCGCCAAGGCCTCGGAGCTTGCTTCGGAAAACCCCGGCTCGATCATCCCGCAACAGTTCGAGAACCCCGCCAATCCCGAGATCCATCGCACGACGACCGCCGAGGAGATCTGGAACGACACCAATGGCGCAATCGACTATTTCGTCTCCGGCGTCGGCACGGGCGGCACGATCACGGGCGTCGGCCAGGTGCTGAAGCCGCGCAAGCCCAGCCTGCGCGTCGTCGCCGTGGAGCCCGAGGACTCAGCCGTGCTCTCGGGTCGGCCGCCGGGACCACACAAGATTCAGGGCATCGGCGCCGGAT
>DATHCI010000207.1:0-23803 GCA_035319645.1 Methylocystis sp. | reverse complement strand
CTGACGAGCGGCAGCGGCCGCTATTCCCTGCACTTTCACGCCGAGCAGAGCGCCGATCGCCAGTCACGGGTCGTGCTCTCGGATCGGCTGGACGGAGTCGGATTGCCATATCTCGACATCGATCTGCGTCTCGACGAGCGGGACGCAGTTTCGGTCTTGCGCGCGCACGATGCGCTCGACGCCGCCTTGCGCAAGGCGGGTCTCGCTCGCCTCGAGCGATACGACGCCTCCGAAAGCGACGCGGTGGAAAGAATCATGCGTCACTCCGTCGACGGCTTCCATCAAATCGGGTTGACGAGAATGGGTGACGATCCGAGGGATAGCGTCGTCGACAGGGATTGTCGCGTGCATGGCGTCGACAATCTGCATATCGCGTCCTCTTCGGTGTTTCCAACATCCGGCCAGGCCAATCCGACCTTCCTTGCCGTGGCGCTCGCGTTCCGTCTGGCCGATCGGCTGGCGAACGCGCGTCAGCGGGTCGCGGCGCCGGCTTTGACGGGTTGAGCTCCATGCGCCGCGTGCACGTCGTTTCCCTCGGACGCGAGGTTTCCGCGCTCGGATTTGGGTGCGCGTCGCTCGGTTCGCGGATTTCCGCGCGTGACGGGTTAAGAGCGCTGGCCCGGGCGTTCGATCTAGGGGTGACCTGGTACGACACAGCGCCCCCTTACGGCGACGGGGAGTCCGAGGAGATACTGGGTCGATTCCTGCGGGATCGGCGCGACAAGGTCGTGGTGTGCACCAAGTTCGGCCTCTCCCGCCCACAAGTTCCGCTTCACAAGCGCCTGTTGCGTCCGCTGGCCCGGCGGCTTGTCGCAGCGGCGCCAAGCCTGCGTCGCGTCGCCAGTCGCTCGCGTCCGCTCGCCGTTCACGCCGAGATCGATCCCAAATCGATCGAACCGTCGCTCAAGGAGAGCCTTCGGCGTTTGGGAGGGGATTTTGTCGACGTCTTCGCCATCCATGAGCCGTCCGCCGGGGACGCGACGAGCGACGCCATCTTCGAAGTTTTGATTCGTCTCAAGGAGCAGGGATTGATTAGGGCGATCTCCCTCGCTGGAGCCGAAGAGAGCGCAACGGCCGCGCTGGCTTCGCAAAAACCCCTCGACTTCCTCCAGTTCTCCGATGCGCCGTCCGCGAAGGTCTCTGTTCGACTGCGCGGCTTGACGGCCTCGGGATATGCTCCAAGCTTCGTCACCCACGGCGTCTTTTCTCCGACCGAGGCCAGGCGCATCGAGCAGTTGCGCCTCGCGGAGCCTCGACTTTGGCTGGATTTCGCCGAAAGACACGAGATCTCCGAGCAAGCCCCCGCGGGGGAAATCCTGGCCAGGTTTGCGTTCTCCAACAACCCCGACGGCGTCGTGCTGGCGTCGATGTCGTCGAAGGATCATCTGGAGTCGAACTGCGCGCTCGCCGAGCGGCCCCCAGCGGCGCGCCTCGCCGAGGACCTGCGACTCCTCACAACCGGACAGGGACGAGATGCTTGATTTAGGCGTCGTGATTCTTTGCAAGGACGAAAGTCGCCACCTCGAGCGTCTTTTGCCCAAGCTGAACGAAATGGGCGCGAAAGCCTTCGTCGTCGACTCCATTTCGACGGATGGAAGCGTTCAGCTGGCGCGATCGCTCGGCGCTCACGTCGCGGTACATCCCTTCGTCAGCTATGCGCAGCAATTCGATTGGGCGCTGAACAGCCTCCCCTTCGACGCGCAATGGGTCATGCGGCTTGACGCGGACGAGGTTCTGACCCCGGAACTCGTCGCCGAGATTCAGGAACGCCTGCCGCTCCTGCCGCAAGACGTCACGGGCGTAAACCTCAAGCGCCGTCACATATTTCTGGGCCGCTGGATCCGGCATGGCGGTCGCTATCCGCTCACGCTGCTGCGCATATGGCGCAAGGGCGCGGCGCAAATCGAGCAGCGCTGGATGGATGAGCACATGACCCTTCGCTACGGGCGCGCTGTGACTTTCGAGCACGACTTTGCGGATCACAACCTGAACGACCTGACCTTCTTCACCAATAAGCACAACAGATACGCCACGAACGAGGCGATCGACGTTCTGATGGCGCGTTACGATCTGGGCGGGGCCTCCGACGCCACCATGACCACGACCAACACGCCGCTTCAGGCAGCCGCCAAACGTCTGATGAAGGAGCACATGTACAATCGGATGCCGCTCTGGGTCGGACCGCTCTTCTATTTCCTTTATAGATATTTCCTGCGTTTCGGCTTCCTGGATGGCGTCGAGGGGCTGGTCTACAATTTTCTGCAGGGCTTCTGGTATCGCTTTCTCGTAGCCGCAAAGGTTCTCGAATTCGATCGGCAGCTTCGGACGCTCCCGAGCAGCGCAGAACGCCTGCGGGAGCTGGCTCGCCTGACGGGCAAACGCGTGGAGCAGCTGGCTGGGCGCGCGCAGGATTTCGTCAGGAGTGCGACGGCGGCGCAAGCCGGACAGCAAGCTTAATCGTTCTTCGTCGCTCGGTCACGTTTCGCCGCGCAATTTCGTCAGAAGCTCGAGCAACTGCATGGCGTTGCGATCCAGATCGTAGCGCTCGACGAAGCAGCGGCGCGCCCTTGCGCCCATTTCCGCCGCAGCTTCGGCGCTGAGCGAGCAAAGCGTTCGCATCGCCGTCTCGACCGCCTCCGCATTGTCGTCGACGACGAGGCCCGCGCCGTCCTGCTCGATCTCGCGCCAAATGTTCACCTTGTTCGTGACGAGAACCGGTCGACCGATGGCCATCGCCTCGGAGACGACGATGCCGAAATTTTCCTGATGCGAAGGCAGCACGAAAAATTCGGCCGCGCGGAACGCGCCCCACTTTGGGTCGCCGAGCAGCATGCCCGGCCAGTGGATTCGCTCGGCGACGCCGAGTTGACGCGCGAGCTTCTCTAGCGTCGCTTGCCATCCGACCTGATCGGGGCCAGCGATGACGAGGTCGAATTCGGGGAATTCGCCGGCCAGACGAGAGAAGGCCTGTATCAGAAGGTCCACGCCTTTCTTCGGGTGGATGCGGCTCAAGAACAGCATGAGCCTGCGTCCGCGCGCACGCGGAGCCTTCTCGAAAAACGCCGCTATCTCCGTCGCCGGATCGCCGAAATCATCGCGGGTGCCGTAGCCCACGACAATTTCCCGAGCCATGTAGGGAGCAAATGAGTGCTGCGCCAGGCGCCGTTCCTCTTCCGAGGTGAAGAGCACGGCGCGCGCGTCGCGCAGCACTCTGTGCTCGAACAGCTTCCAGTAGATCGTTTTGAAGAAGGTCTTGATTGGATAGGTCTTGTTGAACCACGGATCGAGCATCCCGTGCGTGAATACGACGTAAGTCACATCCGTATGGCCAAGCGCCCGCCAGCTGCCGAAGGACGAATAATTCCAGAGCCCGTTGATGATCACGGCGTCATATTCGTGAACGTGCGCGCGCAGCCACTTCTTCAGCCAGGGTGAATAAGCATACCTCAGAAGCGGGATGAGTTGCTTCAGCAGCACGTGCCACTTTCCTGCGATGCCGACGGCGAATGTGGGGACCGGACAGGTTTGGACCCACTGCGAGTGAGGGGGATCCAGGCAGACGATGTGGCGGGTATGGCCGTGGCGTCGCCAAGTTTCGGAACTCATGACGACGCCTTCGATCGGCCCCCCGCCACTGGGGTCGACGGAGGCGATGACGTGAAGAATCTTCATGAACCGGAGCACTCCGCAGCGCTTGATCCTGCCAAAAACATTCGTTGAGCCCTCGCGTGCGACGGCTGCGAACGCGGCGCGAGCGGTCATCTTGAACGACGCCGCTCAATCGCATAGCTCCATTGGCGGTCGCGCGAAAGGATTCTTCGACGATCTTGGGCGAGAGCCGTGGACAAACCCCCGAGCGGTTCACCAGGCGAGTTGGAGACGAGCAATGCGCCCGAGAAGAAGCTTGTCGACGGTCGCGGTCTTCGCGCTTTCGTTTGGCGCGGCGGCGGCGCAGCAATCCGCGACCGAACAAGTCTATGGCTCAAGGACGCTGTGTGTCGCAGAGAGGCGGCTGAACGTCGAGCAATGCGAAAACGCTGAGACGAATTCACGGGCTGAATTCGACGAAAAAGCCCCTCGCTTCCACTCTCGGACGGAGTGCGAGCGCTATTTCCGGGTCGCGGGCTGCAGCGTCGGCTTCAGGGGATCTGCGGGCTGGGCGGGCAGGAAGACGGGGATATATTTCGCGCCGCGTCAGATCGGGTTCCGTGTGCGCGTCGTCTCGCCGCGCGAGATGACCGTGAGGCCATACACTCTCGGACCGGAAATCGGCTTCGCGCCGCGCTCGATTCTCAAGCGGGACGCGGGAATCGATCCGCGGATCGCCCACGGGACTCGCGACCTCAAGCTGCAAGCCGGCGCCGCATCGGCGTATGGCGGCGCGGCTTCGTCCGGCAGGGCTCTGAGAGCCGCGCCAGTGGGGGCTTTGGCGCCGGGAATGTCAACGACGCAGAATTTCATGACGCAGAATTTCGATTGCGCGGCGCTGCTAGAGGACGCCGCCAAGGAGCATGCGGAGACGGCGTGCTTTCCCGCGCCGGCACGCCGGCGGTAGCTCGAAGAGGAGTGGTCCGCCACGCCTTCCCCTGCGTACGATCCCCACCACATTCTTGCCAGCGACGACCGATGGCCCTAAAGCTGCAATTTCGAGGATCCTCTCCTGGCGTGACGCGTCGGATCGTCAGAAAGAGAAAGAGCAATTGACGCTCGCTAGCGCTCACTCGGCGCGCCGATGGCTATCGTTGCGCGGCGCTCCGTTGACTTGGCCCGATGCCCCCCATCGAGCTTCCCTAGGTTGAGCCTCATTCCGAGCATGCGGGACCCCAGAAGCATTATGCGAGCAGTTTATCCCGTGGCGCGCGCGGCGATCACGCTGTGCCGTCGCGGCGCTGCTCGCGTGTCAGCCTACGGGTTGGAGCAGGGGCTCGCGCTGAAGGAGCCGCTGCTCGTCGAGCTCTTGAATTATGCTAAAACAATAAGCATTTTGTCCCAACCGAAGACATTTTCGCTGATGAGTCTACATCCAAACCTCGTCAACGTCTGTTTCCGCTCCTACCTCGTCGAAAGCTTTGAGAAGCCCGAGAGACGGGCGGCTTTGGCGCATCACTATAATTACATCGAGCGCAGAGTGCGAAGCACCTTCTACCCGGACATCTATCATGACAGGACGTTGCTTTGGGGGCGTAAGAGCGGAGATACGGCGCCGTGCATTTCCCTCATATTCGACACGCAATATCATGCAGAGGGCGATCTGACGCTGGTCATGACCTCGGGAGGAGTCAAGGTCTATGCCCTGGCCTTCTCGATCGTGCCCGGGCCCCTCGTGGGGCTCAGCGATTCCGAAGTTCTGCTGGTGACCCGCGTGCAAGGCCAGAAAGCCCAGCTGGAGGCCATCCGCCGCGCGACCAAAAGCTGTTATGACGTCGCGCCGCCTTTCCTTCTGCTCGACTGCGCAAAGGCGATCGCCCGGACGCTCGGCGTCACAAATGTCGTTGGGGTCAGCAGTCGCGAGCAGATAGGCGTCGCGGGCGACGAAGGTGAAAGCTTTGACTATGACGCCTTTTGGAACGGCTATCTCGGGTCGGAGTCAGCCGCGCGCTTTTACACGCTTCCGGTCGCCTACTCGGGCAAGGCGCTCGAACAGATCAACGCCGCGCATCGGCGTCGAACCAAGCGCAAGCGGCAGTTCCGACGGAAGGTCTCGGAGGAGGTCGGCGCCTCCTTTGCAGATTTGTGCCTCAATAAATCATAGGGGCGCGCCCCATGGATTTTCGCCGCAATGTCGGCAGGCGTGCAGCGCAATTTTTGCCGTTGCGGACTCCAAGGAGTTTTGGTTCAATGGGTTTCCGCTCTTAACCCAACAGTGACGGCTGTGACTTTAGAAGTACCAATCGACGCATTCTCGAGACGCGGGGTCACGAATATGCAGGGACTGCGAGTTTGGGTCGCCGGCCACAACGGGATGGTCGGGTCGGCGGTTACGCGGGGCCTGGAGGGGCGCGGCGATACCGTCATCAAGGTCGACCGATCCGTCGTCGACTTGCGGAACCAGCTGGCCGTGGAAGTATGGCTGAAGCAGAACAGGCCGGACGCCATCGTTTTTGCTGCGGCGAAAGTTGGCGGCATCCTGGCGAACGACACCTTTCCAGCCGACTTTATCTATGACAATCTTGCGATCGAAACGAATGTCATCCATTCGGCGCATGTCGCCAATGTCGATCGCTTGGTGTTTTTGGGATCTTCTTGCATCTATCCCAAATTCGCGCCGCAACCGATCACCGAATCCGCGCTCCTGACCGGCCCGCTCGAGCCAACGAACGAATGGTATGCGATCGCGAAGATCGCGGGCGTCAAATTGTGTCAGGCCTATCGCAAGCAGTATGGTCGGCGGTTCATCTCGGTGATGCCGTGCAACCTTTACGGGCCGAACGATAACTTCGACCTCAACACCAGCCACGTGCTGCCGGCGCTCCTGCGTAAGTTCCACGAGGCGCAGCTCTCCGGACAGAGGGAGGTCGTCGTCTGGGGAACAGGCTCGCCGTTGCGGGAATTCCTGCACGTCGACGATCTGGCCCGCGGCGTCGCCTTCTGTCTCGACAATTACGACGACTACGACCACATCAACTGCGGCGCCGGATCGGAGATCAGCATCGCGGCGCTCTCCCAGCTGATCGCGAAAGTCACGGGCTTTACTGGAAAGGTTGTCTTCGACAGGTCAAGGCCGGACGGGACGCCGAGAAAGCTGATGGACTCGACCAAGATCTTCAACCTGGGCTGGAGGCCCGAGATTTCGCTCGAACAGGGGATCGCCGAGGTTTATCAATGGTTTCTCAAAAACAAGCTCGATGAGCTGAAGGCTCAGAAGCGCGAGGTCGCCTGATCGCGCCGAGCCGCCGCCGGCTGGAGCCGGCCTCGAGGCGCGCGTCGCTAACAGATAGCCCTTTCGGTGGGCGACGAACCCAGCGACCAGTTCGCGGGGATCGAGAGCGGAGACCGCAGGTTCTCCGCTCTTTTTGTTTCGGACGCCAAGGCTTTCTCGCAGCCGGCGTTCCCAAGGTCACGGTCCTCGGGTCGGCGCATAAATCCGGCGCAAAGCCTGTCCCTTCCGCTCAGGCCCCGACTTCTGCGGCGGGCGCAGGAGGCGGACGAGCGCCGCCGCCTCGGTCCTGGGGATCGACGCGCGCGGCTGTTCCCTTTTCCGTGCGACTCCTATATGGGTTGCTGCGCCGCAACCAAGGGACGGACCACGAAGAACGGAGAACGGAAGGTTCTCCGTTCTTTGTTTTCGTTCCTTCAGCATCCGCCGACCGACTCTCATGAAGCTCCGCAACATCGCCATCATCGCCCACGTCGATCACGGCAAGACCACGCTCGTCGATCGGCTGCTGCAGCAATCAGGCGCCTTTCGCGAGAACCAGCGCGTCGCCGAGCGCGTCATGGACAGCAACGATCTCGAAAAGGAGCGCGGCATCACGATCATGGCCAAGGCGACCTCGATCGCCTGGAAGGATACGCGCATCAACATCGTCGACACGCCGGGCCACGCCGATTTCGGCGGCGAGGTCGAGCGCATCCTCTCGATGGTCGACGGCGCGATCGTGCTCGTAGACGCCGCCGAGGGCCCCATGCCGCAGACGAAATTCGTCGTCGGCAAGGCGCTCAAGATCGGGCTGAAGCCCATCGTGTGCATCAACAAGGTGGATAAGCCCGACGCGCGCCCGAGCGAGGTCATCAACGAGGTCTTCGACCTCTTCGCAGCGCTCGACGCGTCGGACGAGCAGCTCGACTTCCCAATCATCTACGGCTCGGCGAAGCAGGGCTGGATGGCCGAGGAGCCCGATGGCCCCAAGGAGAATATGGCGCCGCTCTTCGACCTCGTGCTCAGTCACGTGCCCGAGCCCAAGGTCGGGCAGGGCGGCTTCCGCATGCTCGGCACGCTGCTCGAAGCCAATCCCTATCTCGGGCGCATCATCACGGGTCGCGTCTTCTCGGGCTCGGTCAAGCCGAACCAGCCGGTCAAGGTGCTCGCGCGCGACGGATCGATCGTCGAGCAGGGGCGCGTCTCGAAGATCTTGGCCTTCCGGGGCATCGAGCGGCAGCCGATCGAGGAGGCCGAGGCCGGCGACATCGTGGCGATCGCGGGGCTCGAGCAGTTCAACGTCGCCGACACGCTCTGCGCGCTCGATGTGAGCGAGCCGCTGCAGGCGCAGCCGATCGACCCGCCCACGCTGTCGATGACCTTCCTCGTCAACGACTCGCCGCTCGCGGGCACGGAGGGCGACAAGGTCACGAGCCGCATGATCCGCGCCCGGCTCTTCAAGGAGGCGGAGGGCAATGTCGCGCTGCGCGTCGAGGATGCGCCCATGGGCGACGCCTATATCGTCTCGGGCCGCGGCGAATTGCAGCTCGCGATCCTGATCGAGACCATGCGCCGCGAGGGCTTCGAGCTCGGGGTCTCGCGCCCCAAGGTCGTGCTGAAGCGCGACGAGAGCGGCGAGATCCTGGAGCCCATCGAAGAGGTCGTCATCGATGTGGACGAGGAGCACTCCGGCGTCGTCGTGCAGAAAATGTCCGAGCGCAAGGCCGAGATGATCGAGATGAAGCCCTCGGGCGGCGGGCGCCTGCGGCTCGTCTTCCACGCGCCGACGCGCGGGCTCATCGGCTATCAGGGCGAATTGCTGACCGACACGCGCGGCACGGCGATCATGAACCGCCTGTTCCATTCCTACGCGCCCTACAAGGGCGACATCCAGGGGCGCAGGAACGGCGTCCTGATCTCTAACGACCAGGGCGAGGCCGTGGCCTATGCGATGTGGAAGCTCGAGGACCGCGGGCCGATGATGATCGAGCCCGGCCGGAAGGTCTATCGCGGCATGATCGTCGGCGAGCACACGCGCGACAACGACCTCGAGATCAACGTGCTGAAGGGCAAGCAGCTGACGAACATCCGCGCCGCCGGCAAGGACGAGGCGGTGCGCCTGACGCCGCCGATCAAGATGACGCTCGAGAAGGCCCTCGCTTATATCGAGGATGACGAGCTCGTCGAGGTGACTCCGAAGTCGATCCGCCTGCGCAAGATCCACCTCGACCCGAACGAGCGCAAGAAAGCCGAGAAGAGCGGCAAGGCGGCGGCGGTGGCGTAAGCCGCGACCAAGAGGGATTGTGCCGGCGAGGTCCCTCATCCGACCTCGCTTCGCGAGGCCACCTTCTCCCACAAGTGGGAGAAGGAGTGGCCCTTGATTTTTACAAGGTTGGTGATTGCATCGAAACGGCGCCGCAGCGCTCCTTCGCCCACGAAGTGGGAGAAGGTGGCCCGGCGCAGCCGGGTCGGATGAGGGCGCTCTCCGCCCCAATCACAGTTCATTGTGAGCGCCCTCTTCAGCCATTGCCTTTCGACTGAAGCTCGAGTTGAGCTATTCTGCCCCCTTCTTTACACTGCGCGTCGTGAACGTCTGGAATGACGCGGACAAAGCGAGCGGCGATGAAATTGCGTCCATTTTCAGAGATCGTAGCCCTGGCGGATCAGCGCCGCGGCGCGGGGGAGCTCGAAGCGAAGCTGCGGTCCGAGCCCGCACGTAGCGCGGCCGCGATCGCGGCGACGCCGGACGACCGCGTGCTTTCGCTCATGGCGCGACGGATCTTTTACGCCGGATTCTCGCACGCGGTCATCGATCAGAAATGGGACGCCTTCGAAGCGGCGTTCCGTGGATTTTCCCCGGCCCACTGCGCCTTCCTCAACGACGAGGACTTGGACGCGCTGTCGCGCAACACGGCGATCGTGCGCAACGCCGCCAAGCTCGCCGCGGTTCAGGCCAATGCGCGCCTGGTCCTCGATCTCGCCAAGGAGCATGGTTCTGCGGCCCGTTTCTTCGCGGAGTGGCCGGACGCTAAATATGCCGAGCTGATTGAGCTCTTGAAGAAGAGAGGCAGCCATCTCGGCGGCGTGAGCGGCATGCGCTTTCTGCGCATGCTCGGCAAGCCCTCCTTCGTGCTGACCCCGGACGTCGTAACGGCGCTCGTCCGCGAGGGCGTCCTTCAGAAGGAGCCATCGACCAAGAAAGACATGAGCGCGGTTCAGGAGGCGATGAACGCCTGGTCGGCGGAGAGCGGCCGCAATCTGACGGAGATCAGCCGCTACCTGGCTTGGAGCGTCGGCTGATTGTCGCGTGATCCGCTCCTTCTCCCACGGAGTGGGAGAAGGAGTCGCCCTCGCATTTTACATGGCTGAAGATCGAACCGAAACGACGCCGCAGCATTCCTTCTCCCACGAAGTGGGAGAAGGTGGCCCGGCGAAGCCGGGTCGGATGAGGGCGCTCTCCGCCCCAGCCACGGTTGTGATATGACAGCGTTCTTCTTATCCGCGATCAACGATTATGCCTGAAACGCCTTCCCCAACCCGTCGCTTCGACATAGCGCTCTCCTTCCCGGGGGAGCACCGCGATTTCGTCGCGGCCGTCGCGGATCGCCTTGCCGCCGCCTTCGGCAGGGAGCGCGTGCTCTATGACAAATATTACGAGGCCGAGTTCGCGCGCCTCGATCTAGCGGTTTATCTCCCATCGCTTTATCGCAAAGAGGCGGAACTGATCGTCCTCTTTCTTTGCCCGCAATACGCCGCGAAGCGCTGGTGCAAGCTCGAATGGCGCCAGATCGGCCAACTGATCGCAAACCTGGATCAGAAACGAATAATGTTGCTTCGCCATGGGCATTCCGGAGATTTCGAGGAACTCGGCATATTGGAGGGAGATGGCACGATCGATTTCCAAGCTCGCAGCGCGGACGAGATAGCAAAGCTCATCTGCGAGCGCTTTGTGCTGAACGGCGGAACTCTTCCCGTTCGGACGGAAGAAGGAGCGCCCACGGCTTCCAAAATTACGAGCCCGCCCGACTACGACGTCTCCCGTATCCTCCGCTATGCGCCTGCCGAACTCATCGGCCGCAAGGCGGAAATGCAAGCGCTCGACGAGGCCTGGGCCAAGGCGCAGGCGGGCGAGCCCAAGCGTCCGCGCGTGGTGAGCTTCGTCGCGCTCGGCGGCGAGGGGAAGACGTCGCTCGTCGCCAAATGGGCCGTGGAGCTTGGCGCCAAGGGCTGGCCTGGCTGCGAGGCGGCCTTCGCCTGGTCCTTCTATAGCCAGGGCACGCGCGAGCAGCTCGCGGCCTCCTCCGATCTCTTCTTCGCCGAGGCGCTAAAATTTTTTGGCGTCGCGACGGAGGAGAAAGCGAGCGGCTATGAGAAAGGGCGACGGCTGGCGCGGGCGCTCGGCGAAAGGCGCGCGCTGCTCATTCTCGACGGGCTGGAGCCGCTGCAATATGCACTGATGGCGCCCACGCCGGGCGAGCTCAAGGACGACGGACTCGCCGCGCTGCTGCGCGGCCTCGCGCAGAACGGCCAGGGCCTCTGCCTCGTCACGACGCGCTATTCGATCCCCGACCTCAAGGCCTTTTGGTCGACGACGGCGCCGGAAACGGCGCTGACGCGGCTGTCGCGCGAGGCCGGCGCCGCGCCCTTGCTTGCGCTCGGCGTCACAGGTCTGCCGGCGGAATTCGAGGAACTCGTCGAGGCTGTGAAGGGCCATGCGCTGACGCTGACTCTGATCGGAACCTATCTGCGCGACGCGCATGGCGGCGACATCCGCAAGCGCGACCTGTTCAAGCTCGAGGAGGCGAACGCCGAGGAGCAGCATGGCCACGCCTTTCACGTGATGGACGCCTATGTGCGCCAGCTCGCAAGCGAAGGCGAGAGGGGTGAACGCGCTTTGGCCCTGTTGCGGCTGCTCGGCCTCTTCGACCGGCCGGCCGACGTCGCGAAGCGAGGTCGGATGAGGGACCGCGCCGCTCCAATCCCGCTTGTCGTCACCCTTCCATCGCCTCCCGGATCAAGTCCGGCGCGATATCTCCGCCGCCGATCACCACGTCATTTGGCAGCCGCAAGACGCGGTATCCGCATTTGCGCAGATAGGCGTCGCGCAGGGCGTCATGCTCCCGCTGCTCGGGCGCGTCATGGGGCGGTCCGTCCAGCTCGACGATGAAACGACGCTCGACGCAGAGAAAATCGACGACGTAACGCCCGATCGGAACCTGCCGGCGAAATTTCAAGTTCGCGAGTTTCTTTCCGCGCAACGCCCGCGACAGCATTTCTTCGGCCGTCGTCATCTCGCGGCGCAGGCTGCGGGCGAAGGCGGTCTTTTCCTTTCCGACCCGAACGGGCATGGGGCTTTCCTGCAAAATGCTTGGGGCGGCGCCGGCCCTCATCCGACCTCGCTTCGCGAGGCCACCTTCTCCCACTTCGTGGGAGAAGGGGTCGCGCTGGGGGCGCGCGCTCGCTATAACAACAACGACACCGCCTCCACAAAAGGACTCCCGACATGACCGCTCCTGCCGCCTCCAAGCTTCTCAAAGGCGCGACCGGGGATTGGGAGGTCGTCGTCGGCATGGAGATACATGCGCAGGTGACGAGCCGCGCTAAGCTCTTCTCCGGCGCCTCGGCCGAGTATGGCGGCGAGCCGAACGATCACGTCTCGCTCGTCGACGCGGCCATGCCCGGCATGCTCCCCGTCATCAATGAGGAATGCGTCGCGCAGGCCGTGCGCACGGGGCTCGGCCTCAAGGCCAAGATCAACCATCGCTCCGTCTTCGACCGCAAGAACTACTTCTTTCCCGACCTGCCGCAGGGCTATCAGATCTCGCAGTACAAGAGTCCGATCGTCGGCGAAGGCGAGGTCGTCGTCGACGTGTCGCCGACCGAGCGCGTCGTCGTGGGCATCGAGCGCCTGCACCTCGAGCAGGACGCCGGCAAGTCGCTGCACGAGCTCTCGGCGACCGAGAGCCATGTCGATCTCAATCGCGCGGGCGTCGCGCTCATGGAGATCGTCTCCAAGCCAGACCTGCGCTCGGCTGAGGCGGCGCGCGCCTATGTCTCGAAGCTGCGCACGATCCTGCGCTACATCGGCTCCTGCGACGGCAATATGGAGCAGGGGTCGCTGCGCGCCGACGTGAACGTGTCCGTGCGCCGGCCGGGGGAGAAGCTCGGCACGCGCTGCGAGATCAAGAATGTCAACTCCATCCGCTTCATCGGCCAGGCGATCGAGGTCGAGGCGCGCCGCCAGATCGGCATATTGGAGGACGGCGGCGTCATCGCGCAGGAGACGCGGCTCTTCGATCCCGGCAAGGGCGAGACGCGGCGGATGCGCTCAAAGGAAGAGGCGCACGACTATCGCTATTTCCCTGACCCCGACCTGCTGCCGCTCGAATTCGATCAGGCCTATGTCGAGGCTCTCGCCGGGAGCCTGCCCGAGCTTCCCGACGCCAAGCGTGCGCGCTTCATCGCAGACTATGGGCTTTCGCCCTATGACGCCGGCGTGCTCGTCATGGAGCGCGCGAGCGCCGACTATTTCGAGGAGGCCGCCAAGGGTCGCGACGCCAAGCTCGTCGCCAACTGGGTCATCAACGAGCTGTTCGGCCGCCTGAAGAAGGAAGGCCAGGACATCGCGAGCGCGCCGGTCCCGGCGAAGGCCCTCGGCGCGATCGTCGATCTCATCTCCAAGGGCGTCATCTCGGGCAAGATCGCCAAGGACCTGTTCGAGATCGTCTGGGGCGAGGGCGGCGATCCCGAGCAGATTGTCGAGGCGCGGGGAATGAAGCAGGTGACGGATACGAGCGCCATCGAGGCCGCCGTCGACGCCGTGATCGCGGCCAATCCCGACAAGGTCGAGCAGGCGAGAGCGAAGCCGACGATGCTCGGCTGGTTCGTCGGACAGGTCATGAAGACGACCGGCGGCAAGGCCAATCCGCAGGTCGTGAACGACCTCCTGAAGAGCAAGCTCGGCCTCTGATCGCGCGCAAAAAACGAATCACTTTTTTGGATGTTGCGCGATTTTTGTCGGCGCGCGCCCTTTGCGGCGCCATATTTGGACGCATCGGCGCGTCATCTACAAATTTTTTTTTGGGCTTGGCGCGTCCGCGCGCGGCGTGACGGCGCAACGCGATGCGCGTTCGCGCGGAGCTGCGACGAGAGGCGCGCGAGAGCGACGAAGACGAGCGCGGCGAGATCGTTTCCGCGCGTCTCGCGCATGCTTCGCGCAGGTCATCGCCACTGAACGCCTCTTGCGGCCAAGCGCCGCATAATTGTTCAAGAACAATAGATTGCCATACAGCATGCATGCGCGAAGCATAAGCGCGAAGCGCGACGTCTCAGGCTACGCGCTGCGCGGAAGCTGAACGCGGAGCCGTCTTGCGAGACTCGATTGGAGGTCTTTCAGGCGTGTCCTTGGCGACGTTCTGCGGACGCGGTCGCGTGGTGGAAACGTCTCGCCGACCTGCTCTGGATCGTCTTGCGCGCCGCTCAGGACGCGCATGTGCGCGCATGCGCTCGGCGCTGCTCTTGAAACAAGGATTAACCACGTTAGGCTATCGCTGCTTGTTGTCGATGATGCGAACTTCGACGACGGGATTAAGGGGATAAGAAATGGCGAGAGCTACCACGAAACGCAAACCGGCCAAGAAAGCGGCGGCCAAGAAAGGCGCTCGCAAGAGCGCGACCAAGAAGCGATCTGCGACGAAGAAGGGCGCGACGAAGAAGGCGCGCCGCAAGACCGCGACGAAGAAGGTCGCCCGCAAGACCACGACCCGCAAGGCCGCCGTGAAGAAGCGCGGCGCGACGAAAAAGGCTGGAACGAAGCGCGCCGGCGCAAAGAAGACCGCCGCCAAGAAGGCGACGCGCAAGGCTCCGGCCAAGAAGCGCGCGCCGCGAAAGGCCGCGGCCGTTCCCCCGGCGTCTGTTGTTCCGACCCCCGAGGAGCAATAGAGAAACTGCGTCACGCGTTCGCTTCGGCGCCCGCGACGCCCCGTGCTTCGGGGCGCCGAAAATTTCGTCCCGCACGCGGCTGGGAGCGCCGCGGTCGCCCGACGACGAAGTCAACGCGTCAGGCACTTGCTGGCGAAGTCTCGCCATAGCGGCGGTTGCTCCTTCGACTCCATTTTGAGCTTGGACCATTCGTCGGCGCAGGCGCGCATCCTTTCTCTCGACGCTACGGGCAGCATCGGCGGCGGCTTCGACAGATCCGGCGGCGGAAATTCCACGCGCGGAGCAGCGGCGCTTGGCCCCGCTGCGGGCGCGGGCGCCGGTGGTCGGGTCTTATCCTGAGGCTTTCCCGGTTGTTTGAGCTTGCCCTGCGTCGCCTTGCGGTGCGCCGGCGGTTGGGCGAGGCTCTGTGCTTCCGGCAAGGCGGCGAATAGCAGCAATAAGGCGAGCGCGCGCCGTCGGCGCGCGGCGGCTCTCGTGGACGGGCTTGTGCGATCGGGCGGTTCGTGAAGCTGCATCGTGGCTGAGGGCGCTCGCGCCACGTCGCGTCGAGCCCGCGCGATCGCTGCAAGCAGCGCCTCGATGATAGCCGTTCCGCGTGGCGCGGCGCAACTCGCGTGCAATCGTCGCATGGTTGCGCGATAGTGAGTCCATCCAAGGGATCCAGCGTTGAGGAGGCGCACCCAATGACCGCAGGAGAGGCAAGCGCCTTTCGTCTCGACCTCGCGGTTCGCCCGCGGCGCAACCGGCGCAGCGACTGGTCGCGTCGGCTCGTGCGCGAGACGCTGCTCGACGTGTCCGATCTGATTTGGCCGCTGTTTCTGATCGAAGGGAAGGGCTGCAAGGAGCCCGTCGCGTCGATGCCCGGAGTCTTCCGCTACTCGGTCGATGTCGCTTTGGAGGCGATCGGGCAGGCCGCAGAGCTCAAGATCCCGGCGGTCGCGCTGTTCCCGCACGTCGATCCCGCGCAGCGCGACGAGTTGGGCTCGAACGCGCATGATCCCGAAAACCTCGTCTCTCGCGCCTGTCGCGCGATCAAGGCCGCAGCGCTCGACATCGGGGTCATGACTGACGTGGCGCTCGATCCCTACACCAGTCACGGCCACGACGGCATTTTGCGCGGCGACGAGATCGTCAACGACGAGACGGTCGGCGCGCTGATCGGCCAGGCGCTGAATCAGGCCCGGGCCGGCGCCGACATCATCGCGCCATCCGACATGATGGACGGTCGCGTCGGCGCCATCCGCGCCGCGCTCGACGCGGAAGGGTTCGAGCGCGTCCAGATCATGGCCTATGCGGCGAAATACGCCTCGGCCTTCTATGGCCCGTTCCGCGACGCGATCGGCACCAGCAAGACGCTGCGTGGCGACAAGCGCACCTATCAAATGGACCCAGCGAATGGCGGCGAGGCGTTGCGGGAGGTCGAGCTCGACCTCGCCGAGGGCGCCGATATGGTGATGGTGAAGCCCGGCATGCCCTATCTCGACGTCTTGCGCCGCGTCGTCGAGACTTTCGGCGCGCCCACCTTCGCCTATCAGGTG
Organism: Methylocystis sp.; assembly: GCA_035319645.1. Classification (GTDB taxonomy): domain Bacteria; phylum Pseudomonadota; class Alphaproteobacteria; order Rhizobiales; family Beijerinckiaceae; genus Methylocystis. The sequence goes on along the minus strand of DATHCI010000207.1, from coordinate 7,465 downwards.
TCGGGCGAATATGCGATGCTGACGGCGGCCGCCGACAACGGCTGGCTCGACGGCGAGCGCGTTATGATGGAAAGTCTTCTGGCCTTCAAGCGCGCCGGCGCCGCGGGGGTCCTGACCTATTTCGCGCCACGGGCGGCAGAGCGGCTTAAGGCGGGGGATTGAGCCGAAACGCGCGCGCTCACGTCAGCTTGATCAACAGTCCACGCTCCTTCTCCGCCTGCTCGATGACGAAATCGCGCAGCGCCGGAAAAAACGTCGTCACATCGTCCTCGACCTCGAAGCGATCCTCCTCGGAGCCCTCAGAGGCGGTGTAGCCGTAAATTTTCTCGCGACGAAACGCGTCGAAGCTCACGCGCGCGAGCAGCCGTTCCACCGTCATGGAGCGCAGGTAGGCGGCGAATTTCTTCGTGTCGCTTGGTTCGAGCCAACGCGCGGGTCCGTAGCCGCCGGCGGGGCCGATCTCGCGACCGGCAAGCAGCGCGCCCTCTGGAGGCTCGCCGCCCAAGTGCCCGTGTCCGGTGAAGAGATAGTGGAAGAGATGCCAGCGCTTGTCGAGGCAGAAGCCGTTCGGCGTGGGGCGCATGTTCAGCGCGCCGGGTTTGCGCGCGGAGGCGAGCCGTTCGAAAGCTGTCGTCACGCGTTGCGGGTTCTGTCGCATTTCCTCGGACTCGTCCGGCGACAAGCCGAGGATCAGCATGATCATGCTCAAGGCCAATCCTCCTTTGCGCTGAGAGCCGGGCGCTAATGCCCCTCGCCCGGGACGGGAAGCACGGCGACGCCCTCGTCGATCAGCGCCTTGGCTTCTTCAAGCGTCGCGCGTCCGCGGATGGCGCGCGGGGCGCGGTCCCCGTCCTGCATCTTGCGCGCCTCGGCCGGGAAGCGCTCGCCCACGTCCTCCGTTGTCGCGAGAATTTTTTCGCGCAGATCCCGGAGCTTTTCCCGCAGATCGCTGTGATCTTTCTCAGTCAGCGATGTTGCTACGGCGTCGCCGCCGCCGTCGCCGTCCGCCGCGCGCGACTGGGGGGGCGGAGCGGCGTGCGTCTCCGGGACCGCGCGCGCCACATGCGGGGCCATGACGCCCTTCTGGATGTCGGTCGACTGACAAAAGGGGCAGGTGAGGGCGCAGTTGGCCGCCTGATCGTCGAAAGTCGCGATGTCGCGAAACCAGGCGTCGAACTCATGCGCCCGCGCGCAGACCAGCGAATAGCGGATCACGGCGTCGCTCCGGTCGTTTGCAGAAGCGCGTCGAGGCGGCCCTGACGCTCCAACTCATAAAGGTCGTCGCAGCCGCCGACGTGCCGTCCGTCGATGAAAATCTGCGGGACGCTCGTGCGTCCGCCCGCGAAATCGCTCATGCGCGCGCGCATCGATCGATCGCCATCGACCTTGATTTCCTCGAAAGGCGCCTGCTTGCTGATGAGCAGTCGCTTGGCCGCGAGGCAATAGGGACAGGTCGCCGTCGTGTAGATGACGATTTTGGCCATGGGCGATTCCCACATGTCGGGGCTATGAGGCGAGCTCGGGGCCGAGGGACGTGCGCGCGAAGACGAGGAGGTCGACGCGCGCGGCGCCCGCCTTGAGCAGGGCGCGGGCGGCGGCGTTCGCGGTCGCGCCCGTCGTCAGCACGTCGTCCACGAGCACGACATTGGCGTCAAGCAAGCGCGCCGCGCGCGTCGCGTCGACCTTGAAGGCTCCAGAGAGATTGGCGGCGCGCTGCGCTCGCGTCAGTCCGACCTGAGGCGTCGTCGGCTTGACGCGCTCGAGCGCCATGGTCTCGAGCGGCACGCCGCACTCGCGAGCCACCTCGCGCGCCAGCGCCGCCGACTGGTTGAACCGTCTCGCCGCCAGGCGCAGCCGATGCAGCGGCGTCGGCACGAGAAGATCAGCGTCGCGCAGCAGCTCTGCGCCGGCGCGCGCCATCCAGCGACCCATCGGCGCTGCGAGCTCCAAGCGATCGTAATGTTTCAGCCGATTGACGAGCGCGCGCGCGATGTCGCTTTCGTAGGACGCGACGGCGCGGGCGCGCGCGAATGTCGGCGGGGCCGCCAACGCCTGCGGCGAGATCAACGCTGCGCCGCCCAAGTCGCGATCGAACGGGGCGCCGAGCCGCTCGCAATAGGGGCGTTCGACGAAGCGCATCTCGTTCCAGCATTCGGCGCAAAGTCCGCCGTGCCCGCCGACGGCCTTGCGGCAACCCAGGCAGCAAGGCGGAAAAACGAGGTCGAGAGCCAGCGCGCCGAGGAGCCCCGGCAGACGAAACGCGCCTCTTGGAAATGCGAATGACATGACCGATCCCTTAGCCGCGAAGAGGCGCTTTGGCAATTGGAGATTGCGCATGTCCGTCACGGCGAGGTTAATCTCCCCAGAGGCTGGTCAGGGATCCCCTAAGCTCTTGGAGCCCTGCTTCTGATCTTCGTCCGAGTTTCGACCGTCAGACGTCGAAGACGTCCTCAAGCGCGTAGTGCTGCACGGATTTGCGGTTCTTGATCAGCTCTTCGATCGTCGGCTCGCCTTTCAAGGCGCGCGCGATCGCGAGCTTGGTCGCCTCGTAATTGGTGCGATAGAGGTCCTTGCGATCGAGGTTGGTGTCGGTTGCGCATCGCGGGTCGAGCCAGACCATGATCACCATGCAGAGTTCGGCTAGCTCGGCCTTGGGCAACACGCCCTCGGCCACGCAGTCAATGATGGCGTCTCCGGTCGCCGCCTGAACGACGCCACCGAGAAGCTCGACATAGGCTTCCGACTTGACGGTCATCTTGGTCGTCATCATCGTCGGCGGGCGGACCTGCTGGTTCAGGTCGCGAATGACGAACATGCGCGGATGGCCGGCGACCTGGCCCGCCATGGACGCAAAGGCGTGGCCGACCGGTCCTCTGATGCTGCCGATCAATACTTCGGGCATGGCGTCGGTATATTGTCCGTCCGCCGCCAGCACCGTCGCCTCGCCCGTCGCCAACCAGATGCCGCTCATCGCGCGTCCCTCGCTCATGCCGATCGCCGCCGCATACCACCGTGCGCGATCAAGCGGAAGGGGCGTTCCCAGCGCCGCTCACGAAGCAGTCGACGAGATGGTCGTCGACCATGCCCACGGCTTGCATGAAAGCATAAACGATCGTCGGGCCGCAGAATTTGAAGCCGCGCGCCTTGAGGTCCCTGGCGAGGCGCTCGGACAGCGCTGTCTGCGCCGGAACGTCGCTCATGCTCCGCGGCTTGTTGACGATCGGGCGCCCGTCGACGAAATCCCACAAGTAGGCGGAGAAGCCCTGTCGCTCCTCGATCGCGAGCCAGGCGCGCGCGGAGGCGATTGCGCCCTCGATCTTGGCGCGATTGCGCACGATGCCGGCGTCCTGCATGAGCGTCGCGACCTTCGTCTCGTCGAAAGCGGCGACGCGCTCCGGCGCGAAGCCCTCGAAGGCCCGGCGGAAGGCGTCGCGCTTGCGCAGGATGGCGATCCAGGACAACCCGGCCTGAAATCCGTCGAGCATGAGCTTTTCATAGAGCGCGCGCGAGTGGAGCTCCGGCCTCCCCCATTCCGCATCGTGATAGGCGACGTAGATAGGGTCGTCGCCGCACCAGGGGCAGCGGGTCTTGTGATCGACGCCGCGCGCCGACGGCGCATCACGCCATGACGCGGGGTTCAATCTGGCGGGCGCAACGGCTTTTGGCGGTGGCGTCAAGGCGGACCTCCCACGAAAATCAGTGTTCTACGTGGTTCGAACTTAGGTTCAGATTGCGTTCATGTCGACGTTGGGATTATCGTGGCGGCGGCGAGGCGAAGCGGTTTCAACGTCGCGTCGTCGGCGCGGCGGCGCGCACCCGCCGGATACTGGACGAATGGATGGCCTTTTGCGTGAAGAGCCGCTCCATAAGGGGGATTTAATGTCGATCCGACTCCGTCTATCAACCGCCGCCCTCGGCGCCGCCGCGCTTTTTTCCGCCGCCGTCATGAGCGGGGAAGCCTTCGCTCAGGCCAGCGTGCTCAAGGAATGCGGCGCGCAGTATCAGGCGGCCAAGGCCGCAAACGAGCTTAATGGGCAGACCTGGCAAGAGTATCTGAAGGCGTGCCGCGCGCGACTGGCTGAACCGGCGGCGGCTCCGGCTGCCCCTCCCGCAGCGCCAGCGCCCGCTCCGGCCGCCGCCCCCCCGCCCCCTCCGCCGCCAGCCCCCGCGCCAGCGCCGGCCGCGGCGCCCGCTCCGGCGCCTTCACATGTCGCGCCACCGGCGCCTGCGGCCGCAGCGACTCCCACGCCCGCCAGCGGCGGCCGCGCCGCGTTGACCGCGCGTGAAAAGCAATGCGGCGCAGAGTGGAAGGAAAAGAAGGCCGATCTGCGCAAGGCGGACCCCAAGGCCACCTGGCCGAAGTTCTGGAGCGCCTGCAACACCCGTCTGAAGGCCCAGGGCCAATAATCTTCGCCGCAGCCGCTTCGCCGAGCGCCGTCCGGGATAGGCTCCCGGGCGGCAGAGCGTTCGCCGCCCAAATTTCTGGCGAGCGGGCGCAGTTCCTGGCATAAGGCGGCGATCCAGGCCACGGGTAAAGCGAAGAGGGCTTCGTTGGACAAAACCGAGTTGCGCAAGCTGCAGGGTTTTCTGCAGAGATCTTTCGGCTGCGACGGCGTAAAGGTCGCGCTCGATCCGAAGAATGCGGACGCCGCCGTGGTGCGGCTCGGCGAGCGGCAGATCGCCAGCTTGACCGTCGACGACGAGGATGGCGACCGCTCCTTCGCCTTCGCCATGAAGATCCCGGTCGGGCGCGAGGCGTTGCAGTCCTATCTGCGGAAGCTGTTCGAGAACGAGCGGCTCAAGCTCGTCGCGCGCGGGCGCAAGACCGACTCGGTTGAGCTCAATTGCGGGGAGGAGTTCTTGGGCGTCATCTCGGCCGACGACTCCAAAGGGTCAAGCTTCACGCTGCAGATCGCCGTCCTCGACATCGACCTCGACGAATTTTAGCCGCTTCCCCGAAACCCTGTCGCCAGCACGTAGAGCTCGGCGGAGCCGGCCCGGCTCGCGGCGGGCTTCACGTGACGCACGACGGCGAAATCGCGCTTCAGGCGCGCGAGCAATCGCCCTTCGGTTCCCCCCTGCAGCACCTTAGCGAGGAAGAAGCCGCCGGGCGCGAGCGTCTCGCAGGCGAAGTCCGCGGCGAGCTCCGCCAGGGCCACGATCTTCAAGTGGTCCGTGGCCTTGTGGCCGGTGGCGTTGGCGGCCATGTCGGACATGACGCCGTCAGCGGGGCCGCCGAGCCTGCCCTTTATGAATTCGGGCGCGTCCGCGTCGTTGAAATCCTTCACCGCGAAATCGACCCCGAGCAACGGCTCCATCTCCAAGAGGTCGACGCCCACGACCCTGCCTTTGCCCTCGGCGGACTTCGTGCGTTCGGCGGCGACCTGCGACCAGCCGCCCGGCGCAGCCCCGAGGTCGACGATGCGCTGTCCGGCTTTGAGCAGATGGAAGCGGTCGTCCATCTCGATGAGCTTGTATGCGGCGCGCGAGCGCAGGCCTTCGCGCTTGGCGCGCGCGACATAAGGGTCGTTGAGCTGGCGTTGCAGCCACAGCGTCGAAGACAGCGACCGCTTGCGCGCCGTCTTCACACGCTGCTTGAGCGAGCGCCCGCCGGCGCGATCGTCGCCGCTCTTGCCGCTCATCACGCCAGCGCCAGCTCACACGGCGAAAAGGCGCCATCGCCGAGCGGCTCCATGACGAGATGCCTCTGATGGAACGCGCGCAGGGCGGAGCGATGGCCGATCGAGACGATCGTCGTATGGGGCAGGCGCTGCTTGAGCGCCGCATAGATTTCAGACTCGAGCTTTTCATCGAGCGCCGAGGTCGCCTCGTCGAGGAACAGCCAGTCGGGCCGCGCCAGCAGCGCTCTGGCGATTGCGACGCGCTGCTGCTCGCCGCCGGAGAGCCGCAGTCCCCAGTCGCTCTCCTCGTCGAGACGATCCGCGAACTGTTCGAGTCGCGCCCCGACGAGCGCCTTCATCATGTCTTCTCGGGAGAATGCGTCCGGGTCGGAGGGATAGGATAGCGCCGCCTTCAGAGAGCCTTGCGGGAAATAGGGATGTTGCGGCGACAGCATGGTTTTGGCGTCGCTCGGGGCGCCGATCTCGCCGGAGAAATGCGGCCAGATCCCCGCCACGGCGCGAAACAGCGTGGATTTGCCGGAGCCTGAGGGGCCGGACAGCAGAACGGCGACTCCGGTGTCGAGCGCCAGTTTCTTTGCTTCGACGATGCGGCGGCCGTCGGGCAGCGTCAGATCCACGTCGATCCTGTAGCCGCGTTCCGACCTTGGCTGAGCCGCCGCGCGCGTCATGAGCGCGTCGGCGCGGTCGAGCGCCCGGTCGAAGGAGCCGAGCCGGTCGAGCACAGAGTGAAAATCGGCGAGCTGGACATAATAGTCGACGAAGAAGTTCAGCCCATCCTTGACGCTGCGGAAGGATTCCGCCGTCTGGGTCAGCACGCCCATCTTGAATCTCCCTGCGAAATAGAACGGCGCAGCGACGGCGTAGGGAACGAGCTCCGCCGCCTGGTTGAAACTGTCGGTAAACAGCGAAAGCTTGATCTGGCGAATGACGATTTGGATAAAATTCGCGACGATCGCGCCAAACCGGCGCCCCAGCGCGAATCTCTCAAACGCCTCGCCTGCGAGCAGCGCGATCTGCTCGCCATATTCGCGCAGTCGAGCGAGGGAGAAGCGGAAATCGGCCTCACGATGCTGCTGCTCAAATTTCAGGGCGACGAGCGGCCAGCCGATCTTGTGCGTAATGAACGAACCAATCGCCGCATAGGCCAGCGCCACCCAGCAGAGCAGCCCCGGCACGACGATTTCGGTCCCGGGAATCGGGTAGTTTCCGGAGAGATCCCAAAGCACGAGCGAGTACGAGACGAGCGTGCTGAGTATCGATGTGAGCAGGACGGAGAAGTTGTAAACTCCATAGCCGACCTTGATTCCCGAAATGCTGCCGTCGATGAAGCGGCTCACGTCTTCCGTGATGCGCTGATCGGGGTTGTCGGACTCGGCGCCCTCCAGCGCGACGGCATAGTGCCTGTGATGATCGAGCCACCTCGTCGTGTAATGGCCGGTAAGCCAGCGCCGCCACCTGATGATCAGATAGGAGTAAATGATCGTGTTAACATTGCTCGCGCCGATGTAGAAAAAGGCCCAGGGCGTGAACACGAACCCCATCTGCCAGAGGAATTCCCGCGGGTTCATTTCCTGCAGCGCATTGGTCATGTCGCGATAGTAGAATGTGAAGCGGACGTTGATGCCGACGAGGATCTGGTGCGTGATGATGAGCGCCACGATCATCGCCGCGCCGACCGCGCGTTCTCTGACTCTGAGCGCCCCGAAGCGCAACAGCCGCGCTTCACAATGGTCTTGGCAATCGAAATACAGATCGGTGATTCGCATCATGCGCCGCACGACGGCGAAATGGCCGAGCGAAAAGGCCAGGATGGAGAAACCGGC
>DATHCI010000206.1:0-10013 GCA_035319645.1 Methylocystis sp. | reverse complement strand
TACCAGGCCGGGATGCGATGGCCCCACCAGAGCTGCCGCGACACGCACCAGGGCTGGATGTTCTCGAGCCAGTCGAAATAGGTCTTCTCCCAGTTCTTCGGCACAAAGACCGTCTTGCCCTCGCGCACCGCTTTGAGCGCCGGCTGCGCCAGCGTCTTGGCATCTACATACCACTGGTCGGTCAGGCGCGGTTCGAGCACCGCGTGCGAGCGATCGCCGTGCGGGACGGTGTGATGATTGTCGTCGATCCCGGCGAGCAGCCCGCGCTCCTCCATCATCGCGACGATGCGCGCGCGCGCCTTGAAACGGTCCAGGCCATGCAGCGCCTCGACGGTCGATCGCAGCTCGGTGGAGGAGACGACCCCCTCGAAAAATTCTTCATTGTCGCGCAGGCTCACGCAGGCCTGCGCGTCGAGCACGCTGACGAGGCGCAGACCATGCCGCCTGCCGACTTCGAAATCGTTGAAGTCATGCGCGGGGGTGATCTTCACCGCGCCTGTCCCCTTCTCGGGATCGGAATATTCATCGGCGACGATCGGGATGAGGCGCCCGACGAGCGGCAGCCGCGCCTTCCGGCCGACAAAAGCCTTGTAGCGCTGGTCTTCCGGATGCACGGCGACGGCGGTGTCGCCGAGCATGGTCTCGGGGCGCGTCGTCGCGACGGTGATGTATTCGCCGCTCTCGCGCCCGTCATGCAGCACGAGCGGATATTTGAAGCGCCAAAGATGGCCCTTGACCTCCGTCTGCACGACCTCAAGATCGGAGATCGCCGTATGCAGCACGGGGTCCCAATTGACGAGGCGCTTGTCCTTGTAAATGAGCCCCTCGCGATGGAGCTGCACGAACACCTTGACGACGGCGCGCGAGAGCCCCTCGTCGAGCGTGAAGCGCTCGCGCGACCAGTCACAGGAGGCGCCGAGGCGCTTCAGTTGCTCGACGATCGCGCCGCCCGACTTCGCCTTCCATTCCCAGACGCGCTTGACGAACTCCTCGCGCCCGAGCACGCGGCGATGCTCCTGGCGCTCCATGAGCTGGCGCTCGACGACCATTTGCGTGGCGATGCCGGCGTGATCGGTGCCGGGCTGCCACAGCACGTCCTTGCCCTGCATGCGCGCGTGTCGGGCCAGAATGTCCTGCAGCGTGTTGTTGAGCGCATGGCCCATGTGAAGATTGCCGGTGACGTTCGGCGGCGGAATGACGATCGAATAGGGCTTTGCGTCGGCGCGCTCGGGCCGCCCGGCCCGAAAGGCGCCGGCCTCTTCCCAAATCTTGCGGATGCGCCGCTCGATCGCGGCCGGGTCGAAGGTCTTTTCCATCGTCATGTGCGTAGCGCGGGAATTTCGAGTCGAATTGCGTGGCCCCTCCCCTTCTCCCTCTGCGCGAGAAGGCGGCCGAGCGAAGCGAGGTCGGATGAGGGGGCGCCGGGCGTCGAGCGCGATCCTTGGGGCGTTTCAGCAGCAGCGCCAACCCCTCATCGGCGCTTCGCCCCACCTTCCCCCGCGAGGGGGAAGGGAAGCGGCCCCGCTTTTTGCATAGTTGGCTTTTGGAGTCGAATGGGGCGCAGAAGCCGGGCGTCGGCAAGCGGGCGGCGTCGCGCTTAGAAAACCCCCGACCTCACGTCGAGGCGGGGGCGCGCATCCCGGGAAAGAGGGCGGACGCAGTTTCTCGAGGGGAACGAGGCATTGGGCGGAGGCTGTCGTCCGCGGGCGCGTGGGGACGCGCCCGCGAATCGGTCGCATTATCCCGCAGTGAGGAGCGCGACGCCATCCGGCCCGATCAGGCGCTTGATGTTCAGCAGCAACTGCAGCACGACGCCGAACACGCCGAGCGCCATCCAGCCGAAGAACACGAAGCCCCAGTGCAGCGGAGCCACGAACAGCTCTTCCATGAACCAGAAGGTGTGGCCCCACTCATTGAGCCCCACGTTCGGGATGATCATGAACGGACCGACCGCCACGATCAGATAGGCGAGCGAATAGCCCTTCGCGAAGTACGGAATCCGCGTCTTCGCGTGGAAGAAGCAGCCGACCGCCAAGACCGAGTAGATCGGGTAGCTCATGTAGAACTCGATGATGTGCGACGGGGTGAAGTCCGTGTCGCGAATCACCGTCATATGCCAGGTGCCGTCCTGCTCCGTGAAGAAGCTGGCGCCCCAGTAGATGCCAACCGCATAGATGACCAGCCATTTGGCGTTGTCCACGATCGCCCGCAACTCCTGCCGTGGCGTCACGGTGGACATGTCGCGGATGCGCGTCTTCCACATCCAGCCGGCGAGGCCGACGCCTGAGACGAGCTCCAGCGGGATCTCCGTCCACAGGATCGACAGCCAGTAGGTCTGGAACTCCGGCGCGAACGAATCGAGCCCCGCCCGCCAGCCGTAGATCTGCTCATAGATGCGGACGATCAGATAGAACGAGTTGAGCACCACAAGGCCGATCCACATCGGCTTCAGGTCGACGATCACATCGGGTCCGACCTGTACGCCGACTCTGTCGGTTCGGGCAGCTGTGTCGGTTACTGAGCTCATGGGATCTCCTCCGTTTGCTTTTTGGGAACCGGCGCGCCGTGTCGGCGCCGGAAACCGTGAGACAAAGTGGTCTCGAAAGCGCCGTCTTGCAGCGTGGCGGACTTGACATTAATATAGCTGAGTCAGTCAGCGGACATGCCAAGGAAGAGGGCGTATCTGCCAGAAGTTACGCCAAGGAACTGACAGAATCTGCCACAGTCTGAGGTCTCCGCCATGGAAATCGCCGTTCTCGCCTTCGAGGGCTGTCTGGGCTCGGGTGTGCTCGGCCCCCTGGACATGCTCACGCTCGGACGCCGGATGATCTCGAAAAAGAAACACGGCGAGCTTTACGGGGTTTCCGCCGTGAGCTTCGACGGCAAGCCCGTCCTGGACGGCAATGGCCGACGCATCGAGGTTGATGCGAGCTTCGAGTCGATCGGCGATTGCGCAGCGATCATCGTGCCGGGCTATGTCTGCGACGGCGGCCACTCTTTTCCGGCGACTCCAGCGATCGGCGCGGCCGCCGCCTGGATAAGGCGTCAGCACGCGCTCGGCGCGCTGATCCTGGCCTCCTGCAACGGAGTCTTTTTGCTCGGGGAAGCCGGGCTGCTCGACGGACGACGTTGCACGACGACCTGGTGGCGCCACGACGAGCTCATGACCCGCTATCCGCGCGCCGACGCGGCCTGGGGCGCGCCGCTCATCGAAGATGGGCGCATCGTCACCGCAGGCGGGCCGCTGTCATGGATCGACCTCTCGCTGGCGGCGATCCGGAGGCTCATCGGTCCCGAGGCGGCCAAGATCGCCGCCGATTTCACCGTCGTCGACACGATCCCGAACTCGCAGACGGTCTATGTGCCGCCGGGACATCTCGCGGCCTCCAATCCGTTCCTGCTCGAGGCCGAGCATATCGTGCGCGAGGCCGGCGACGCGCCGATGACCGCGCGCAGCCTCGCCCAGGCGATGGGGACGTCTGAACGCACGCTGCATCGGCGGCTCAAGGAGGCGTCTAGCGAGACGCCGAAGAGCTTCATCGATCGCGTGCGCTTCGAGACTGCGCGCATGCTGCTCGAGACGACGCAGCAGTCGGTCAAGCAGCTTGCCGCGAGCTCGGGCTATGCCGATGAGACGAGCTTCCGCCGAGCCTTTCAGCGCTATGCGGGGATGACGCCCGGCGCCTATCGCAACTGGGCCAAGGCGCGCGCGACGGGGTGAGGTTTCGCCCGCAACCGGCGCAAGTTTGCGCCGGTTGCGGCGGCGCCGTAAAAAGCGCCTCGCTTTGCGCGAGAACGGAGCTTCGACCATGGCGGCCAGTCCGACCGAAATCGTTCTAGGGACTCCCGCGCCCGCATTTCGTCTGCCGGCGACCGACGGGCGCGTTTATGGCTTCGACGACGTGGCCGGCGAGAAGGGGACGGTCGTCGCCTTCATCTGCAACCACTGTCCCTATGTCCTCGCCGTCATCGACCGCCTCGTCGTCGACGCGCGTCTGCTGATGCGAGAGGGGGTCGGCTTCGTCGCGATCTGCTCGAACGACGCCAAGACCTATCCCGACGACTCCTTCCCCAACATGCAGCGCTTCGCCAAGGCGCATGCGCTGCCCTTTCCCTATCTGCATGACGAGACGCAGGCCGTGGCGCGCGCTTATGGCGCCGTGTGCACGCCGGATTTCTTCGGCTTCGGCAAGGACCGGCTGCTGAAATATCGCGGGCGGCTCGACGAAGGGCGTACGACTCCGCCGCCGAAGGGCGCGCGGCGCGAGCTGCTCGAGGCCATGCGCGCGGTCGCCGCAACGAACGAGACGCCGAAGAATCAGCTCGCGTCGATCGGCTGCTCGATCAAGTGGAAGCCGACGTAGCCGCGCTCAACCGATCAGGATTGACCTCGCGCGCCGCGCGGCGGAAAAGGGTGGCGCCGCGTCAAGTTCACGCTCCTGCCGGAACGCCCTCATCTGGATGCCGCCGTTCATGGATCAACGCATCTCGGTTCTGCTGGCTTTGTCCGCGTCCTTGGCGCTAACGCCGCCCTTACTGGCGCAGCAGCCGGCGACGCCGCCGAGCGCCGCTTCGCCTGCGGCGCCGGCCGCGCCGCCCGCGGCTGCGAGCCCCGAGCCGGTTTTCCCGACCTTCGAGCCCGGCGTTTCGCCGCAGGGCGCGGCGGAGGCGCAGAAACCGCGCCCGAAGCCCAAGCCCGCGCCGCCGCCGCGCGAGACGGCGCTCTCCGACGATCCGACCCCCGCGCTACAGCCGCAGACCTTTTACGCGACCTCCAAGGCCTCCGAGCGCTATGCGGCGATCGTCGACGCCGGCGGCTGGCCGGTCGTCGGCGTTCCTCTGCATCCCGGCTCGAAGGGGCCGGCGGTCGCGGCCCTGCGCCGTCGTCTCGCAGCCGAGGACGACAGTCTCTCGGGCGCCGGCCAGGGCTGGACCCCCGGGCTCACGGCGGCCGTCAAGCGCTTCCAGTTTCGCATGGGCTTGCGCCAGACCGGGATCGTCGCCGGCGCGACGCTGACGGCGCTCGACGTTCCGGCGACGACGCGCTTCCGCCAACTCGCTTCCAGCGCGCAACGGCTCGCCGGCGTCGATTTTCCGTTCGGCCAGCGCTACATCGTCGTCAACATCCCTTCGACCGCGGTCGACGCCGTGGAGAACGACCGCGTCGTGCGGCGCTATGCGGCGATCGTCGGCGATGTCGAGCATCACTCGCCGGAGGTCTCGGCGAAGGTCGTCGCGGTCAACATCAACCCGACCTGGACCGTGCCGAGTTCGATCATCAAGAACGAGATCGCGCCGAAGATGTCGCGCGACCCAGGCTATCTCGCCCGCGCGAAGATACGCGTGCTCAACGGGCGCGGCGAGGAGATCGACCCCCGCAGCATCAACTGGTCGAGCGAAAAGGCGCTGAACTACACGCTGCGCCAGGACAGCGGCGCGCATAATTCCCTGGGCTCGATCCGCATTTCGATGCCCAACCCCTATGCGGTCTACATGCACGACACGCCGTCGCGAAATCTCTTCGCGAGCGACTATCGCTTCCTCTCGCATGGCTGCGTGCGCGTGCAGGGCGTCAACGATTTGGCGCTCTGGCTGCTCTCCGACGCGCCGGGCGTCTGGAGCAAGGAGATCATCCAGCAGAAGATCGCGAGCGGCGAGCGCGAGGAGGTGAAGCTCAACCACCCGGCGCCGGTTATCTGGGTCTATATGACCGGCTGGGCTTCCGCGGACGGCGCCGTTCACTTCCGTGACGACGTCTACGGGGTGGACGAGGTGGGCGGGACGGCCGAGCGCTGAGGCGAGCGGGGACGCGGGCGATGCGCGACGGACGTCCCCTCGAGATCCTCTGCGTCGCCGGCGCGCGGCCGAATTTCGTCAAGCTCGCGCCCCTCATCGCTGCGTTCGACGCGACGCCGAACGTCGTCGCGCGGATTCTGCACACCGCTCAGCACAGCGACGCGCGCATGAGCCGCGTGTTCTTCGACGAGCTCGAGATCCGCGACCCGGACGTGCTTCTGGACCCCGGCGCCGGCGGTCACGCCGAGCAGACTGCCCGCGTCATGCTCGGCGTCGGCGCGGCGCTCGACGAACGTCGCCCAGATCTGCTCCTCGTCGTCGGCGACGTCGCCTCGACGCTTGCAGCCGCGCTTGCCGCCAAACAAAAAGGCGTTCCGGTCGCCCATGTCGAGGCTGGTCTTCGCAGCTTCGACGAGACGATGCCGGAGGAGATCAACCGGCTGCTCACCGACCGATTGAGCGACGTGCTGTACACGACCGAGGCGCAGGCCGAAGCAAATCTCAAACGCGAGGGCATAGACTCGGGCCGCATCGTCTTCGCCGGCAATGTCATGATCGACAGCCTCCTGCGCTGCCTGCCGCGCGCGACGCCTTTTGAGAAGTCTCTCGCCTCGCTCGAGGCGCCCGATGCGTTCATCGCGCGCGCCCGCAGCGGCTACGTGCTCGCGACGCTGCATCGCCCAAGCAACGTCGATCAAGAGACGACGCTCGCGCCGCTGCTCGGCGCGCTCGTGGAGATATCGCGCCGCGCGCCGATCGTCTTCCCCGTCCATCCGCGCACACAGCGCATGCTGGCGCGACCCTCGCTTCGCGACGTCATCCGCAGCGGCGACATTCTGCTCGGGCCGCCGATCGGCTATCTCGCGATGATCGGCCTCATGCGCGACGCGCGACTGGCGCTGACCGATTCGGGCGGCGTGCAGGAAGAGACGACCGGCCTGCGCACGCCCTGCCTGACGCTGCGCACGTCGACCGAGCGTCCCGCGACGATCGACTGCGGCTCCAATCGCCTGATCGGCGTGGAGCCAGAGTCGATCGTCGCCGCGGCGTGCGAGATCCTGCGCTGGGGCGGCGCCAGGGTCGAGCGCACGCCCCCGCTTTGGGATGGAAAAGCCGCAGAGCGCATCGTGGCGGACATCGTAAGCCGCTTCGGCTGAACGGCGGCACGCGCGGGCTGAGCTTAGGCGCCTCGATCGTCGTCTGCGGCGGATGCGAGATGCGCGCGGCTCTCCTGCGGCCCTGGAATGGCGTGGCCTCGATGAGTCACATCGCCATAGCCGTAGCCATAACCATAATTATACCCATACCCATATCCATGTCCGGATTTACGCATGTCCTGGCTGGCGAGCAGGCAGCCGACGAGGTTCGCCCGCGAGAAGCGCAAGCGTTTGAGCGCCTCGCGAATATGCGCCTTGCGCGTGCTCCCCGCCTTCACCACGAAGATCGTCGCGGCGGCGGCGTGCGCCAGCAGCTGCGCGTCGGCGAGCCCCATCACCGGCGGCCCGTCGAGCACGACGAGATCGAATACGGTCTGCGCCGCGGCGAGGAGCGTCGTCAGGCGCGCGCTGAGCAGCAGATCCGCGGCGTTGGGCGGAAGCGGACCCGACGGCAGGAAGATCAGATTGGGAGTCGTCGTGTTGACCATCGCCTGCGGCGGCGAGCAGCCGCCGGTCAGGCAGTTGCTCAGTCCGACGCCGTTGTCGAGCCGGAGCTTCAGATGTAGCGACGGCTTGCGCATGTCGGCGTCGATGATGAGGACCTTGAGCCCCATGAGCGCGAAGTGGCGCGCGATCGCGAGCGCAGTGATCGATTTGCCTTCCGAAGGAGCCGCGCTGGTGACAAGCAGCGTGCGCGGCAGTCCGCTGTCGGTGGAGAGGTGCAGCGAAGTACAAGTGGAGCGATAGGCCTCGCACAGACCCGAACGAATGTCCTGCAGCTCCTTTTCCACCGACAGCGCGTCATAGATCCGCGGAATGACCCCGAGCGTCGGCAGCCTCGTCATGCGCTCCAGCTCCTCAGTCGACGCGATGCTGTCGTCGAGCCGCTCCAAGGTCAGGGCTGCAAGCCCACCAGCGAGCGCGCCGAGCATTAGAGCGATAAGCATGTTGCGGCCGACGAGCGGCGATGATTGCTGCGTCGGCGTCTGCGCGCGCTCGACGATGAACACATTGTTCGTGCCGACGCCGCTCGCGACATCGACCTCCTTGTAGCGCTGCAGCAGGCTCTCGTAGAGGGAACGGTTGGTGTCGACCTCGCGCTTCAGGATGTTGTACTGAATGCTGCGCTTCTGCAGATCGAGGAACTCGGCGCGCAAAGAGTCGATGCGCGCCTTCATCTCGTTCTCCTGATTGAGCGAGGCGACATAGGCGCCCTTGTAGGACGCCTTTATCGTCTTGACTTCGGCTGCGATCTGGCGGTCGATCTCGGCGATCTTGTTGTTGATCTGAACCATCGTGGGATAGTTGGGCTTGAACGTCTCGAGCTTCTCCTGATATTCGGCGACGAGCGCGTTGTGCTTGTCGCGCAGGCCCTCGATAACCTTGTTCGTCAGGAATTGCGGCAGGTTGACCGCGGCCGTCTGCTCCACCTGCTTGTAGAGCTGCTCATTCTTGATGCGCTCCGCGACGAGCGCGCCGAGCGCCGCATTGGCGGCGGAAAGATTGTTCTCGGCGATCGAGGTCTTTTCGGTCGTGGAGACGATCTGCTCCTTCTGGCCGAAGTCGAGCAGAGCCTTCTCCGAGTCCTGCAGGCGGAGCTGCAGCTGCTTGAGCTGATCTTCGAGGAACTGCTTGGCGTAGGCGTTGGCTTGAAATCGCTTGTCGAGATTGGCGGCGATGAAGGCCTCGGCCAGAGCCTGCGCCGCTTTCTGGGCGCGTTCGGGAGAGGGGTCGGTGAAGCTCGCGTCCACGAGTCGGGAGCCCGGCAGCGGCTTGATCGCGCGATTGAGGAAGACGAGGTCGATCGCTGCGCGCGTCCGCTCTTCCCTTTCCACGGCTTGCGACGCCGGCGTCGACGGGCTCCAGAGGTTGCGGATCGCGCCAAGGAGGCTCGCTCCTTTTGGCGCGAGGAAGGTCGGGTCCTCATCGAGCCTCAGCGTCGACACGACGCGCTCCGCGATCGCGCGTCCTTGCAACAGCTCATACTGGGTCTTGAGGAACTCGAAGTCCGTTCCCTCGAGCGGGATGATGTTGCCGCCCTCCATGACCTTTGTGGTGTTGCGGTCGATCTGCAGCCGCGCGGTGGCCGTGTAGAGCGGCGTCATCTGCAAGGTGAGCAGCGCGCCGAGCGCGAGGAAGGCGCCGGCGCAACCGAGGAACACGTAACGCCACTTGAGAATGATGCGCCAATATTCGAGGACGTTCGCTCGAAATTTCTCCGATTCCGTGGGCGCGTGATCGAAGCTCGCCCCATAGCCCGTTGCTTCCGGCAGGGGCGGCCTTCCCCTCCCCGACGGCGCGGCCAAAGCGTCAGGCCCCGACGCGGCTGGGAGGTGATTCTGGTCCTTGTCGTTCATGTTTCCAACAAAGGTCGCTTCGACAAAGCGGGTTTGGCGCAAGCGCGCCGGCGCGGACTGTGCGCCGGCGCACGCACCCCGTCAGAGCACCGACGGTCGGAAGGCCGCGAGCAGCGGCGTGATCTTGATGAAGTTCTGGAACACGACCTTGGACCCGGAGGTCGGCACGACCACGACGTCGCCGTTGCGCAAAAGCGGATCCTGGGCCTGGCCGGAGCGGATGGCGTCGACGTCGAATTCCGCGGCGACGCGCTGGTCGTCAACCGTCCGAAACACCATCACGTTGCTCGACGCCACGTCGCGATCCGTCCCTTGCGCCGTGGCGAGCGCCTGCATCAGCGACGTTTTTCCGCGCAGCGGATAGACGCCCGGCGTCTTGACTGCGCCCTCGACCGTCACGCGCTGGCTGTTGAATTCCTTGACGTAGACGTTGACCTGAGGGTTCCTCATGTAAGTGGCGCCGAGCCGGCTCGCGAGCTCGCGTTCGACCTGCGCAGACGTCTTCCCCGCCGCGACGATCTCGCCGACGAGCGGCAGATTGATCGTCCCGCCGTCAGCGACCTGCACGCTTCGCGTCAGTTCGGGCGCCTTGAAGACGACGACTTCCAGCACGTCCTGCGCGCCGATCTGATAGGCCGAGTTTCCCGGGGCCGAGGCGGCGATGAAGCCGCCGACGTCCTGCGCCAGGCGTTTGGCCTCGGGA
>DATHCI010000205.1:0-13681 GCA_035319645.1 Methylocystis sp. | reverse complement strand
GATCGCCTCCACGGCGCCGGCGGCCCCGAGAAGATGGCCGATCGCCGATTTCGTCGACGACATGGACAGCCTCGGCTCGCCGTTGCCAAGCAGCCGCTTCACCGCCGCGAGCTCGATCTCGTCGCCGAGCGGCGTCGAAGTTCCGTGCGCGTTCACGTAGTCGACTTCTTCGATCGAAACGCCTGCGCGCTTCAACGCGCTTCTCATGCAGCGAAAGGCGCCGTCGCCGTCGGACGCAGGCGCTGTGATGTGGAAGGCGTCGCCGGACATGCCCCAGCCGATGACCTCGGCGTGAATTGTCGCGCCGCGCGCCTTCGCATGCTCGAGGGACTCGAGCACGACGCAACCTGCGCCTTCGCCCATCACGAAGCCGTCACGGTCGCGGTCGTAGGGGCGCGAGGACGCCTCCGGACGGTCGTTGAATCCGGTCGACAGAGCCCGGCAAGCGGAAAAGCCCGCGACGCCGATGCGGTTGACGGGCGATTCGGCGCCGCCGGCGACCATGACCTCGGCTTCGCCGAGCGCAATGAGGCGCGCGGCGTCGGCGATGGCGTGCGTGCCGCTCGCGCAGGCGGTGACCACGGCGTGGTTCGGCCCTTTGAGGCCGTGCATGATCGAGACGTAGCCCGCCGCGAGATTGATGATGCGCCCGGAAATGAAGAAGGGCGACACGCGCCGGGGCCCGCGCTCCCTCAAGGTGACGGATGTTTCATAGATGCCGCCAAGGCCGCCGATGCCCGAGCCGATCAGAACCCCGGTCGTCTCCTGCTTCTCCGGCGTGTCGGCCTTCCAGCCGGCGTCGGCGAGCGCCTGGGTTGCGGCCGCCGCGGCGAAGATGATGAAGTCGTCGACCTTGCGCTGTTCCTTGGGGTCGAACCACTCGTCGGCGTTGAAGGCGCCCTCGCCCTGGCGCGGCACTTGCGCGGCGATTTGGCAGGGGAGATCCGAAACCTCGAAAGTCTCGATGCGTTTGAACCCGCATTCGCCGGCGACGAGGCGACGCCAATTCGTCTCGACGCCGCAGCCGAGCGGCGACACGAGGCCGAGACCCGTGACAGCAACCCTACGCATCGCCGGCTCTCGGATATCCCCTTCGATGGGCAAGTCTGATCTTCATCTCTTGCATGGCGCCGTCGCATTCTGGCGGCGACGGCGTCCCTCGCTTCCTCGCAGGCGCGCGCCTTGTTCGCGAAGCGCGTGCTCAGGCCGCCTTGGCCTGCTCCAGGAACTTCACCGCATCGCCGACGGTCAGGATCGTCTCCGCGGCGTCGTCGGGGATTTCGATGCCGAACTCTTCCTCGAAAGCCATCACCAGCTCGACGATGTCGAGCGAGTCAGCGCCCAGATCGTCGATGAAATTGGCCTTGTCGACCACCTTGTCCGGCTCGACGCCGAGGTGCTCGACCACAATCTTCTTCACGCGCTCGGCGACATCGCTCATCTGTCTCGATCCTCGTTGCATGGCGCGCGCGCGGCCACGTCCGCGGCGCCCTCCCTTCCCTGTTGCCGACCGCAGTTCCGGCGGGCCGTGAGCGGTCGCTTCTCCCTGGCGGAAATACCGGACCCTTCGTTCCGTCATTCTCGGCTGCGGCGAAGCTCCTGGCAGCCGCAGGTCGCCGCAATACCCAAGGACGGGCCTGAGCGCAATAGCGAGCGGACGCATCCCCGCAATGGCGGCGAGTCTGGTAACATGTTTCAGCCATCAAGGCGAGAGGGCGCGCCGCCGCGAGGCGTCTCAGATCATCGCCATGCCGCCGTTGACGTGCAGCGTCTGGCCCGTCACATAAGCAGCTTCGCTGCTGGCCAGGAACACGACTGCGGCCGCGACCTCCATGCCGGCGCCCACCCGACCGGCGGGAATGCGAGCCAGCATCGCGGCGCGTTGCGCGTCCGTCAGGGCGTCGATCATCGGGCTGGCGATCATGCCGGGCGCGACGCAATTCACCGTCACGCCGCGCGCCGCGACCTCGTACGCGAGGGACTTGCTCATGGCGATGAGCCCTCCTTTGGTCGCCGCGTAATTGCCCTGGCCGGGGTTGCCGGTGACGCCGACCATCGAGGTGATGCCGATGATCCTCCCGAAGCGCTTGCGGATCATGCTGCGCAGCGAAGCGCGCATGAGGCGGAAGGCGGCTGTCAGATTGATGTTCAGCACCTCGTCCCATGCCTCGTCGCTCAACCGCATGAAGAGCGCGTCGCGCGCGATGCCGGCGTTGTTGACGAGAATGTCGAGACCGCCCATCGTCGATTCCGCTTGCGGCACGAGCGACTCCGCGGCGGTCTTGTCCGCAAGATTGCATGGGAGCACATGAACGCGCTCGCGAAATTCGCCGGCCAGCGTCTCCAGCGCGTCGCGTTTGGTCGCCGAGAGCGTGACGGTCGCCCCCGACGCGTGCAGCGCGCGCGCGATATCTTGACCGATGCCTCCGCTCGCGCCGGTCACGAGCGCGGTCTTCCCCTCGAGATCAAACATGCCGTCTCCCCGTTCATATAATGTTTCCACTCTCCCCGAGCGGCGACCTTATTGACGAGGGCGTCCCAGGGGTCAATATTGCGGGGGAGCCCCCCCCTATTTGCCGAGACCCGATGCCGACGCCGCCGGACGCCACAGAAATTTCGGCCCTGCCGTTCGAAAAGGCGATGCAAGAGCTCGAAGACATTGTGGCCAAGCTCGAAAATTCGACAGTGTCGCTCGACGAGTCCGTGCGACTCTTCGAGCGGGGCGAGGCTTTGCGCAGACGTTGCGACGCGCTGCTCAAGGAGGCGGAGGCGCGTATCGAGAAGATCACGCTCGGTCCCGACGGCGCGCCCGCGGGCGTAGCGCCGCTAGACGCCGGCTGAAGCGCGATGTGACCGGGATCGACGCGCACTGCTGCATCGTCGGCGGAGGTCCCGCCGGAATGATGGCCGGCTTTCTGTTAGCGCGAGCAGGAGTCGACGTCGCGGTGCTCGAGAAGCACGGCGACTTCTTCCGCGACTTTCGCGACGGCGCCATTCATCCATCTACGCTCGAGCTCTTCCATGAGCTCGGGCTGCTGGATGAATTCCTGAAGCTCCCCCACTACGGAGCGCGCGAGCTCAAGGCGCGTCGGCGGCGAAGAGATCATCGTCGCCGATTTTTCGCATCTGCCGACGCGGCGCAAGTTCATCGCGTTCATGCCGCGGTGGGATTTCTTGAACTTTCTCGCGGAGCACGCCAAGCGGCTGCCCAACTTCCGCCTTCTCATCGCTTGTCGAGAGAAGACGGCTCCGTTTGTTTGGGGAGGGTCGCGCGAAAGCGTTGGAAGCCTTCCGCCGAGGCGAAGCCATAGCTTTGTTGCAACGCGAGCCGGAAGGGCGCCCCGTCCTCCAGCCCATCGAGCAGCCGAGCGAAAGCTGCAGCGTCGCTGGCTCGAAGCCAAGACACGTAAGCGGCTGCTTCCCGATAGGCGAGACGCTGGCGCAGCGTTCGTTGTTCTTCTGACGATCGGCCTTGCGGCGGCTCGCGCTCATACGCGATGTCAGCGAAACGAATCCAGGACGAATCGTCGTCCACGACGATCGCATATCCCTGACGAACGGCTTCCGCCGCGGCGGCCGCGTCGACGCCCTCTGCGGCGCCGCCATTCGAGACCATGACCGCCAGGCCTTCGGAAAACCAGCTCGGCACGGGCCCGCCGCCGGCCGGCGTTCGCCAGCCAAAAAAATGCGCGTGCGACAGCTCGTGCGTCAGCACGCCCTCGAGGCGATCGCGCTCGGCGGCGCAGAGCGTCGGCGAGAGGATCACGCGACCTCCTCGCGAGACGGCGGCGACGCCGGCGTCTCCAAGTCCGTTGGCGCGCGCATAATCGTCGAAGGACGCATAAACGCCGACGATCGGCGCGCGCGCGAACGGCCGCCCTTGCAGCGACGCGACGCGCGCGGTCGCTTCTGGCAGCATCGCGGCCGCGTCGCGGGCGCAAACGGCGACCGGAGGTTGGAAGTGGATGCGCGGGTCCTCCGCGAGCGACGGCAGGCCTATGGGATCGTTGAGCCAGGCGAGGATGTTGTCGCCGAGTTGCGGCCGCGCGATGAGCGAGGCGCCCGCCGCGGCGACCAGAGCGATCGACGCGACATGGGCCGTCCTGGTTAGCCAAGACCTGTGCATGTCTGGAATATAGCGCCGATCATCGGCAGTTCAGCGTCAGGCGGTTTGCCGAACGACGGGCAGCTCGGCCCCGCCGCCGCCCGCGAGCAGCGGCTCCGGGACGGTGGGAGCGACCTGTCCCGGCGTCCCGGCGTCTGCCGGGCGGCGGGCGGCAAGCTCGATGAAGGGCCTCTCTACGAAGCGATAGGTGAAGTCTGCGAAGGCAAGGAGCGCCAGAAAGGTCAGGATCACCGACAGCAAAAGCAGCGACAGGTCGGTGACGCCGAAGCCGACGCAGGCCGCCATCATGCCTAATCCGAAGAAAGGATTATGGAAGAGATAGAGCGAGTAGCACCGTTCGCCGCACCAGGCGAGACAGCGGTGCGTCAGGGAGCCCTCCACCCAGGCCGGAACCCTGTCGGAGAGGGCGGCGAGCGCGAGGGCGGCGCCCGTTAGATTGACCAGGGTGAAATAAAGCGCGTAGAGCCTAGGGTCGCTGTGGATCCTCCCATGGAGCAGGCCGCCGAGCGCGATGAAGGAGGCGATGGCGATGCAGGCGAGGAGCGGCGCCGACACGCGCTTGACGACGTCCGGGCGCTCGACCGCGAGAATGGCGATCAGCACGCCCCAGCCGAAGGCGTCGACATGCGCGAGCGGCCAAAAATAGGCCGCCACGCCGCCAGCCTCGGCGTGGATTGCGAGCCGCATCGGATGGCCCAGCGCGACCGCGGCCATCGCAAGGAAGGTCAGGTTTCTGCGGCTCATAAGGACGACCGCGACCGGAATGAGCAGGTAGAACTGCTCCTCCACGGCGAGCGACCAGGTGGGGCCAAAAATCTTGGCCTGCTGCGGCTCGGCGAAGACGCCGACCCAATTCTGCACGAATGCGAGATAGACGGCGAGCGGCTGCGTGTGGTCCCAAAGCCAGTGCGTGTAAGCGTTCTCGCGGGCGAAGACATGAGGCAACGCGAAGCCGAGCGCGAGCAGCAGCCAATAGGCCGGGATGATGCGCGCGGCGCGGCGCTTGTAAAAGGAGAAGACGACGCCGGGGCTTTCCCGTTCGCGCAGCAGGCTGCGCGTCAGCAGGAAAGCCGAAAGCACGAAGAACAGCTGCACGCCGCCGCCGCCGGCGCTGAGCGCGTCGTTCAGGAACTGCGGGGCGCCCATGTACCCATATGTGTTCGTCAGCGCCAGATAATGGGACTGCACGACGCTCAGGATCGCCAGTCCGCGCAGCGCGGCAATATGACTGGAATGCCCGCGCGCCGCCTGCGTCGCGGCGCCTGTCCTGGGAACCGAAAACCCCATTCCCATCCCCAGTTCTTCAATCTTTGCGCTTTAATCGAGAGCATAGCCGCCAGTCGTAAAGAAACCCTGCGCAAAGTGCGTAAGGAATGCGCTGCTGACGTCCTTTCCGCGGCCCGTTCCGGCCATCCGGCGAAGAGCGACTCTTGGCGTCGCGCTCGCCGCCGCGGATCGAGCCTGACGTGGCGGCGCGAGACGGCCAGCGAGCGACGCGCTAATTCGCGAGACCGTGGCTGTTGACGTAGTCCACGACGGCGCGCGTTTCCGACGCCGCGCGCCTTGTCGCGGTGGAAGCCGCCTCGACGCTCTTGTCTCCCGGCTTGGTCGGATCGGCGGGCTTGGACAGGGACCAGCCGAAATTGCGCACGTTCCATTTGTTGCCGGGCAGCGCCGCCGGATCGACCCCGGGGATTTGGGCGCCGCTCCCGAGCAGGTCTAGCGTGCGCCGCGTATCGGTGTGGCAGCTCACGCAGTCCGTGTTGAAGAAGTGACTGCGCGTCGGATCGGCGATGACGTCGACGACTTCCTTGACCCGCGCCTTGGCCTTCGGGTCGGTCAGCTCCTTGTCGCCAAGATCGAACAATTCCGCGGTCGACACCCCCTTGCGGGCCGAGACCGGCAGGAGCTCGGCTCCGAACAGGAGGCCGGCGTTCTTGCAGGTGATGGGATTGAGATTGTTGGTCGCCGGCGTGGGAGCGACCTGGTGCGGCGTGTCCTTCACCGCGAGCGCCTGGGCGAGCTGACGCCCGTCCAACGCGGGCCCGCGCACGGCGAACAGCTGGTCGATGTGGGGCACGAGCCTGGCCGTGGCCAGAAACACCCAAGGCTCGGGACCGTGATCGGCCAGACCCATGATCGCGAGCCCGCCGAACCTCTTGCTGCTCAGATGCTTTTCGAGCACGCGAACCAGCGCGTCGCGCAACGGCTTCGCCGTTGCGGCGTTGGCGAGGCCCGGGTGAACGCCGAGGAGCGTCCCGCTCGTCGAGACGGCCTGTCCGCCGAAAGCGCCGGCGGCGAGCTGGTCGCGCAACCCACGGAAATCACGGGCTAAATCGTGGAAGGCCTCGATTTCGGGGACCGCTCGCGGCAGGCAGCCGAAAGCCGCAGGCAACGCCACGCCCTTCAGCCCTCCCGGCACGAAGTTGTAGATCAAATGCGCCGCGACGTCATGGATCTCGACGAAGCCGTCAGGGTGAACCGTGATCGGCTGCAAGATGAAGCGAAGCTGGGGGGTCTGGCCGAACTGTCCGATAACCGCGGGGGAAAGGCCGGGCGCGCCGGGGTCGATTCTGATTCCCGCGACGCGCCAGTTCTTCAGATTATGTGCGTCCGCCGGCAGGAAGACGCGATGATCGCCGATTTTCGTGTCATCGCTTTCGACGATGGCGACGAACTGCTTGAAAGTCGCCTCGGGCAGGATCGGCTGGCGCTTCTCCGGATCCGATGGGTCGATGGACAGCAGATCGGCGATGGCGATCGTGTTGTCGAGGTCCTTCACGGTCCTGGGCGGCGGAAACAACCAGGACACATCATCCGGCGCGAGCGCCGCGGGCTTCTGATCGACGGCGGGCTTGACCGCCAGGGAAGCCGCCCCGGCCGCGCTGAACGCGAAGGCGATGAGCAAAGCAGCGAGACAGCTCGGCCAGACGCCAAGAATCTTCTCCCAATGAGACCTTCGGCAAGCGGCCATGAGAATCCTCCTTTTGCATGCTTTGCTGCTGAGAGCTCCTGCCTATATTTGTGAGATTATCATGCGCCAACCTGGCGGTTTCGACAACCTTGACCATTAAAAGCTTTTCACATTGCGCCGCGCGTGGAAATATTCGCCGATCATCCGCGAGGGCGCTCGAATGGGCTGCAATCCTTCCTCTCCCGCGCAGCCGAGGCCGCTCGCGCCGCCTTTGACATCCCGCGCCTAGCCCGGCATTAGGGAGCTCCCCTCCGCTCCGACCGCGCCAGCATCATGAGAGCCGACCGCTACAACTTCGCCGAAGCCGAACCCAAGTGGCGGAAAGCCTGGGAAGGCGCGAAGGTCTTTCAGGCTGGCGCCGAGCCGCAAAAGCCGAAATACTACGTCCTCGAGATGTTCCCCTATCCGTCGGGGCGCATCCACATGGGCCACGTGCGCAACTATTCGTTGGGCGACGTCATCGCCCGCTACAAGCGCGCCCGCGGTTTCGACGTGCTGCACCCGATGGGCTGGGACGCCTTCGGCCTGCCCGCCGAAAACGCCGCGATGCAAGGCAAGCGCCACCCGGCGGAGTGGACCTACGCCAATATCGGGACCATGCGCGCCCAATTGCAGGCGCTCGGCCTGTCGCTCGACTGGTCGCGCGAGATCGCGACCTGCGATGCCGCCTACTATGGGCGACAGCAGCAGCTTTTCCTCGACTTTCTGCGCGCCGGCCTCGTCGACCGCAAGCAGTCGAAGGTCAACTGGGACCCGGTCGACCACACGGTCCTCGCCAACGAGCAGGTCATCGACGGGCGCGGCTGGCGCTCCGGGGCGCTCGTCGAACAGCGCGAGCTGACGCAGTGGTTCTTCCGCATCACGGCCTACGCCGAGGAGCTGCTTTCCGGGCTCGACACGCTGGAGCGCTG
Source organism: Methylocystis sp. (assembly GCA_035319645.1). Classification (GTDB taxonomy): domain Bacteria; phylum Pseudomonadota; class Alphaproteobacteria; order Rhizobiales; family Beijerinckiaceae; genus Methylocystis. The sequence continues at coordinate 5,670 of DATHCI010000205.1, read as the reverse complement.
GCCGGACAAGGTGCGGCTCATGCAGCGCAACTGGATCGGGCGCTCCGAGGGCCTGCTGCTGCGCTTCGCACTCGCCGAGTCCTTGGGCGAGACGAGCGATGTCGAGGTGTTCACGACGCGCCCGGACACGCTCTTCGGAGCAAAGTTCGTCGCGATCGCCGCCGATCACCCGTTGGCGAAGCAAGCGGCGGAGGGGAATGCGCAGCTCGCCGCCTTCATCGAGGAATGCCGCCATATCGGCACTTCGGTCGCGGCGATCGAGACCGCAGAGAAAAAGGGGTTCGACACCGGCCTGAAGGCTGTCCACCCCTTCGACCCGGGCTGGACGCTGCCGGTCTATGTGGCGAACTTCGTGCTCATGGATTACGGCACGGGCGCGATCTTCGGCTGTCCGGCGCATGACCAGCGCGACCTCGACTTCGCGCTTCGTTACAGCCTCGGCGCGACGCCGGTGGTCTGTCCCGAAGGCGTTGACCCCGAAGACTTGAAGATCACGGACACGGCCTTCGACGGCGATGGGCGGCTCGTCAACTCGCGCTTCCTCGATGGCATGACCGTCGAGGCGGCCAAGGAGGAGGTCGCCAAGCGACTGGAGTCGACGACTCTCTTCGGCGCTCCGCAGGGCAAGCGCAAGGTCAATTACAAGCTTCGCGACTGGGGCGTCTCGCGCCAGCGCTACTGGGGCTGCCCGATCCCCGTCATCCATTGCGCGAGCTGCGGCGTCGTGCCCGTGCCCGAGAAGGACCTGCCGGTCACGCTGCCCGAGGACGTGAGCTTCGAGGCGCCCGGCAATCCGCTCGACCGCCATCCGACATGGAAGCATGTCGCCTGTCCCGCCTGCGGAAAGGCCGCGCGGCGCGAGACCGACACGATGGACACTTTCGTCGACTCGTCCTGGTATTACGCGCGCTTCACCGACCCGCACAATGCCGAGGCGCCTGCGTCCAAGGGGGCGCTCGCACGCTGGCTGCCGATCGACCAATATATCGGCGGCATCGAGCACGCGATCCTGCACCTTCTCTATTCGCGCTTCTTCGCGCGCGCGATGCGCGACAGCGGTTACGACGTCTTGGCCGAGCCCTTCGAGGGTCTCTTTACGCAAGGCATGGTCGTGCACGAGACCTATAAAGGCCCGAATGGCTGGGTCGCGCCGGCCGACGTGCGGATCGAGGCCGGCGAGAACGGGCGCCGGGCGTTCCTCATCAGCGACGGGGCCGAGATCACGATCGGCGACATTGAAAAAATGTCGAAGTCGAAGAAGAACACCGTCGATCCCGACGACATCGTGCAGGCTTACGGCGCCGACACGGCGCGGCTTTTCGTGCTTTCCGACTCGCCCCCCGACCGCGACGTGATCTGGACCGACGAGGGCGCGCAAGGCGCCTGGCGCTTCGTGCAGCGGCTCTGGCGCCTGACCGGCGAGCTGAAGCGCGTCGCGGCGCCCGCCGGCGCGGCCGCGCCGCCCGAATTCTCCACGCAAGCGTTCAAGGTCCGGCAGGCGACGCATCGCGCCATCGCGCAGGTGACCGACAGCATCGAGCGTCTGCGCTTCAACACGGCCGTCGCGCGCATTCGCGAGCTCGCCAATGAGCTGACCGACGCGCTCGACGCCGTGACCGAGGCGGGCGTCGGCGCGGACCTGGCCTTCGCCTTCCGGGAGGCGGCCGAGGCGCTGATCCTGCTCGTCGCGCCGATGACTCCGCATGTCGCCGAGGAATGCTGGGCTGATCTCGGCTGCGCGGGCCTCGCCGCGCGCGCGTCCTGGCCGGTCGCGGATCCTATCCTGCTCGAGCAGGAGCTGATAGTCTTGCCTGTGCAGGTCAACGGCCGGAAGCGCGCCGAAATCTTCGTCTCGCCGCAGGCGGACGAAGCTACGGTGCGCGCCGCGGCGCTCGCCGCGGACGGCGTGCAGCGGGCGCTCGAGGGCCGCGCCGTGAAAAAATTTGTCTTCGTCCCGAAGAGGATCGTCAATGTCGTGGCGTGATCGCCTCCGCCTCGCGCTTGCTCCGGCGCTCGCCGCGGCGACGCTCGCCGGCTGCAACGTCGCCCCGCTCTATGGCCCGCTCGCCGCCGATCCGGCGCTGCAAGGGCGGTTGCAGGAGATCGAGGTCGCGCCGATCTCCGAGCGGCTCGGCCATTACGTGCGCAACGAGCTTATTTTCGGCCTGAACGGCACGGGCGCGGAAGTGGCGCCGCGCTATCGGCTCACGGTGACGCTCAAAGAGCAGGCGCGCACGCCGATCATCGACACGGTGACCGGGCGCGCGACCTCGGCGACGGTCGTGGTCGAGGCGGCCTACAAGCTCGTGAGCCTTCCCGACGAGAAGGAGGTGGCGCAGGGCGTCACCTCGAGCATCGCGAGCTACGATCGCTTCAGCAACCGGCTCGCCAACGTGCGCGCCGCGCGCGACGCCGAGACCCGCGACGCGAAAACCATCGCCGACGCGATCCGCACGCGGATCTCGTCGGCGCTCGTAGGGGGCACGTGAGACGGTTCCTTCTGGCGTAGACAACGCTGCGAAACTCATTCCTGACAGGCCCGCCCATGGACGAGCTGTTCCACTTTCCGACCAAGACCGCCGCCGTCGAGCCCTGGCCGACGCCCGTCAATGCGATCGGTCTGCGCAACCTCCTCTATATCGTCGCGGCGCTCGTGTTCGCGATGGTGCTCGTCGGCGGCGCGACGCGGCTCACCGAGTCCGGCCTTTCGATCACGCAGTGGAAACCGGTCGAAGGCGTCATTCCGCCGCTTTCCGAGAAGGACTGGAGCGCCGAATTCGAGCGCTACAAGCAGATTCCGCAGTTCCAGCAGCTGTTTCCGACGATGGAGCTCGCGCGTTTCAAGGTGATCTACGCCTGGGAATGGGCGCATCGCCTGCTCGGGCGCCTTGTCGGTCTCGTCTATGTGGCGGGTCTCGTCTGGCTTTCGATCAGGAAGCGCATCCCGAAGGGTTACACGCCGAAGCTCCTCGGCATATTGGCGCTCGGGGCGCTGCAAGGCGCCGTCGGCTGGTGGATGGTCGCCTCCGGCCTCGCTCAGCGGGTCGAGGTGGCGCAGGAACGCCTCGCGTCGCATCTGCTGCTCGCTGGCGTCATCATCGCGGCCTGCGTCTGGGTCGCCGCGGGCCTCGGACCGCAACGCCCGACATCCATCATCCTTGGACGCACGCGGCTGCGCGCCGAGGCATATCTCATGCTCGGCCTCATCTTCCTGCAGATCTGTCTCGGCGCGCTCGTCGCCGGGCTGCGCGCCGGCCTCGTCGACAACACCTGGCCGCTCATGGAGGGAGAGGTCGTGCCGCCGCCGCAGTCGCTATGGCCGCTCGATCCCTGGTGGACCAATGTCTACGAGAACCCCGTCACGGCGCAGTTCTTTCACCGCATGACCGCCTATGCGCTGCTGGCGCTGGCGCTCGCGCATGCGCTCGACGCCGTGACGAACACGACCGGTCGTGGAGCGCGGGGCGGCCTGATCGTGCTGGGCCATGTGGCGATGCAGGTCGCGCTCGGCGTGGCCACGCTGCTCTTCGTCGCCGACTGGTGGAGCGGCGCGCCGCATATCCTGCTGGCGCTCGCTCATCAGGCGGTCGGCGTCGCCGTGCTGGTCGTCACGACCTTGCAGGCGAGAAGACTGAGCGTCGCTTAGGGCGCCTCCGAGCCGGATCCTCGACCTTGCCCGTTTCGAGGTCGCTTGGCTCGACTGCGACCGGCCCCGTCCCATGCTCAGGCTGATGCGCCGGCGCTGGCCGCCGGACGCGCTGGTCCAGGCGGCCGGCGCCGCGACAGCTCCCCGCGCGGCGGACGACCCTTGGTCGTTGGCTGCGCCTTTCCGCTGCGTCGCTGTTGCGGCGCTGGGCCTTTTGACGCCCGCCGTCAGGCCCCGCGATGAAGGCCGTTGCGCCCCGCGACGCTGCGCTCGGCCACCACGTCGACCATGCGCTCCGCGGAGAGGTCGCGCGACTCCTGGCTCTGCGCCTTGGCGAGCTCTTCGGTCGCGTCCTTGAGGCTTGCCTGGGCGTCCTCGAGCTTGTCGCGGAGCTCGGCGAGCGACGAGTTTAAATTATCGCGGCGCGAGCGCGCGGCGCGCGCATAGGTGGGGTAGGCGAAATGGTTCGGATCGGAATTATTCGCGCGCTGCTCCTCGATGCCGATCTCCCGGTCGAGGTCGGCGGTCATGCGTCCAAACTCGGCGATCATCAGATTGATCTGGGCGACGCGCCGACGCTTTTCCTCCACCTGGAACTGCTTCAGGCGCAGCAAAGTATCCCGCGACTTCATGATTTACTCTCCGATACGCGCAGCGCCGCAGGAGCGCTCCAGCTCCTGACGGCGCCTCACACATGTTATTGAGGCGGTTTCGCGAGACGGCGGAACTATGCTGGAAGGAGGTTGCCGCTTGGTTACGCGAAACCAAAAATTTTAACGCCCCCAGCGACCAGCGTTCACCATGAAAGGCGATTTCTTCGCCGGCTGGACAGAACTGCGCGCAGGAGGCAAAAGGGCGGCGACGACCTTCCTGCGCGAGGCGACGATGCACGACAAAGCGAGCGAGAGCGAAAGAGCGGCGGCGGCGATCTTCGCCCGCTATCGGCGCAACGACGCGCCGCGGCCCGTGGAGTGGAACGAGACGCTCGACATCATCCTGCGCCACCGTTCGCATCGCGCCTTCCTGCCGGAAAAGCTGCCCGAGGGCGCGCTGGAAACCATCGTCGCCGCCGCGCAGTCAGCTTCGACCTCCTCGAATCTGCAAGTCTGGAGCGTCGTCGCGGTCGAGGACAAAGACCGCAAGGCCCGCCTCGCCGAACTCGCCGGCGGCCAGCAGCATGTGCGCGACTGCGCGACTTTTCTCATATGGCTCTCGGATCTCGCGCGGCTCGAAAACCTCGCCAGGCGCGAGGGGCGCGAGGCCAAGGCGCTGCCCTATCTCGAACTGTTCCTGACCGGCGTCGTGGACGCGGCGCTCGCGGCGCAGAACGCCGTGACGGCGCTGGAGTCGCTCGGACTCGGCTGCGTCTACATCGGCGCGATGCGCAACCACCCTGAAGAGGTGGCGAAGGAGCTCGATCTGCCGCCAAACGTCTTCGCCGTCTTCGGCATGGCGGTCGGCGTTCCCGATCCCGCGGTCGGAACCGACGTGAAGCCGCGGCTCGGCCAGGCGGCGGTGCTGCATCGCGAGCAATACGCCTGGGGCGAGGCGCAGCTCGACGCAGTCGACACGCTCGACGTCAAGTTTCGCGATTTTCAGCGCGAGCAGGGCTTGCCCGAGCAGGGTTGGATCCGCCAGGTCCTGTCGCGGGTGCGGGGCCCCGAGGCGATGAGCGGGCGCGACCGCCTCAGGGAGGCGCTCGCGGCGCTGGGCGTGGCGCTGCGGTAGCACGGCGCCGGTTGCGCGTCGGCGCACGCCGCCGATCCGCGGCCTTCGATCAATCTGCTTTGAGCAGGCGTCCAAGCGGAGGACCCGCAAGCCTCGCGCCTCGGCAGGGCGCAGGCGGCGCAGAGGCGCACGGACCGGATTTTATGCGCTCTTGTCGTAACCGGTGCGGCGATCCCACGATGATCGCTTGTGGACATCCTCGCGGGTCGGGTTGACCGCGGGGTCCGGAGATGGCGTCGTTTCATAGGAGGAGCGACGCCGATGATGATCGAGGAGCAGCTACGCGAGCGACTGCG
>DATHCI010000204.1:0-14695 GCA_035319645.1 Methylocystis sp. | reverse complement strand
CGACGCAGGCGCCGACGGGATCGATCGAGGAGTCGCGCGACACCACGGCGATCTTGGCGCGCGAGCCCGGGTCGCGCGCGACCGCCTTGACCTCGATCACCCCGTCATAGATCTCCGGCACCTCCTGGCGGAACAGCTTCGCCATGAAATGCGGGTGCGTGCGCGAAAGGAAGATCTGCGGCCCGCGCTGCTCGCGGCGCACGTCGTAGACATAGGCGCGGCAGCGATCGCCGGGGCGGAACATCTCGCGCGGGATCATCTCGTCGCGACGGATCACGCCCTCGCCCCGCCCGCCGAGATCGACGATGACATTGCCATATTCGACGCGCTTGACGATGCCGTTGACGATCTCGCCGATGCGGTCCTTGAACTCCTCATATTGCCGGTCCCGCTCGGCCTCGCGCACCTTCTGCACGATGATCTGCTTTGCCGACTGCGCCGCGATGCGCCCGAAGTCGAAGGGAGGCAAGGTCTCGGAGATCCAGTCGCCGGGCTGGGCAGCGGGATTGCGCTTGCGCGCGTCCTCGAGGGAAATCTGCGTGGCGTCGTTCTCGACCTCCTCCACGACGAGCAGCAGCCGCGAGAAGCGGACCTCGCCCGTGCGCGGATTGATCTCCGCGCGGACCTCGGTCTCCTGACCGTAGCGCGAGCGCGCGGCCTTCTGGAGCGCGTCCTCCATCGACGCGATGACGATCGTGCGGTCGATCGACTTCTCTCGCGCCACCGCGTCGGCGATTTGCAGGATTTCCAGGCGATTGGCGCTGACGGCCATTGATCTGCTCCTCTTGAAGCGTTCGGGTCCCGGCGCTAGTCGCGCGCGGAGCCGCCGCCGCCCCCTTTCTTGAATCTGGTTTGCACGCCCGCCGGGACGAGCGGCTTCTGCTTCTTGTGGGCGAAGCGCCCCGGCCCGCGGCGCGGACGCTCCGGCGGCGGCGCTTCGTCCGACTCGCTCTCCTCCGCCTTGGCGGCGCGCAGCGATTCGCGAATGAGCGCCTCCGTCAGCATGAGTTTCGCCTCGTCGAGATCGCGCAGCGGCAGGCGGACGATCTTTTCTTCCTCTCCCTGCGCATCCTTGCGCTCGAGCGTCAGCATGGCGTCCGCCCCTTGGCCCTCCACGGCCAGAATGACCCCGCGGAAGCGCTTGCGTCCGGATTCGAGCGGATGCGCGAGCTCGATCTTCGCCTCGTGCCCGATCGCGCGCGCAAAATCCGACACGCGCACGAGCGGGCGGTCGATGCCGGGAGAAGAGATCTCCAGCCTGTATTCGGAGGCGATGAGGTCGGCGACGTCGAGTTCGGGGGACAGAGCCTGACTCGCGGCCTCGCAATCGCCGACGCTCATGGCGCCGTCGGGCCGTTCGGCCATGATCTGCAACGTCTGGCCGTTCTGCTGCATGAGCCGCGCCCGCACGAGGCGGAAGCCGAGCTGCGCGAGCACCGGGTCCGCCAGCGCGGCGACGCGCGCGGCGAGGCCGGTCTCGGCGACGAGACGCGGCTCGTCCAGGGCGGCGGGTGACGACTTCTGCAAGCGCTGGTCTCTGCGGCGCCGGAACCAAAACAAAAAGAGCGGGCCCGGCGCGGACCCACTCTCAACACCCGATCGCCCATGAGACGATCGCTATGAGATGGAAGCTATTGTCATATACACCCGCCGAGGGGCTTTTCGCAAGAGGGCGACAGAGGGCGCGCGGGTTCAGCCAAAGCGATCGGGCGAAGCTCTCGTCGGCGCCCCTTCATCCTGAGGAGCCCGCGCGGCGGGCGTCTCGAAGGATGAGGGCTTCCCCGAAGCTTCGAGATTGCGCCTTTGGCTCATGCTTCGAGACGCGCCCTTCAGGCGCTCCTCAGCATGAGGTGTGGGTTTCGAGCTTCGCCCGATCGCCCTTGCGGGTTTCCGCGACTGACTGTGCTCGGGCGATTCTGTGGATGACGCGGAGCGAGCGTAGCCGCCTTTCGTCAGGAACCCGACATTTCGGAGACGTCACTTTGCGGCCTTTCTGGACAACATCTCGATCGCCGTCACGGCTTCGGAGACATTCAGCCAATTTTCCGCATGCTCCTCGGTCTTGAACTCCTTTCCGAGATTGACCGGCGCGTCCTGCCCCGGCAATTCCAGGAAGCACGCCCATTTGCCGCTCGGCAATTGCTCGATCGAGACCTTGTGTTCCGCCATTTTCCTCACCTCAGCGTGGGCGCTCTTGTCTAAAAGCGCGCCATTTGGGCGCCGCGCGGGCGCCAAGCAATAAGTTCGCCAATGTCGATAAGGCGACAGGGGCGCGGGTCTCTCGCCGATTTGTCATATTTCTCTCGCCAGCGCCTGCCGCTGCGTCGAACCATTCGCGCACCAGCCCCGGGTCTGCTGCGAGCGGCTGAGCGCGAACGCGACGTTCACGCTTCGAGGGCGGCGTGCTAAACAGAGCAGCACGAACTTGACCGCCGCACAGGCTTCCTGAGCTGAAACGACGGATTTCCCGCCGTGACAATTGTCGCGCCAGGAACCCGCTTGGCGTCTCCGCCGGCCGCTCTCTACACAGTCTTGACCAGCCCTTTTACTGGAGTTCCTAAATGAAAATCGCCTACATAATCTTGGCGCACACAGCGCCGCTTCATCTTGCCCGCTTGGTTGACGCTCTTACTTTTGAACAAAACGGCATTTTTGTTCATATTGATGCGAAGACCGACATCAACATCTATAATGATTTCATCAGCAAAAGAGTCGCGATATTGCCTGAACGCGTTCCAGTCCATTGGGGCGACTTTTCGCAAGTCGAAGCAATTCTTCTACTTCTTTCCACCGCCTTGGCGCACCCGGCGCGTTACGACTACTTCACGCTGCTCAGCGGCGTCGATTACCCCATCCAACCAAATACGTACATTATGGATTTTTTCCGTCGCAACGCCGGTTGTGAGTTTATCAATATGGTAAAGATGCCGGCGCCCGAGATCGGAAAGCCAATAAGTCGCCTCACCCAATATTTTCGCCGGCCTGGCGAGACAGCAGCGCAGGCGACCTATAGGGACCACGCGAAGGTCTTCGGCGCGGTGGCGCCTTACGCAGGCGGCACCTGGTGGAGTCTGACGCGCGCAACTTGCGAGCGGGTCTTGGCCTTTGTCTCTAAGAAACCCGAGATCGTCGAATTCTATAAAAACACTCATTGCCCCGACGAAGGATTCTTCCAGACTGCGGTGGCGAACGCCGTTCCCGACGCCAAAATTCGGACGAACCTGACCTATGCGGACTGGAGCACGGGCGGGCGAAGCCCAAGCGAGTTGACTGACGAGCACCTCGCAGTCCTCGGCAGGGACGTGGTGATCGGCAAATCCGGTTGCGGCGAAGGAGAGGTGCTGTTCGCCCGAAAATTCTCCGATGCGAGCGAGGAGCTTGTCGGCAGGCTGAACGCAATTACTCGCGCCAAGCGCGCCCGCGTCAAACAGTGAAGCAGGCCTCGGTGTCCGCCGGTTGTCGAGGCCCTCGGCACTCGCGGGCGGCTGCTGCTAGCATTTTGCTTTTGCAGGGCTTTCTTCCAAAAATTAATTTTTCTGGCGCAGTCTTTGCTCCATCTATGAGACGAATCGCCTCGAAAGGAGCAGGGCCATGGCGTCGAGCGGGTTTATCAAACAGATGAAAGGCTATGGCCTGACCACGGCGCATATTCTCTATCGCCTGCCCGATCATCCCAAGATCCTGCAGTCCTATTTCTGGCAGGAATATGATGTGTATCCCGACTATCCCGAGCTCAGGAAATTCCTGAAGTTCTGGAGCATGAGCCTCGACGGGCCGCTGCACTCGGTCACGGTCGCGCATAGCAAGCTCATCAAGCCGGCGGAGCTGAATTTTTGCGCCGCCGAGTTCCGCCTGCACTGACGATCCTCGCGACCAAAGCCTTAAGAATCCGCGCCTGGCTCGCCAAGCCTCGCCGGGAACCTTGTCTTTTCCACGGAGTCTGAGCTTCCCCGCGAGCGGCGCGGCTGGAAATCACGCTCAGACGCCGCTTGCGCGCGTCGCCGCCCCGTGAAATATCCGCTTCGCTGCAACAGGGCGGAGCGAGAACGGCTGCTCATGACGGACGGAAAGACGGCGCAGGAGCGCCCGCAGGTCACCGACAAGGACGCGTTGCTGTTTCATGCGCGCGGGCGGCCCGGGAAGCTCGCCGTCGTCGCGACGAAGCCGATGGCGACGCAGCGCGACCTCTCCCTCGCCTATTCGCCGGGCGTCGCCGCGCCGGTGCTCGCGATCGCGCAAGATCCGTCGCTCGCCTATGATTACACGATCCGCGGCAACATGGTCGCCGTCATCACCAACGGGACGGCGATTCTGGGGCTCGGCGATCTCGGCGCGCTGGCCGCGAAGCCGGTCATGGAGGGCAAGTCCGCGCTGTTCAAGCGCTTCGCGGACATCGACTCCATCGACCTCGAGGTCGACGCCAAGGAGATCGACGACTTCGTCAACGCCGTGCGTTTCCTCGGCCCCTCCTTCGGCGGCATAAATCTCGAGGACATCAAGGCCCCCGAGTGCTTCATCATCGAGGAGCGCTTGCGCGAGGCGATGGACATCCCGGTCTTTCACGACGACCAGCACGGCACGGCGATCATTTCGGCGGCGGGACTGCTCAACGCGCTGGAGCTTACGGGCCGGGACATCAAGCAGACCAGGCTCGTCTGCAACGGCGCCGGGGCCGCGGGCGTCGCCTGCCTTGATCTCGCCAAGGCGCTCGGCTTCGCGCACCAGAATGTGACGCTCTGCGACACCAAAGGGGTCATCTACCGGGGCCGCGCGGAGGGCATGAACCAGTGGAAGAGCGCCCATGCGGTCGAAACCAGCGCGCGCACGCTGGCCGAGGCGCTCGAGGGCGCCGACGTCTTCTACGGCCTGTCGGTGAAGGGCGCGCTGACGCCGCAGATGCTCAAGGCCATGGCGAAGGATCCGATCGTCTTCGCCATGGCCAATCCCGATCCCGAGATCTCGCCCGAAGAAGCCCTGGAGGCGCGGCCCGACGCCATCGTCGCCACGGGGCGATCGGACTATCCGAACCAGGTCAACAACGTCCTGGGCTTCCCTTACATCTTCCGCGGCGCGCTCGACGTGCGCGCCAGGACGATCAACATGGAGATGAAGATCGCGGCGACCAAAGCCCTGGCGCGGCTCGCGCGCGAGGACGTGCCGGACGAGGTGGCGAACGCCTATCGCGGGGCGCGCCCGCGCTTCGGGCGCACTTACCTGATCCCCGCCCCTTTCGACCCGCGCCTGATTTCGGTCGTTCCGCCGGCGGTCGCGCAGGCGGCGATGGACTCAGGAGTCGCGCGCCGGCCCATCGTCGACATGAAGCGCTATCGCGCCGAGCTCTCTGCGCGTCGCGACCCCGTAGCCGCGGTCATGCACGACATTCACGAGCGCGTGCGCCGCAACCCGAAGCGCGTCGTCTTCGCCGAGGGCGAAGAGGAGCAGGTCATCCGCGCCGCCGCCGTCTTCGTCCATGAGGGACTCGGACGCGCGGTGCTGGTCGGGCGCGAGGACCGGGTCAAGGCGGCCGCGGAGCGCGCCGGCGTCGAGCTCGGCGAGGGCGTCGAGATCCACAATGCGCGGCTCTCCTCGCGCAATGCGGTCTACGCGCAGTATCTCTATAAGCGGCTGCAGCGCCGAGGCTTTCTGCTGCGCGACTGCCAGCGTCTGGTCAACAACGACCGCAACCACTTCGGCGCGGCGATGGTGGCGCTCGGCGACGCCGACGCGATGGTGACCGGCGTCACGCGCAATTTCTCCAACGCGCTCGACGATGTGCGCCACGTGCTCGACCAGAAGGCCGGACGCCGGGTGATCGGCGCCTCGCTGATCCTCGCCAGCGGCCGCGTCGTCGTCGTCGCCGACACTGCGATCACCGAGATGCCGGAGGCTGAAGATCTTGCGGACATCGCAATCGAGGCGGCGGGCGTCGCCAAGCGCATCGGCCTCGAGCCGCGCGTCGCCATGCTCGCGTTCTCGACCTTCGGCTATCCGCCGGGCGAGCGCACCGCGCGCGTGCACGAGGCGGTGCGCGTCCTCGACAGGCGCAAGGTCGACTTCGCCTATGAAGGCGAGATGGGCGCGGACATCGCGCTGAACCGGGCGCTCATGGCCGCCTATCCCTTCTGCCGTCTGACAGACACGGCGAATGTGCTGGTCATGCCGGCGTTCCACTCCGCGGCGATCTCGACGAAGATGCTGCAGGAGCTCGGCGGCGCGACGGTGCTCGGGCCGCTGATCGTCGGGCTCGACAAGTCGGTGCAGATCGTGCAGCTCGGCGCGACGGATGCGGAGATCGTCAACATGGCGGCGCTCGCGGCCTTCGGAGTCGGGGGCTGAGCCGGCGGCGCCGACGCCCTCCGCGTCGGACTCAAGCTTCAGTGGCTCGCTCGTCTCATTTCTGTCGAGCAAATTCTGACAATCTCGTGATCTTCAAGTTAGGGCCAAAATAAGAAGATTGCGAAGCCAAGTCTGTAATAAGCATCTTCAATGTCGACGATTGCATTTCGGCGCTTCAACGCTTGCCCGATGACGAAGCGCGTCCTAATAAGCGCGGGCGAACCGCGCGGCCGAGGCCGCGTCATCAATCGGTCACATCGGATCAGCAATTCCTCGCCGTGACCATCATACGTCAGCAGTGGGCCGGCCGCCCTGGATGTTGGTCGAGGAACCAGCTTTCGTTCCTCGAGCGCCCACCCGCGGCGCCGAGGTTGTCCGTCCGCGCCGCTGGCGCTTGTGATCGACGCAAGACTGAAAGATCTACGACATGAACATAACGATGATCGGCTCAGGCTATGTGGGCCTCGTCTCCGGCGCTTGCTTTGCGGACTTCGGCCATGTCGTCGCTTGCGTCGACACCGACGTTGCGAAGATCGAGCGCCTGACCCGCGGCGAAATCCCGATCTACGAGCCTGGGCTGGAAGACCTCGTGGCCGCCAACGTGCGCCAGGGTCGGCTCTCCTTCACGACCGAGCTCGCGCCGGCGGTGAAAGGCGCCAGCGCCGTCTTCATCGGCGTCGGCACGCCCTCCCGACGCGGCGACGGCCACGCCGATCTCTCCTATGTGTTCGCCGCCGCCAAGACCATCGCCGAGGCGCTCGAAGGCTTCATCGTCGTCGTCAACAAATCGACCGTGCCGGTCGGCACCGGCGACGAAGTGGAGCGCATCATTCGCGAGATCCGCCCCGATGCGGATTTCGCCGTCGTCTCCAATCCCGAGTTCTTGCGCGAGGGCGCGGCGATCGAGGATTTCAAGCGCCCCGACAGGGTCGTCATCGGGACCGAGGACCCGCGGGCGCGAGAGGTCATGGGTGAGATCTACCGGCCCTTGAGCCTGAACCAGCCGCCGCTCCACTTCGTCGGGCGGCGCACGGCCGAGCTCACCAAATACGCCGCCAACGCCTTTCTCGCGACGAAGATCACCTTCATCAACGAGATCGCCGATCTTTGCGAGAAGACCGGCGCCGACGTGCAGGATGTCGCCCGCGGCATCGGCCTCGACAAGCGCATCGGCTCGAAATTCTTGCATGCGGGGCCGGGCTATGGCGGCTCCTGCTTCCCCAAGGACACGCTCGCCCTGCTCAAGACCGGACAGGACGAGGGCGCGCCGTTGCGCATCATCGAAACGGTCGTCGGGGTGAACGAGGCGAGGAAGCGCGCCATGGCGCGCAAGATCATTCACGCAGTCGGGGGCTCGGCGCGCGGCAAGCGCATTGCGCTGCTCGGCCTCGCGTTCAAGCCGAACACCGACGACATGCGCGACGCGCCGTCCCTCGCCATCGTCGCTTCGCTCGCCGGCGACGGCGCCGAGGTCCACGCCTACGACCCGGAAAGCATGGAGCAGGCCCGCCCGCTGATGCCGGAGGTGACGCTCCACAACGACGCCTATTCGGCGATCGAGGGCGCGGACGCGCTGGCGATCGTCACGGAGTGGGACGCCTTCCGCGCGCTCGACCTCGATCGCGTCAAGCGCCTCATGCGGGCTCCGGTCATCGTCGACCTGCGCAACATCTATCGCGCGGCGGACGTGCGCAAGCGCGGCTTCACCTATGTCAGCGTCGGACGGGCGTGAGCCGCTCAGGCGCGGCCGCTCGGCGAATTCATGCTATAAGCAGCCGCATCGGCGATCGATCGCCGCAGGACCGAGTCATCGAGTCAATGTGCAGGATGCGGGCAGCGGCGGCGTTCCTTATGATTGCGGCAAGCCTCGCCGGCTGCGGACGCGTCGAGGGCGTCATGGCGCCGGTCGCTTTGGAGGCGCCGCCCGGCGCGAGCCGCGTCGACATGATCGTGGCGACGACGCGTAGCGAGACGGACGTTCCCCCGAGCGAGATGTTCAGCGGCGAGCGCGGGGGCGCGCTCGCCTTCGCGGATATAGGCGTCTCGATCCCGCCCGACGCGAACCGGCAGATCGGCGACGTGCAGTGGCCGCAGTCGCTGCCGCCGGACCCTGCGCGCGAGTTCGCGACGCTGCGCGCCGAGCGGCTGGATCGCTCATCTGCGATGGCCCGCCTCGACGCGCGCGCCAAGCGCGTCAAATCCCGGGAAGTCTTGGTCTTCGTGCATGGCTACAACACGCGCTTCGCCGACGCCGTCTATCGCTTCGCGCAGATCATCCATGATTCAGGGACTGACGCTATTCCGGTCTTGTTCACCTGGCCGTCGCGCGGCAGAACGCTCGCCTATGGCTATGATCACGAGAGCGCGAGCTTCTCGCGCGACGCGCTGGAGCGGCTGCTTGCGGACATCGTAGCCGACCCCTCGGTTGGCGAGTTGTCGATCCTTGCGCATTCCATGGGCAACTGGGTCACGCTCGAGGCGCTGCGTCAGATGGCGATACGCAACCACGGGCTGCCGGCCAAGATCGCCGATGTGATGCTCGCCGCGCCGGACGTCGACTTCGACGTGTTTCAAACTCAGCTGCGGGAGATCCGGCCCGCCGCCTCGCGCTTCGTCGTCTTCGTCTCGCGCAACGACCAGGCGCTCGCGGCGTCGCGCCGCGTCTGGGGCGACAAGCCGCGTCTCGGCGGCGTCGATCCCGCCGATCCGGTCTATGCTCAAGACTTCGCCCGGGATCGCATCGTCGTCGTGGATCTCTCCAACGTAAGCTCCGACGACCCCCTCGGTCACAGCACCTTCGCCGCCGCGCCGGCGGTCGTGCGCGCAATCGGCTCTCGCCTTTCCGGCGGACAGACCCTGTCGGAGGGCGCGGGCGTCGGAGAGCGGCTGGGCGCGGTGACGGCAGGCGCGATTGGCGTCGTCGGCTCCGCCGCGGGCGCGGCGGTTCAGGCGCCGTTCGCGCCCTTCGATTCGCATGCGAGAGACCATTTCGGCGACGATCTCGACGCGATCGGCGACAGCCTGAGCTACGGCGCGCGGGCGGGCGCTTCTCTCGCGCGATGACCGCGCGCTTCGGGATGGGGCGCCCTCCCGTGCTAGATTGACAAAATGAGCGCGCTTCCAAAGCTCACCGAAGAGCCGACGATGACCGTGGCCGAGTTCTATGCTTGGGCCGAGACGGTCGAGGGGCGCTGGGAGCTCGTCGACGGCGAACCGGTCGCCATGGCTCCGGCGAACACGACGCATGGGGCGATTCAAAACGAGCTTGGACGACTGATTGGCAACGCGTTGCTCGAAAAAGGCGCGCCCTGCGCGGTCATCACGGAGCCGGGAGTCATTCCGCACATTCGCGCGAACGCCAATGTCCGCATCCCCGATCTCGTCGAAATTTGCGGCGAGTTTCGCACGGAGCTCAGGGCGCTGACCGAGCCCGTCGTGCCGATTGAGATTCTCTCGCCAGGCAACCGGCAGAGAACATGGTCCAACGCTTGGACCTACACGACGATCCCGAGCGTGAGAGAGATCGCCGTCTTCCGCACGGCCTCGATCGGCGTCGAGCTGCTGCGCCGTCTTGGCGACGACACTTGGCCGGAACAGGCCGAGCTTGTCGAGAGCGGCGACTTCAGCCTCGAGAGCGTCGGCGTCCGCTTCCCTTTGGCCGCGGCGTACCGCACGACGCGGCTCGGCGATAAGGCGTAGCAGAGATTTTTTCGATGAGCGCCCAGCCGCAGAAGCCGCCGCGCATGAACGTTGATGAGTTTGTCCTCTGGGCCGAGGATCGCCCCGGGCGTTGGGAGCTGTTCGACGGCGAGGCGGTCGCGCAGGCGTCTGAGCGCGCGGCCCATTGGAAGGTCAAATTCGCCACTCAGGCGGCGCTGTTGGCTGCGGTGAAAACGAAAGATCTGCGCTGCCATGTCGTGCCGGACGGCGCCACGGTCCGCATCGACGCGACGAGCGCTTATGAGCCGGACGCTCTGGTTTATCGCGGAGAGGAGGTCGCGCCCTCGGCCCTCATCGTCGAGAATCCCCTTATCATCGTCGAAGTCCTGTCGCCTTGGACGGAACGCGTCGATCGTGGACGCAAGCTCGCCGACTATTTCCGGCTTCCGAGCGTCACTCATTATCTCGTCATTGATCCGGACCAGCCGCTCGTCTTGCATCATCTACGCAGCGGCGCAGATATTCTCACGCGCGTGCTGCGCGAAGGCGCGATCGTCTTCGATCCGCCCGGCTTCGAGGTCGCCCTCTCGCAATTCAATCAGCCATGACTGCTGGTTGCATGCACATGCAGAGTCGCGTCAGGCGCGTTTCTCGTGTCTGACCATCGTGTCCGGCCCCAGGCGCGTGGTCTCCACGCGTTCGTAAAGCCGCTCGTCCATGACCGCCGCGCGCGCCGCCTGACGCAGCGCGAGCCGCCCCGCCCCGCCGAACGGCTTCTCTCCGGTATGCAGGATCACCTCGTCCGCAAAGCCGCCGCAAATCAGGCTTTCCGCCAGGCGCGGTCCGCCCTCGCAGAACACGCGCGTGACCCCGCGCCGCGCAAGCTCGGCGAGCGCAGCCGGCAGCGCGACGCGGCCGAGCATGTCCGTCTCGACGCGCGCCGCTTCGGCGCCCGTCGCTTCCGTGAACGCCGCGACCGCGCTGTCCGAGACGTCGCGCGCGACGATGACGAGCGTTGGAGCCTTGCGGGCGAGCGCGGCGAAACGCGAGCGCGGCGAGAGCGACAGCTTCGAGTCCAGCACGACGCGCAGCCGCTTCTCGTCCTCGAGCCCCGGCAGACGCACGGTCATGAGCGGATCGTCCTCGCGCGCCGTCGCGGCGCCGACCATGATCGCGTCATGCAGCGCCCGCTGCATATGTGAAAAAGCGTCGGCGAGCGGCCCGGTCACATGCAGGCGCGGGTCGTGCGTCGCGCCGGCGGCGAAGCCGTCGGGCGTCTGCGCGAGTTTCAGCGTCACCATCGGGCGGCGCTCCGTCAGGCGGCGGATGTGTCCGAGATGCGCGCGCCGCGCGTCGCGCTCGAGCACGGGCGACGTCACCGAAATTCCAGCCTCGCGCAGCAGCGCATGTCCGCGCCCGGCGACGCGGGGATCCGGGTCTTCCATCGCCGAGACGACCCGCGCGACGCCGGCGGCGATGATCGCCTCGGCGCAGGGCGGCGTCTCCCCATGATGCGAGCAGGGTTCGAGCGTCGCGTAGAGCGTGGCGCCGCGCGCGCGCGCGCCTGCAGCCGCGAGCGCCATGGCCTCGCCATGGGGGCGCCCTCCCGCCCCGGTGAACCCACGCGCGATGACGACGCCGTTTTTCACGAGCAAGGCGCCGACGGCCGGATTGGGCGCGGCGCGGCCGAGATTGCGCCGCCCCAGGGCGAGCGCCGCGGCCATGAAGGCCTCGTCGCGGGGATCATTCGTCATTGGCGGCCTGGTTCTTGGTTTCGTCCTCGGCGGAGACGAGCTCGTCGATGAGCGTGTTGAAGTCGCGCGCCTCGCGGAACTCGCGATAGACCGAGGCGTAGCGCACATAAGCGATGGCGTCGAGCGACCGCAGGCCCTCTATCACGAGCTCGCCAATCTGGCGGCTCTCCACCTCGGATTCGCCGAGGCTCTCGAGCTGGCGGACGATCCCGTTGATCATGCGCTCGACGCGTTCGGGCTCGACGGAGCGCTTGCGCAGCGCGACCTCGACCGAGCGCGTAAGCTTGTCGCGGTCGAAGGGCGTCCGGCGTCCCGACTTCTTGACGACGACAAGCTCGCGCAGCTGAACGCGCTCGAAGGTCGTGAAGCGGCCGCCGCAATCGGAGCAGATCCGCCGGCGACGGATGCAGGTGTTGTCCTCGGCCGGACGCGAATCCTTCACCTGCGTGTCGGCGGAGCTGCAATAGGGACAGCGCATGGGGCCTACGTGACGCCCGAAGATGGTCGTCCGCCTGCTTAGCCTCGCTGGAGACGCGGCCGCAAGCCCTCGATGTCCGAACTTTCGCTCGCGCCGGCGCTTCGAATGTTTCGAGAATGATCTTGGACGCGGGGCGTGCGATCCGACGGCTTCGCCTTTTTGAGCTTGCTTGCAACCGTGTCATTATTTGCTACAAATTGCACAGCTGTAGGCGCTACAGAAGCGGTCAATGATGATCATCGTTCCTCTACCGCGCTCCATCGGGGGGTTGTTCGTCATAGGCCGGGACGAATGGATCGCCGTCAACGATCGCGTGTCGGCCATAATCGAGGCGGCTCCCCTTCGCGACGCCTTGAAATACTACCTCCTAGCGAGTTTCGACGCGCTCCTCTCGGTCAGCGAGCGGTGGCGCCAGTCGACCTACGCCGAGCTCGTCGGGGAGGCCGCGCTCGCCGGCGTCTTCGCCAGGGATGCGGCTCACACGCTCACGCAACTGCAATCCGAAATCGCGGGGCTGAAGCCGACGGACCCCGTGCCCGAGCGGGCGGCGTTCACCATCAAGGTCGGTTTCGCTTCTCTCGCCGACGGAGCGACGGAGCGCCTCGTCAAGGCGGCGGCGCTCGAGCCGCTCATCGCCGATTTCGTGGCGCAAAACCGCGCCGCCGACGCGACAATCGTGGGGATCGGGCGGAGCCTTGGGGATCAGTGGCGGTCCCTCGACGGACCGCTCGGCGACATCGAAAAAGGCATGATCGATCTCGACCGCGGTTGGGGTAATGTGGTCGATGTGCTGAAAGCGGCAGGCTTGAGGGCGCAGGACATCACGATGGCCGAGTTGCTCGCCGCCGACATCGCCTTAGCCATCCAGGCCTGGAATGAGCTGGCGCAGGTCGCGGCGGGCTTCGATCGGAGGGCGGCGTCTCGGAGCGCAGTCTCGGGACCACCCCTGTGAAATCGTTCGGCGCGCCCTCAACTGGGTCGGGATTTGCGCACATCCGGCTAACAATTTATTGCAATGGCGCTATTGTCTGCTATGGACACGCTATCGCTGACGACGCCAGAAAGGCGCCTGCCGATGTCGATTGTTCCTTTGCCCGGCTTGATCGGCCAATTGTTCGCGATTGAGCGCGGCGAGTGGATCGCCGTCAATGATCGTGTGTCCGTGGTGATCGAGGCTGCCCCCATTCGGCAGGTGATCAGCCAATCCATCCCCAATTTCGACGCCCTTCTCTCAGTCTGCCAAGACTGGAGCCAATCGACTTACGCCGCGCTCATCGGGCAGGCGGCGCTCGTCAGCGTCTTCGCGACGGATGCGGCGCAGACGCTCGCGCAGCTGCAGACCGAACTCGCCGGGCTCGCGCCGACGGACCCCGTTCCCGAGCCGGCGGCCTTCACGATCAAGGTCCGCTACGCCTCCCTCGCAGACGTCGCCGCGGACCATCTCGCCAAGGCTGAGGCGCTCGCGCCGGTCGTCGCCGAGTTCACGGCGCAGAACCGCGCCGCCGATGCGGCGATCCAGAAGATCGGTCAGGGTCTGGGGCCGGGCTGGCAAACGCTGGAAGGGCCCATCGACGAGATCGAGTCCGGCATGTCCGATCTCGACGGCGGTTGGGCCAATCTCGTCGACGTGTTGGAGGCGACGAGCGCGAAGGCTCTCGACATCACCACGGCCGAGCTGCTCGCCGCGGATCTCGCCGCAGCCGTCGCGCGCTGGGACGAGCTGGCGCAGGCCGCGGTCGACTTCGACGAAATGGCGAGTTCTCTGAAGACGGTGAGAGCCCTATGACGACGGTCGGCGCATTGTTGGCGGAGATTTTCGCCTCCGCTTCCACGGGCCCCGTCCTGTCGGGGCAACTTTTTCCGCTCGCAAATCTCGGGAGCCTGCGGGTCACTTACAACTGGCTCTACTCCGCCCTGAATTGCAATCCGAGTGACGCATCGATCTTCGACTGGACTCTCGCCAAGACCGCGACCGGCCAGGTCACGCTCTCGCCTTCTGCGCCCTATCGCGGCATGACGCTCTATGCCAGCGTGCGCCCGGATTGGAGCTATTTCGTGCAGGTGCAGGCTCCGAATTCGGCCGACTGGATCACGCGGGCGCAAGGCGACGAATTCCTGACCCTGACCGAGCTCGGGCTTCTCACCATCAATCTGCGCGGACTGAACGGCCTATATCTGGCGCTCAACGGCGCCCCCACGCCTCACGACGGCTATTCCGGGTACAAGCTCCAGGCGAACGCCGCGTCCGCGGGCCCGTCGACCGACATGTTCCTCTCCGTTTCGCGGCAGTTTCAGGGAGCGCCTCAGGCGCCCTGCGCCGCCGATATCGGTGAGACGTCGCTCGCCGAGCTGTTGCGGAAACAGGGCGTGCAAGATGCCGAAGGCATGGCGCGCCGTATCGTCGCCAAATCGTCATAATAACGTGTTGTACTATGTTTGCAGATACTGTGAATAATTTCGCAGCGCA
>DATHCI010000203.1:0-3024 GCA_035319645.1 Methylocystis sp. | reverse complement strand
CTCGCCGGCCGCGGCCAGGATCACGTTGAACTCGGTCTTCTCCTCGACGGGCGCGGCAGCCGCGGCGCCGGCTCCGCCCGCGCCCGGAGCCGCGGCGACGGCCACCGCCGCCGCTGCCGAGACGCCCCACTTTTCTTCGAGCAGCTTGGCGAGCTCAGCGGCCTCCAGCACCGTCAGGGCGGAGAGGTCTTCGACGATCTTTTCGAGATTGGCCATGTGTCAGGTCCTTCGAATTTGGTTCATTGCGTTGGGTTTTGCAAGCCTCGTCAGGCTGCGTCTCGATTGGCGTAAGCCCCGAACACCCGCGCGAGCTTGGCGGCGGGCGCGGTCTGAAGCTGTGCAAGCTTCGTCGCCGGCGCCTGGATCAGGCCAACCAGCTTCGCGCGCAGTTCGTCGAGCGACGGCATCGTCGCCAGCGACTTGACGCCGTCGGGGTTCAGGAGCGCCGCGCCGAGCGCGCCGCCGAGGATGACGAATTTCTCGTTGTCCTTGGCGAAGGCCGTCGCGACCTTCGGCGCCGCCACCGGATCGTCCGAATAGGCGATCAGGGTCGGCCCCCGGAGCAGGGGGCTGATGACGGCGGCGCTCGTGCCGTCGAGAGCGATCTTGACGAGGCGGTTCTTCGCGACCTGCACGACCGCCCCCTGAGCACGCGCCTGCCTGCGCAGGTTCTGCATCTGGGCGACGGTCAGGCCGGCGTAATGCGCCACGACGACGACGGGAGTCTTCTCGAAGACGCCCTTCAACGCCGCGACGGCTTCGGCTTTTTCCGCTCTGTCCACGGTCTCTCTCCAGAAGCGGGGGCCTCACGGAACCCCGCCCGTTTGCGATATGCCGCCCCTGAATGAGGGCGGCCCGTAGATCCTGTCCCAGAAGCGAAACATCGCCTTGGTCGAAAGGGGGCGCAAACCAAATTCGAAGGGCCCAGAGGTCCGCCTCGCGGCGGCCCGACAGCGCCCTCAGTCGTGGTTTCCCCGTCTGTGCAGGCCGGCCGAGCGCTTGCGGCGCTTTGGCCGATTGAGCCGCCTCGCGGCGGCGCCGGCAGTCTCGGACAGGACTTCGGCCGGTCGGACGCGAAGCCTTTCGGCTCCGATCTCCGGCCCGTCCACCGCCTGGCCCGATAGCGCCGGCCCAGGCGGAAGCTGTGCAATCGAAAAAAGGGGCCGTCGCACGTAGCTGACCCCCGGGAATGGGCTTCGTAGCGGGTCGCGGCGCCTTTGCCAAGGGAAATTTTGCTCTCGATGAGCGATTTCATAGGCGAGCGTCGCTGTGCGGCGCATTTCGGGACGCAGGTAGACGCGCGCCCCGATGGCGTCCAATCTCAAGAAATTTTCAAGCAAGACGCCGCCATACTCTCCCGCCGCAAAGGTTGAGACACCGCACGAGACGGGACGGACGTGATGGAAACGTTGTTCGACTTGGTGACCGTGTTCTGCTTTCTCGCGCTCTGCGCCGCCTACTCTTATAACGGCGGGCGGGATCCAAGGCTCCTCAGAAATCTGCTGCTTTCCGGGCTGTGCTTCGCCGTCGGCAATCAGCTCGGCAACGCGGGGCTCGAAGGCTTCGCGCTGATCCTGATCGCCGCCGGGATCGGCTGGGCGGCCTTGTCGGTACGGTCCTGAGGGCCGTCCGGGCGCTCCTTTCCGGCCGGCTTCACGTAAGCCGCCAGATTCGACGCATCTCCCTCATCCAGCTTCCGTAAACACCCTTGATGCAAGGCGCGTTCGCGCCGCAATTCTCCCGCTGCGAAATCCAATAATCATGGACGTTCTCGAAGAGGCCGAGCTTCGTCCCGCCCATTTGGTCTTTAAGCGAGAAGTATAGGTCGTTCGCTTTTGCGTCCAAGGCCAGCAAATCGTTTCGCTCGCAGATCAGGACCTGGTCCGGCCCCTGCGTGAAGCGGCAATCGAGCTCTTGCGCGCCGACGCGAGCTGCGTGGCAGACTATGAGACAGATCGCGAGCGCTTTGACCTTCCGCATGCTTGCCCCCTCCAGCCTGTCAGGAACCGACCGCCTGTTCGTTCGAGGGTCGGCGTCGAAGCGAGATGATTAATCGGCGTCGAGGTCCAGGCGCCGCCTCGTTCCACCCGTCATGGTTAACTCCGTCCTGGTTAACGAAGCCTATGCGATATGAAGGGTTAGCCGAGGGGCCGCGCAGTGGCGGCGCGGCCGCAGGCGTCAAAAATTTACGCCGCCGCGCCGAATCCGAGAATTTGCGCTTGTGTTCAGCGAGAATCGCGTTATTTCTGGATCCGCCCAAATCGCACGTGCCTGTGGTCGTGTGTCGGTCGGCGGGACCCCGAGCCAAAATCGGTCAACCGTCGCGCAAACCGGCAGCCGGAGGCTAACCGGCGAACTCCGCTCTCCGCGGGGGATCGCGACTTAAAGCAACGACGGACCGGGCTTTTTCGTCTCGGTCGGCCCTCCAAAGCCGACGTTCCGAAGAGGCTTGTCTTTCTTGCCGGGCGTGCGGAGCGGGATCTCATCCCCTTCCAAACGATGGCTGCTCATCTCGAGGGTTGCAGGCTCTTGGCCTGTTCCTTGTCCCGAGCCGCCACGGCGCATCACCTGATCGGGGTCGCTCGCGGCGTCGATCTTTGGATCGCTGACTGAAAACCTTCGCTGCGTCTCCACCACGCGCGAGGGACGGATGTCGGCCGTCCGCCGAAGCGAATTTTGGCGCGAGACGCGCCCTTCGAGGGGATGCCGCGATGACCGACCGTATCCTGGAGTTTCTCCACAACCGCCGCCTCGAGGGCCGCGACACGGGGCCCTGCCTCGTCGTCGATCTCGACGTCGTGCGTGAGAACTACCGCGCCTTCGCGCGCGCGCTGCCGGACACGCGCGTCTTTTACGCCGTCAAGGCCAATCCGGCGCCGGAAGTCCTCGCGCTGCTCGCCGGGCTCGGCTCCTGCTTCGACACCGCCTCGGTCGCCGAGATCGACATGGCGCTCGCAGCCGGCGCGACGGCGGACCGAATCAGCTTCGGCAACACCATCAAGAAGGAACGGGACATCGCCCACG
>DATHCI010000202.1:0-2949 GCA_035319645.1 Methylocystis sp. | reverse complement strand
GCTGACCGGCGTCGGGAATGAGCTTCTTGAGAGGCGCTCGCGCAAGGCCGGGAGCCATCGCCGCCACGAGCCAAGTCGACAAGCTCATTTCGATGACGACGACGAGCGTATGCTCCTCGTCGAAGGGCGTGAAGGACCGGCCGAGATCGTTGACTTGTGACATGGGACGCTCCGCGAGATGCTCCCTCCAGCCAAAACGGGAAGCTACGCCGCACGCCCCATAGTATCTACAGCGATTTTCAGCCGATTGCGTGCATCGCACATCAACATTTTCAGCTACCTACCGGCGCTGAAAATCGTCATTTCCGGCTTATGCACAGGCGAATCCGCGAAGACGGGCTAGCGCGCTCTAACTACGTCGCAGAAATAACCGGAGAAGCAAGAGCCGACAATTCCTTCATAACTCTCAACTCTCGCTGAGCAACCGCTCCACAAACGCCTCGATCTGCTCCGCCCGCCGCGGGCGGCGGCGGCGCTCGGCGCGCAGGATCACCAACAGCTCCTCGAAGGTCGACTGCAAATCGTCGTTGACGAGCACATAGTCATATTGCTTCCAGCGGACGATCTCGTTGCGGGCGTTCGCGAGCCGCTTCTCGATCGCCTCGCGCGCGTCCTCGGCCCGCCGCTCCAGCCGCGCGCGCAGCTCCTTCATCGACGGCGGCAAGATGAAAACCGTGACCGTGTCGGCGGGCATTTTCTCGCGCACCTGCTGCGTGCCCTGATAGTCGATATCGAAGAGCGCATCGCGGCCCTGCGCGAGGATCGCGTCGACGGGCGCGCGCGGGGTGCCATAGAAATTGCCATGCACCTGCGCCCACTCCAAAAGCTCGCCCTCGTCGCGCATCTGCTCGAAGCGGCGCTGCGAGATGAAGCGGTAGTGGATGCCGTCGACCTCGCTCGACCGCCTGGCCCGCGTCGTCACCGAGATCGACAGCGTGAGGTCGAGCGCGCGGTCCTGCAGAAGCATGCGCGTCAGCGTGGTCTTGCCGGCGCCCGAAGGCGAGGAAAGGATCAGCACGATGCCGCGGCGATCCGACTTTTGCGCAGTCATTGTATCCTTTGAAGGAGGCTGACGAGGCTTGAGCCTGTAACACCCGAATCCCTGGCGCGCCATGCGCTATTCGATGTTTTGCACCTGTTCGCGCCACTGCTCGACCTCGATCTTGAGGTCGAGGCCGATCGCGGTCAGAGCCGCGTCGCCCGCCTTGGCGCAGAGCGTGTTGCTCTCGCGCGCGAATTCCTGCGCCAGAAAATCGAGCCGGCGGCCCGCCGGCCCCTCGCCCGCAAGCAGGCCGCGCGCGCTCTCGACATGGGCGCGGAGCCGGTCGAGCTCCTCGCGGATGTCGGCCTTGACCGCAAGCAGCACCGCCTCCTGGTGCAGGCGCTGCGGGTCGAAAGCGGCGCCGGCTTCGAGCAGCTGCGCGACCTGCTGGGCGAGGCGCTCGCGCACCGCCTCCGGTTGGCGGGCCGGCAGGCGGTCGGCGGCGTCGACCAGCTCTCGGATCCGATCCAGCCGCTTGGCGAGCGCCTCGGAGAGCGCCGCGCCCTCGGACCGACGCGAGGCGACGAGCGCGTCGAGCGCTTCGTCGAGACTCGCGAGAATCTGCGCCTCCAGCGCCGCGCGCGCGGCCTCGTCGTCTTCGGGCTCGACGACCTCGACGACGCCCCGCAGGGTCAGCAAGCCGTCGAGCGAGGCAGGACGGAGATTGGCGTGCAGAGGCACGTCGTCGAGCGCGAGGAGCAGGCGGTCGAGCGCGGCGCGGTCGATGCGCACGGAACCGCCGGCGTCGGCGCGCTTCGCCGTGAACGTGGCGGAGCAGGCCCCCCGCGCGATCTTGGCGGCGATGGCGGCGCGGGCCTTGATCTCCACCGCGTCGAAACCCGGCGGCGTGCGCAGCCGCAGGTCCAGCCCCTTGGAATTGACCGACTTCAATTCCCAAACATAGGTCCAGGGCCCCCGGGCCCCGTGGCTTCGGGCGAAGCCGGTCATGCTGGCGAGCGACATCTCAAGACTCCGATTCGGGAGGGCGCAGCATAGTCGAGAACCAGTTACGCCGCCCCCTTGACACGGGACGCGTCAGGGACTACCTGACTGTCAGGATATGCTTGACGGAGGGCGACATGGCGGGAAAGCTGCACTGCTCCTTTTGCGGAAAGTCGGAAGACGAGATCAAGAAGCTGGCGGCGGGGCCGGGCCGGCTTTGCATATGCAATGAGTGCGTGGAGATCTGCCAAGCGCTCATGCAGGGCGACGAGCCCGGCCTGAGCCGCGCCTTCGACCCTGCGACTTGGCCGAAAGAAAGGCTGCTCGCGCTGCTGAAACCCGTCAACGACGCCGCCGACGCCTATCGGGAGCATCTGCAGCGTATCGTGGACGTGCTGCGGGCGCAGGAGGTGAGCTGGTCCGAGATCGCCAAGCGCCTTGGCGTCTCACGCCAGTCCGCGTGGGAGCGCTTTTCTTGACGGGTCGCGCGCCTTCGTCTGACGCAGGCGGTGCGCGCTACTGCGGCCACTTCGGAAAGCCGTTCGGCTCCGGCGTCTGCGCGCGGCGTTGCGCGGACGCCTTATAGACGCCGAGCCGCAAGCGATTGATGCCGCCGAGCGGCTGATGCGCCGTCAGCCCGTGCCATGGCGTGAACTGCATGTGCTCGCATTCGCTCTCCTGATAGGCGTTGTCGAAATTCTGTTTAGGGATCGAGATCGTCGCGACGTTCTTGAAAGGCGCCGCCGCCTCGGGCCAAACCGCCGTCGCGTCCTCGATCGGCAGCAAGTCGCTCGTGCGCAGCTGCGCCTGGAAGTCGAACAGGGTCGGATCGCCGGCGGGCTGATCGAGCGTCTTCCTCATCGCCTCGCGCAGATAATTGGCGGCGGGGCGGTCGGGCACGGGCGTATTGCCTGGATTTCTCGGGGTCGCGGCGAATTTCGCCACGCGATCCGGCCCGAACAGGA
>DATHCI010000201.1:0-35507 GCA_035319645.1 Methylocystis sp. | reverse complement strand
TGAGCCCTCAGGCGCGCTGCACGGCGTCATGCGCGTGCGCGCCTTCACCCAGGACGACGCGCACATCTTCTGCTCCGGCGAGCCGAGGCGGCGGATCGAGACCTTGCGCTCGGCCGCCTCCTTCTTGCCGGCGATGAGCAGCACGGGGATCTTGGTCAGCGAATGCTCGCGCACCTTGTAGGAGATCTTCTCGTTGCGCAGGTCGGTCTCGACATTGAGGCCGCGTCTCCGCGCGCTCGCGGCGATCTCTCTCGCATAGTCGTCGGCCTCCTGCGTGATCGTGCAGATGACCGCCTGCAGCGGCGAGAGCCACAACGGCAGATGCCCGGCGTGATGCTCGATCAGAATGCCCGTGAAGCGCTCGAGCGAGCCGAACATCGCCCGGTGGATCATGACGGGCGTCTTCTTCTCGGAGTCGGGGCCGATGTAGAAGGCGCCAAAGCGATCCGGCAGGTTGAAGTCGACCTGCGTCGTGCCGCACTGCCATTCGCGCCCGATCGCGTCGCGCAGCGTGTATTCGAGCTTGGGGCCATAAAAGGCGCCTTCGCCGGGCTGCAGCGAGGTCTTGAGGCCTCGGCGCTTGAGCTCGTCCAGAACCTGATGCAGCGCGCCCTCGGCCTTGTCCCAGGCTTCGTCCGAGCCCACGCGCTTCTCGGGCCGCGTCGAGAGCTTCACGTCGACGTCGGAGAAGCCGAAGTCGTCCAGCAGCGAGAGGATCAGATCGTTGATCTCCAGCACCTCCTGCATGATCTGCTCCTCGGAGCAGAAGATGTGCGCGTCGTCCTGGGTGAAGGCGCGCACGCGCATGACGCCGTGCAGCGCGCCTGAGGGCTCATATCGGTGCACGATGCCGAATTCGGCGATGCGGACCGGCAGATCGCGATAGGACTTCAGGCCGTTCTTGAACAGCAGCACATGGCCGGGGCAGTTCATGGGCTTCAGCGCGAAGATGCGCTCGTCCTCGGTCTTTGTGAGAAACATGTTCTCGCGATAGGTCTGCCAGTGGCCGGACGTCTCCCAGAGCGACCGGTCGAGCACCTGCGGCGTGTTGACCTCCTGATAGCCGGCAAGCTTCTGGCGCCGACGCATGTAGGAGACGAGCGTCTGAAACAGCGTCCAGCCCTTTGCGTGCCAGAATACGGCGCCGGGTCCTTCCTCCTGGAAGTGGAAGAGCCCCATCTCGCGCCCAAGGCGGCGATGGTCGCGCCGCTCGGCCTCCTCCAGCCGGTGCAGATAGGCGTCGAGCTCCTCCTGGGTCGCGAAGGCCGTGCCGTAAATGCGTGAAAGCATCGGGCGATTGCTGTCGCCCCGCCAATAGGCGCCCGCGACCTTCATGAGCTTGATGGCGGAGCCGATCCTGCCCGTCGAGGTCATGTGCGGGCCGCGGCAGAGGTCGAGCCACTCGCCCTGGCGATAGATGTTGAGGTTCTCGCTCGAAGGAATCGCGTCGATGAGCTCGCCCTTGAAGGCTTCGCCCTTCTTCTCAAAGAAGTCGAGCGCCTGATCGCGCGACCACACTTCCTTGGTGATCGGTTTGTCGCGCGCGATGATCTCGCGCATCTTCTTCTCGATGGCCGGCAGGTCCTCGGGCGTGAAGGGCTGGTTGCGATAGAAGTCGTAGTAGAAGCCGTTCTCGATGACGGGACCGATGGTGACCTGAGTGCCGGGATAGAGCTCCTGCACGGCTTCCGCGAGCACATGGGCGGCGTCGTGGCGGATGAGCTCCAGCGCGCGCGGATCCTCGCGGGAGATGAATTCGATCTTGGCGTCGCGCTCGATCCTGCTGGCGAGATCGACGAGCGCGCCGTCGATCGTCATGGCGACGCTGCGCTTGGCGAGAGAGGGGGAGATGCTCTTGGCGATGTCGAGGCCAGAGACGCCGGGCTCGAACGGACGGGACTTCCCGTCCGGGAAGGCGACGTTGATCATATCTGCTCCCTTGCGCTCAGTCGCCGCTGCAGATCGGCGTAAGACGCGGTCTCTCGCGCCCGCCAGGAGCGGGTGCGAGAGCGTGATATGAGCTTAGGTGGCCGCTTGCAAGCGCGCGGTCGCTCCGACGTCAGTTCGCGCGCTGGTCGGCGCCGGCGTCGGCCCGCCGCTCATGATGATGGCGGCGCCTATCGGGGTTCAGCACCACGGCGCGTCCGACAGGGGTCTTGATCGCGCGATCGATCGCGGCGAGCGCCCCTCGTTTGCTCGGCGACAGGTTGGGCGACTCGGCGAGCGAGAGGAAAGAAGACTTGCGATAGGGCGCCTCGCCGCCGGCGAAGACCTTGACTCCCTCGGCGGTGACCACGGTGTCGCCCGGACGCAGCGTCGGGTCGTTCATCACCGCTCTGGACTCCACCGCGTCGTCGGCGATCACGTGGCAGGAGCAGGACTTGGGCTTGTCGGCCCGCGCCGTGATCTTGGCCACGAAATGCGCGTAAAGCTCGCCGTCCTCCGCCTTGGCGTCGGTGATGTTCTCCGAGCCTGCCGGCATGAAGAACAGCTTGGCCTCGGCGTCGGGACAGATGCGCCCGCAGGTCTCCTGACGCGATCCGCCACGCCGCAACGACGCGTTGACGACCGGGAAGAAGAAGCCGTCGCAGCTGCGCACGCAAACCGCACGCCCGCTGGCGCCGCCCTCCGCAGCATCGTGCGCGCGCGCCCCAACACGCCAGCCGCGCCGATGCAGCGCCACGCGGGAGCGCGAGAAGGAGTAGCGTCCGGCGTGGCGGTAGCGACGGGCGCCGTGGCTCCAAGCCGGACCCTCGACGCGAAAATAGCTTCGGGGCGCGCTCGGAGCAGGCTGGAACCCGAACAACTCCTCGAGGAACCCTCCCTGCGCGGGTCCGTCGGGCGTCGCGACGACCAAAAGCGCCAGGAAAATCGCCGCAATGATGGCGCCGAAGCTGACGGCTGCGCGCGCTCGGGGGCGCTCGGTCAGCTGGACGACGCGGATGAGGCGGCGGGAAACATCGAGGAATGGCGTCATGACGGTACTCGCTCTGTCGAGATGTCCTCAATACAAAAAGCGCGTAAAACAATAGCGACCACTGCGCAAGGGAATCTTTATGTGGCTGGGGTGGCTCCGCCGTCACGCTGCAACGAAATCAAGGTCCTCGACGCTTCGGTGTGGCGCAATACGCCGCGCAGCTCTTTCAGCATCTCTTCGATGTAGAAGGGCTTTTCGACGACGGGGCGATCGCTGAACGCTTCCGGCAGGCCTGCACGGCCATATCCCGTCGCAAAGACGAAAGGAGCGCCGCGCGCATCCAGCGCGTCAGCCACGGCGTCGATTTTGTCGTCGCCGAGGTTAACGTCGAGTAGCGCGACGTCAATCCTGGAGTCGGCGCAATAGCGCAAGGCCTCTTTCAGCCGCTTGGCGACGCCGACAACCACAAGTCCCTGCTCGGTCAACATTTCCTCGAGCGCGGCGCCGATGAAGGGATTGTCCTCGACGATGAGAATGCGGACGCCTCGAAGAGGATCGGCCCGCGCCGCGTTCACCTGAACGTCGGGCGGTTCCGTTATTCCCCCCACACTGTCGAGACCTTTCATCACGCGTCGCCCGAACGAGCGGACGCCGGCGGTGGAAGACGCGAGACGCCTCGGCTCGCTCCCCCGCAACGAGCGCCCATGCACTCAAATGATTAAGCGCCAAACTCACTCAAAGAAAGCAGGCGACATTGGGGCGAACGCAAAAAAATTGTGAAACGGCTAAGAAGCGGTCTCGGCCGGGGCGTCCCGGCCATCCCTTCCGAAGGGCCGCTAGGCTTGGTCGCCGTCGCGCAAACGACGGAAGCTGGGCCAGGCCGCCGATACGGCGAGACCGGCCCAGGCGAGAATGGTGAGCGAGCCGCCTATGGGCGCAGCATAGGGAAAGAGCCGTCCGGGACCGAGCGCTCGAAGCGCGAGATCGAGCCCGAACAGCGTGACGCCCGCCTGCAGGCCGAAAGTGGCGACGACGAGACCTCTCTGCGGCTCGCGCGCCGCCGCGAGCGCCGCCAGCGCCAGTCCCGCCGCCGCGTGGACGGTGAGAAAGGAACTCGCCGTCGCGAGAAGCGGGCTTTGGTCGAGATGAGCGGAGACTGCGGCGAGCGTCACGCCCGCCGCGCCCTGGAGCGCGGCGATCGCCGCGATGAGGCGGGTCGTGCGAGACACGCGCGTTAAGCCTTCAGTAAGCGTTCTGGCCCTTGATCAGGGCGACGGGGGTCAGCAGCAGAATATAGAGATCGCGCAGCAGCGACCAGTTCTCGATATAGTCGAGGTCGTGCTCCACGCGCTTCTGGATTTTTTCGGGCGTGTCGGTTTCGCCGCGCCATCCGTTGATTTGCGCCCAGCCCGTCAGGCCCGGCTTGACGCGGTGACGCGCGAAGTAACCGTCCACGACGTCGTCATAGAGCTTGTCGGCGGCGCGGGCCTGTGGCGCATGCGGGCGCGGCCCCACAAGCGAGAGGTCGCCCCTGAAGACGACGTTGAAGAGTTGCGGCAGCTCATCCAGCGACGAGCGCCTCAGAAACTGCCCGATGCGCGTCACGCGCGGGTCGTCGCGGGTCACGAGGCGCGACGCAGCCGGGTCGAGCCTGTCGACAAACATCGTGCGGAACTTGAAAACCTCGATTGACTCGTTGTTGAAGCCGTAGCGCCTCTGCCGAAACAAGACGGGACCGCGCGAGTCGAGCCTAACCGCGAGCGCAATGATCGCCATCAGCGGGGCGAACGCGGCGAGCAGCACGGCCCCGACGAAGCGGTCGAAGGCCGCTTTGACCAGAACGTCCCAGTGCGCGATCGGCTTGTCGAACACGTCGATGACGGGCAGCTCGCCGATATAAGAGTAGATTTGGGGATGGAAGCGCAGCCTGTGCGAATGCGCGGCCAGCCGGATGTCGACGGGGAGCACCCAGAGCTTGCGCAGCATTTCGAGAAGTCGGGTTTCAGCGGTGATCGGCAGCGTGAAGATCACGAGGTCCAGTCGGCTGTGACGCGCGAATTCGACGAGATCGCTGATGGTTCCAAGCTTGGGATAGCCGGCGACGACATTGGGAGAGCGATCGTCGGCGCGATCGTCAAAAACGCCGATGATCGAGATGTCGCCGTCCTCGGCGCGCGCCAGCGCGCGCAGGACCGGCTCGGCGGCGGCCCCGCCGCCAACGATCGCCGTCCGCCGGTCGAATTTGCCCATGCGTGAAAGCGTGCGGACCAGCGCAGCGAGCGCGAAGCGCTCCAGCGCCAGCGCGACGAGCCCGCTGACGTAATATCCCGCGAGCCACACCCGCGAGAAGGCCCAGTCGAGCTTCAAGAAGAACATGGCGGCGAGCGCCACGACGAAGACGAAGGTCCAGGCGCCGAGGATCCGCAGGCGCTGGCGAACGGGCGAGCGCAGCGCCGTCACCGTGTAAAGTCTCAACGTCTGCAACGCGACGACTGCAGTTAGCGCCATCCAGGGGATGAGCACGATATAGGTCAGGTCGCGCCCGTTATTGGGAACAACGTACAGCTCATGAAGACCGAAACCGACGCCTGCAAGCAGCATGACCTCAAGGACGCGGACGACGCCGGCAAGCACGATCGGCGAGTAGGCCCCGCCCGGACCAGCGGATCGTTCGGCGGGCCGTGCGCCTTCTGCTGCGGATTCGCGCGCGTCTAGAGGTTGGCGGTCGTGAACGGCGCCCGCGCTCATGATCCGCGACTCCTCGTTCGTTTCTCGGCTCACGCTCGCGGGGTACAGCAAAACGCCGGCGAAACCGTTAAGCTTCGCCGGCGGTCAGACGGAGGGATGCAGATTTTTATTCTTCGGCGGCTTCGTGGGGGGCCGGTGCGGCCTGCTGGATCGGACGGCGCTCCTGGTAACGCTGCATCCGCTCGGCGCGCTCGCCGGGATCGCGGCCGATCTTGCCGACGAGATGGATGAGGTCGACGAACTCGTCGGCCTGGCGGCGGAGCTCGTCGGCGATCATCGGCGGCTGAGTGGTGATCGTCGAGATCACCGACACGCGAACGCCCTTGCGCTGAACCGCTTCGACGAGGGAGCGGAAGTCGCCGTCGCCGGAGAACAGGACCATGTGGTCGATGTGCTCGGCCATTTCCATCGCGTCGACCGCGAGCTCGATGTCCATGTTGCCCTTGACCTTGCGACGCCCGAGCGAATCCACGAACTCCTTGGTCGGCTTGGTTACGACGGCATAGCCGTTGTAGTCGAGCCAATCGATCAGCGGGCGGATGGAGGAATATTCTTGATCCTCGATCAGCGCCGTATAATAGAAGGCGCGAATGAGGCTTCCCTTGCTTTGGAATTCGCGCAGCAGGCGTTTGTAGTCGATATCGAAGCCAAGGGACTTGGCCGTCGCATACAGATTTGCGCCATCAATAAATAACGCAATTCTCTCTTGTTCCGCCATTTGAGTTCTCACAGTCTTTGTCTAGGGTTGATCGGAGGGATCCTCGGGGCGCGAAGTTCGGCTATTTCCCGTGTCATGGCAGAAGGCGACACGCCCCGCTGGGCCCGGCTCAATTCGAACGACAACCGACGTCCAAGCTATTAGCTTTATCCAAGTTCTAGCTCACTCGGCACACCCGGTAGCCGCTCGTTTGGTCATTCGCCCGCCTACGAAGACCTCATCGCGCGATACATTGCCCGCCGGGGAGGCGACGTCAAGGGGTGTAGAGGATAATTTTCGTTGATCGGACAAATTGGAAAAAAACGTAACCTTTCGGTAACTTTCTTTCACACGGTTGAAAGCGGGTCTCCCTGCAATTGCGGCCGCGCACGCGCGTCGACCGCTTCCTGGCTTATTTGTTGCTCGCCGGGAGGAAACGGTGTAACGACCGGCTTCGATCCCAATCACCCGCGGGAGCAGAGGGCAATGGCGCGCGTTACGGTCGAAGATTGCATTGACAAGGTCGAGAACCGTTTCGAGCTCGTGCTGCTCGCGGCGCACCGGGCGCGGCTCATTTCTTCCGGACAGACGATACTCGTCGAGCGCGACAAAGACAAGAATCCCGTGGTGGCTCTGCGCGAAATTGCTGAGTCTACGCTCGCTCCGGAGGATCTCAAGGAGGATTTCATCCATTCTCTCCAGCGGCACGTGGAGGTCGACGAGCCCGAGAGCGAGACGGTGCCCACGCTTCAGCCCGCCCCCGGCGAGGCTGCGGACGGCGACGCCCAGTTCGACCGCATGACCGAAGAGGACCTGCTGCGCGGGCTCGAGGGCCTCGTTCCGCCGCCAGGCATCGAAGACGACATCGAGTAACGCCCGGCGACTTGGCGGTGGCGGCTGCGTCGACGTTGTTTTAACCTCCGCGTCGGCGCAACGGCGGGTGACGCGGAATGATGAGGCAGTACGAGCTCGTCGAGCGGGTTCGCAAATACAACCCGCAGGCCGACGAGGACCTGCTGAATCGCGCCTACGTCTATGCGATGAGAGCCCATGGCGCGCAAAAGCGCGCCTCCGGCGACCCGTATTTCTCGCATCCGTTGGAAGTCGCGGCGATCCTCACGGATCTGAAGCTCGACGAGGCGACGATCGTCGCGGGCGTTCTTCATGACACCATCGAGGACACTGACGCGACGCGCGAGGAGATCGACGCGCTCTTCGGCCCCAAGATCGCGAGACTCGTCGACGGCCTGACCAAGATCGACAAGCTCGACCTTGTCTCCAAGCAGGCGCGGCAGGGCGAGAATTTCCGCAAGCTGCTGCTCGCCGTCGCCGAGGACGTGCGCGTGCTGCTCGTGAAGCTCGCCGACCGGCTCCACAACATGCGCACGCTGCATTACGTGCCGGTCGAGAAGCGCGCCCGCATCGCGCAGGAGACGCTCGACATTTACGCCCCGCTCGCCGGACGCATCGGCATGCAGCGGCTGCGCGACGAGCTCGAGGGCCTGGCTTTCCGCCATCTGATGCCGGAGGCTTACCAGACCATCGAAGAGCGGCTGCATGAGATGCGCGTCAAGCACGGCGGCGCGATCCGGCGGATCGAGGACATCCTGTCGCGCGAATTCGCCGGCCGCGGCATCGAGGCGGCGGTGACCGGGCGGCAGAAGTCTCCCTATTCCGTCTGGCGCAAGATGGAGCGCAAGTCCATCTCCTTCGAGCAGCTTTCCGACATCTTCGGCTTCCGCATCATCGTCGGCGAGGTCGAGGACTGCTATCGCGCGCTCGGCGTCGTGCACACAAAATGGCCGAACGTGCCGGGGCGCTTCAAGGACTACATCTCGACCCCCAAGCAGAACGACTACCGGTCGATCCACACGACGGTCATCGGCCCCGGACACCAGCGCGTCGAGCTGCAGATCCGCACCGCCCAGATGCATGAGGTTGCGCGCTTCGGCATCGCCGCGCACGCCCTCTACAAGGACGCGACGGGCGAGGAGGGGCGGGAGGACCTCGCCAAGGAAAGCCGCGCCTATCGCTGGCTGCAGGAAACGCTGGAACTGCTCGCTCATGGCGATAGCCCGGAGGAGTTTCTCGAGCACACGCGTCTGGAGCTGTTTCAGGACCAGGTGTTCTGCTTCACGCCCAAGGGCCAGCTCATCGCGCTGCCACGCGGCGCGACGCCGATCGACTTCGCCTACGCCGTTCACACCAAGCTCGGCGACTGCGCGGTCGGGGCCAAGATCAATGGACGCATCGCGCCGGTGCTCTCTCAGCTGCAGAATGGCGACGAGGTCGAGATCATTCGCGCCGAAGGCCACGTGCCGCCGGCGGCCTGGGAGGCGGCGGTGGCGACCGGCAAGGCAAGGGCCTCGATCCGTCGCGCGACGCGCGACGCCGTGCGCCGCCAATATGCGGGGCTCGGGCGGCAGATCGTCGAGCGCGCCTTCGCCCGCGCCGCGCGGCCCTATGCAGAGGAGAAGCTCAAGGCCTCGCTGCCGCGGCTGGCGCGCGCCTCGGTCGACGACGTGCTCGCCGCGGTCGGTCGCGGCGAGATATTTTCGGGCGACGTGGTCAAGGCGGTTTATCCCGACTTTTCCGAGGAGCGAAAGAGCGCGGCGAAGACGCCGGAGCCGGGCGGGCCCGGCTGGGTCAAGGGCGGGGGCGGCCTGATGTTCAAGGCGCCGGGCGGCGAAGGCGACGGCGCCGCCATTCCGATCCGGGGCCTGAAGGGCGACGTGCCCGTGCGCTTTTGCGAGGAGGGCGGCGCCGTTCCGGGCGACCGCATCGTCGGCATACTGACGCCGGGCGAGGGGATCACGATCTATCCGATCCAGTCGCCCTCGCTGACGAATTACGATGACCAGCCCGACCGCTGGCTCGACGTGCGCTGGGATGTGGACGCCAGCAGGCGCGAGCTGTTCCCGGCGCGCATCGTGGTCGCGGCGGTCAACGAGCCGGGAAGCCTCGGCGTGGTCGCGACGCTGATCGGCGAGACAAAGGCCAATATCGACAACATCGCCTTCACCGCGCACTCGCCGGACTTCCGCGAGATGACGATCGACGTCGAGGTCGCGGATTTGAAGCATCTGAGCGACATCATCGCGTCGCTGCGCGCGAGCCCGCTGGTGAGCAAGGTGGAAAGGGTGGTAGGGTAGGACCGCTGCAGCGCGAGTTTTCTGCGCGCGAGGATTTCGTCGGACTGGAGACTGGCCGACCCGAGATTTGACGATCCTGGCAAGGCGGGCGAGGCTCTTCGAGATTTTCAAGCAGCGGGCGATGGCGGATGACTTCAGGCGACGCCTTCAACATTGCCGCCGCTCTGGTTAACCCGGGCCGAATTTGGCGCAGCAGGAAGTGGGCTGGTCAAGCTCTCTTGCTTTCTGAATTGGCGGGCAAGGCGCGTCGCCATAGGAGCAGAAGACGCAGCAGTCCCCCGCCTTCGGTTTCAGGAGCGCGCCACAGCCTTTGCATTCATAGAAAAACTGGCAGGCGTCGGTCGGCATCGTCTCGGCCGATCGATGGCCGCATGACGGGCACGCGATTGTCGAAACGAGCTGCATGACCGCCTCTCCAATAGCCCGAGCGGCGCCGGGTCGATATGGCTCCGGCGGCTCCGCTCCCTCATGCCCCGTACTCGATGTGCTGACGACGCGGAAGTGGGGCCCAGCGGACGCCGGCCAGGCGTGATCTCGACCGCATGACAACTTCCGCCCTGCGCGATATGAGGGCGCATGAGCACGACCCCTCTCCGCCTCGGCGTCAACATCGACCACATCGCGACCATCCGCAACGCCCGCGGCGGCCCGAGGCCCGATCCGTTGCGCGCGGCGCTGCTCGCGATCGAGGCCGGCGCAGATGGAATCACCGCGCATTTGCGCGAGGATCGCCGCCATATCCATGACGAGGACATGGTGCGGCTGAAGGCCAAAATCTCCAAGCCGCTCAATTTCGAGATGGCGGCGACCGAGCAGATGCTCGACATCGCGCTGGCGATCAAGCCGCACGCCGTCTGTCTCGTGCCGGAGAAGCGCACCGAGCGCACCACGGAGGGCGGGCTCGACGTGGTGGGCGCGCACAACTGGCTCGTTCCCTACGTTGATGAGCTCTCCCGAGCCGGGATCCGCGTCTCGCTGTTCATCGAGCCGAGCGAGGAGGCGATCGACGCTTCGGCCTCGATCAAGGCGCCCGTTGTCGAACTCCACACCGGCGCCTGGTGCCATGCGCTCGAGGTGGGCGACTTCAGCGTCGCCGAGCGAGAGTTCGCACGGCTCGAGCGCGCCGCGGCCTTCGCAGCGCAAAGGGGTCGCGAGGTCCATGCCGGCCACGGGCTCGACTACGACACGGCGCGCCGGATCTGCGGCCTGCCGCAGGTCGTCGAGCTGAACATCGGGCATTTCCTCGTCGGCGAGGCGGTCTTCGTCGGCCTCAAGGAGGCGATTGCGGCCATGCGCCGGGCGATGGACGAGGGCCGCGCCGGAGCCGCGCCTTGATCATCGGCTTTGGCTCGGACCTCTGCGACATCCGCCGCGTCGCGCAAGGGCTCGACCGTTACGGGGAGCGCTTCGTCGCCAGGCTGTTCACGCCTGCAGAGCGCTCGCTCTGCGACGCGCGGGCGGCGCGCGCCGCCTGCTACGCCAAGCGTTTCGCCGCCAAGGAGGCCTGCGCTAAGGCGCTCGGAGTCGGCTTCAGCCAGGGCGTCGGCTGGCTCGACATGAGCGTCGAGAGCCTCGACACCGGGCGACCCACGCTGGCGCTTTCGGGGGGCGCCGCCCGCCGTCTCGAGGCCATCACGCCCGCGGGCATGCGGGCGCGGGTCCACCTGACCCTGACCGACGAGGAGCCCTATGCTCAGGCGATGGTTCTCATCGAGGCGACGCCGTGATAGAGCGTGCCGCGGCCCCTTCGCGGGCAGGCGAAGGGAGCGACGAGCTTCGAGCGGATCGGCGGGACGAAGGCCTGAGGCGCCGCGCGCGGAATGAATAGGAGAGATTCTTGAGGAAGGATGTTCCCGTCGACGACCCCGCAAGCGAAGGCGGCCTGGTCGAATGGACGCTTGACACGGTCAAGGTCGTCCTGCAGGCGCTCGCGATCGCGCTGGTCATCCGCACCCTGCTGTTTCAGCCGTTCAACATTCCTTCGGGATCGATGATTCCGACCCTGCTGATCGGCGACTATGTGTTCGTCTCGAAATACTCTTACGGCTATTCCAACTTCTCCATCCCGTTCAGCCCGGATCTTTTCTCGGGACGCATTCTCGGCGCCGAGCCCAAGCGCGGCGACGTCGTCGTGTTCAAGCTGCCGCGCGACAACGAGACCGACTATATCAAGCGCGTCATAGGCCTGCCCGGCGACCGCATCCAGATGATCGAGGGGCGCCTCTACATCAACAGCCAGATGGTGCCCCGCGAGCCGATCGCGCGTTTCAAGATGGAGGGGCGCGACGGACGCGAGCTCGAGGTCCCGACCTATAAGGAGACGCTGCCGGGCGGCGTCGAGCACACGATCATCGAAATCGAAGGCGACCGCGGCGTCAACGACAACACGGAGCTCTTCGTGGTGCCGCCCGGCCATTACTTCATGATGGGCGACAACCGCGACAACTCCTCGGATTCGCGCCTTGCGCCCGAACTCGGCGGCGTGGGCTATGTGCCCTATGTCAATCTGGTGGGGCGGGCCGAGCGCATCTTCTTTTCGGTGAAGGACGACGATCAGCCGCTAGCCTTCTGGCGCTGGCCCTGGACACTGCGGCCGACACGGATTCTGAGGTCGGCGCATTGACGTCATGAAGGCCGCAGCGCGCGAGGACTACGAGGTCCTCGAGGGGAAGCTTGGGCACGGTTTCGCCGACAGGAGCCTGCTCAGACGGGCGCTCACGCATGCGAGCGTCGCCGTGTCGCGCGCCGACTCTTACGAGCGGCTGGAGTTCTTGGGCGATCGCGTGCTGGGGCTCGTGGTTGCGCATATGCTTGTCGAAGCCTTTCCCGACGAGAGCGAAGGCACGCTGTCGCGTCGTCTGGCCTCGCTCGTGCGCAAGGAGACCTGCGCCGAGGTCGCGCGCGACTGGGGCGTCGGCGCCTTCATAAGGCTTGGGGAGGGCGAGGCGCAGAGCGGCGGACGCGACAAGAGGGCGATTCTGGGCGACGTTTGCGAGGCCGTCATCGGCGCAGTGTTTCTCGACGCCGGCCTTGACGTGGCGGATCGGGTCGTGCGCGCGGGATTTTGCGGTCGCATGAGCGCGTCCGCGCGCGCGCCGAGCGACGCCAAGACCCTGCTGCAGGAGTGGGCGCAGGGGCGCAGGCTCGCCCCGCCGACCTATCTGCTCGCCGCGCGTAGCGGACCGGATCACGCGCCCTTCTTCGAAATCCAGGTCGACATCGACGGCTACCAGCCCGCGCACGGGACGGGCGCCTCGAAGCGCGCCGCCGAGCAGGCGGCTGCGTTAAACTTCCTCTCGCGCGAGCGCATCTACGAAGGCTCCGCATGAGCGAGACGCGACGCTGCGGTTTTGCCGCGCTCGTCGGCGCGCCCAACGCCGGCAAATCCACGCTCGTCAATCAGCTTGTCGGCGCCAAGGTGTCGATCGTCTCGCGCAAGGCGCAAACCACGCGCGCGCAGCTGCGCGGAGTCGCGATCGAGGGCGAGACGCAGATCGTGCTCGTCGACACGCCCGGAATCTTTGCGCCGAAGCGCAGGCTCGATCGCGCCATGGTCGCCGCCGCGCTCTCCGGCGCCGCCGACGCCGATGTCATCGTCCTGCTCGTCGACGCGCGGCGTGGCGTCGACGAAGAAGTCCTGGCGATCCTGGAGCAGCTGAAGCCGGCGCGCGCGCCCAAATTCCTGGCGCTCAACAAGATCGACCTCGTCCCGCGCGAAAACCTTCTCGGACTGGCGGCCGAGCTCAACGAGAGGGGCGCGTTCGCGGAGACCTTTATGATCTCGGCGCTGACCGGGGATGGAGTAGCGAAGCTCCGCGAGCGGCTCGCGGCGCTCATGCCGATCTCGCCCTGGCTCTATCCCGAGGACCAGCTCTCTGACGCCCCGCTGCGTTTTCTCGCCGCCGAGATCACGCGTGAGAAGATCTTTGAGCGCTTGCACGACGAATTGCCCTACCAGTCCAGCGTCGAGACGCTCGCCTGGACCAATCAGCGCGACGGTTCGGCGCGCATCGAGCAGACGATCTATGTCGCGCGCGAGAGCCAGAAGAAGATCGTGATCGGCGAGGGCGGGCGCACCATCAAGGCGATCGGACAGGCGGCGCGCGCCGAGATCGCGGAAGCCGCCGAGCAGAAGGTGCACCTGTTCCTGTTCGTGAAGGTGCGTGAAAAATGGGACGAGGATCCCGAGCGCTACCGTGAAATGCGGCTGGAGCCGCCCCGGGACTCTTGAGCCTCAGCGGCGGAGCTCGGCGACGCCGAGCTCCTTCCACATCCAGGCGGTCTGATAGCCGGCCATCGGATTGTCGTCGGTTCGTCGCCCTCGGAATTCTCGATTCTCTGAGGCCGCGTGTCGAAGGCCTTGTCGAGGAATTTGCTGAGCCAGATGTTCGTGAAGACGGCTCCCGCGAAGCGCAACGCGTCCTGGGGCGACGAACACAGGGCGAGAAACGGATCGTCGTTATCGAGATCGAGATCGTCCTTCACCCTCTGGCGCACCTTCGGGAAATGCTCGATCGCCTGCTTGAGATAGCGGAGCAGCTCGTCGCCGGTCTCGCGGTCGAAAACCAGGAGGCCGCCTGACATGCAGGCCTTGCCGCCACAGATGACAACACGCGCGCCGATGCGATCCCACTTCTTGAGCTGGTTGGAGCCGGATCGCTCGTGCACAAGCAGGATGTCGCCGCCGCGCACGAGGTCCCGCGCGAGGAACGACTCGCCGGGATTGGCCTCGACGACTTCATACAGGCTCATGAGCGAATGACGCAGCGCGGTCATGTAACGCTTGGTGCCAGGGCTCTCTTTCCATCCGCGGCGCTTCAGATAGTCGTCGACAAAGTTGCTCCCGTCGTCGAACGTCCGCGTCATGAAATCCTCGAGGGCGCAGCCCCAGACGTTCATGAATCCAGCCTCGCCGAGCAGGCGGAAAAGCTCTCGTCGTTCCAAGCCATGTTCGGCGCAGGGGCACCCGACGTGCTTCTGCAGCACTTCCTGAAACTCGGTCATCCACTCGTCGCGCTCGAGCCATTTCGTCAGCCCGGAAAGTGCTTGAGCGGTGGCCATGCGAAGTCCTCGGTCGGCGGCGAATCATCGAGCGAGAGTCGCGCCCGCGCTGTTCATGGTCAACGGCCTGCGGGAGATGTGCACGGATTTCCCGACGTCGGCAAGAGCGGGGTCCTGTTTGATTGCGCCAATCTTTGCGACGCGAGACGCAGCGCCAGAACGCCGCGCTGGCGCGGTCCAATTTTTGCCAAGAAGCGCAACGAATCTTTGCGTCAAGACCGCGAGGAAGACAACCTCGCCAACGGGCGGCCGGCGCTGATGAGCGCCCCGCCGCGCCTCCACCAGCTTCGCGAGTTCGAAAACATGAAGCGTATCGTTCCGGCCTTGATCGTCACGCTGATTTCGTCCGGCGCCTGCGCCGAGACCATCACCGTCGGCTGCCCGCTCGTCAACAAATACAGCGCTTTTGAGGTCAACTTGCTGTTGTCGCAAGCGCGCTCGGTGTTGAGCGCGCAGGAGGTCAACGGCATTTATCACCGCTATGTGTCGCTCAGGAACGCGTGCCAGACCAACGCCAACGCGTCCGGGGCGCTGCCGGTCTCGAGCGGGCTGCGAAGCTTCCTCTCGCAGAAGGGGATCGACGTGACGAGGCTCAGCAAGCTCTGAAGAGCATTCGCGAACGCTCTCAGAATATTCCCGTCCGCGCCATGTCTTACGAAGCGTGGCGGGTATATAAACGCAAGGCGCAGATTCGCCCCCGATGCTGGCGAAGCTAAACCTTGAGGGAGAGCAATGTCCGCGAGGCCGTCCAAGACCCTGACCGCGTATCGATACCTGACCGGACCCGACGATGTGGCCTTCTGCAATCGGGTCACGCAGGCGCTCAGCATGGGCTGGAGCCTTTACGGGTCGCCGACGCTGACCTATGACGCCTCCAAAGGCAAGGTCATCTGCGGCCAAGCCTTGACGAAGGACGTGGAGGACGCGGAATTCAAGCCCGATCTCAAGGTCTCGGAGCTCTAGAGAGCCGCCTATGCGATGGCGTGACAAAGCCCTTGTGATCGGCGCGCGGCGACACGGCGAAACCTCGGTCATTCTCGAAGTCCTGGCGAAAGCGCGTGGACGTCGCCTCGGACTCGTGCGGGGCGCCGCGGGACCATCGCTGCGCGCGGCGCTCCAGCCGGGTAACGATGTCGAAGCGCAGTGGAGCGCGCGCCTCGACGATCAGCTCGGGACTTTCGTCGTCGAGCCCGCGCGCATGCGGGCCGCGTCGCTGATCGGCGACGCTTTGGCCCTCAATGGGCTCGCGACGCTCTGCGCCCTGCTGCGACAGTTGCCCGAGCGCGAGCCTTGTGAAGACATCTACGAAATGGCGGAAACGATCGCCGATCGGCTCTCCGACCGCGGCCAGGCGCCGGCGCTGCTCGCGCGCTTCGAGCTCGCGCTGCTGCGCGCCCTGGGGTTCGGCCTCGATCTCTCGGCTTGCGCGCTGACCGGCGCGAGCGAAGATCTGGCCTATGTCTCGCCGCGCAGCGGGCGGGCCGTCTCGCGCTCGGCCGGCGCTCCCTGGCGCGAGCGGCTGCTTCCGTTTCCGGCATTTCTGCAGGATGACGATTTTGCGCGCCGTCCGGCGGACGCCGAGCTCGCCGACGCCTTTCGATTGAGCGGCCACTTCCTCGACCGCGACGTGTTCGCGCCGCGCGGCGCGCCGATGCCGCTCGCGCGCGGGCTGTTCTTGAAGGCGCTCGCCGAACCGCCGGCCTGAGACGCAGGCGAGATTGGCCAAGCGCCCCCTGTCATGCCGCGCGGGCCTCCAGAACGCGCAGCGAGCGGCCCGCGTAATATTCTTCCGGAAACACTTGGTAGCGCTTGAACTCCGGTTTCCGCCGCTTCGCCCACTCGTCTTCGACCGAGAGGCGCAGGATCGCGTCGTTCAGCGCCGCCGGGCTCAGCGTGAGCGCACGGTCCATGACGACGCCAAATCCGGCTTCGCTGACGCGGTCGGCCTGCGCGCCGAGATCGAAGACGATCGGCGGCAGGCCGAGCGCCATGGCGATCGAGAGCGTGAAACAGTGGGTCTCCGGCCATATTGATGGAAGGAGCGCGAAGTGCGGCGCGATCCGCTCGACATGCTCCATGCACTGTTGCGCGGAAGCGTAGCGGCCTGTCTCAATGACGCCGACTTCCTTCAGCCTGTCGGTTATCGCCGAATAGCCGACGATCGAATATTGAATCGGCAAGTTGCGCAGCATGACGTCTTGCGCAAGGGCGAACAGCACGTCGCAGCCCTTATGCGGGCCGATGGCGCCGATCGCGACGACCTTGAGCGGCGTCGCGCGGCGTTCCAGCGTCAGGAACTCGCGGGGCGGGAACGACTCCTCATGCTCCCGAACGCTCAGCGTCACGCCCTCGAGGCGGCTCTCGAGGCGTCTGCGCGCGTCTTCCGACGGAACGAAGACTTGTTTCGCCTTCTGCAGGAAGTTGCGCCATGTCGTCTGGCGGACGACCGGATCGACACGGTCGACGGCCTGACCATCAGTTCGCACGCAAGTCCGGCAGTCGCTCAACTTCACCGGACTGCAGTAGCGTCCTTCGCGATCCACGAGGTGATGACGATGGCAGATGGAGTCGTAGTCGTGCAAAGTCGCGTAGAAGGGCGTGGAGAGCTCCGTCAGCATCTCCATCATCATCTGCGTCGAGCGCCATTTCAGCTTGGCGAAGGAGTGCACGTGCACGATTTCCGGATCGAGCCACTCCAGAAACTCTCTGAGCAGGGCGAGGTTTCCGCAGATGTTGATCGGCGCGAGCGAAGGCGTGTAGATCTCCTTGCTCCTGCTGAACGGCTTGATCGTGACCTCGTCGCCTTCAAGATGCAGCAGGAGCACGGACACGCCCGCATCGAGGAGGCGCCCCGAAAGATTATTGACATGCGTGTCGATGCCGCCGGCGGAATCGATGGTCAGGAACACCGCCGCGCGCGGCCCGCAATTGCGCGCCACGCGATAAAGATCCAGGCGCGCCCGCGCCTCGCGCACCGAGTCGGCGGATATGAACGATTGCACCCGGCGCGCATAATCGGGATGCTTGGCGTTGAGCTCTCTCAGACCGGGCTCCTGCGACGTCACTTTGGGGTCGCCGAACGAAACCTTGCCGCTGTGGTAGACGAAGACGTCGGCGGCCAGGAGGTTTTTGTACCCGGCCTTCAGAGCGCGCATGCAGAAGTCGCATTCTTCGCCATAGCCGCGCCCGAAGATCAGGTCGAAGCTCCCGAGCTCGTCCAGGGCGGAGCGCCGCATATAGAGGCAGAAGCCGACTCCTGTCGGCAGCCGCACGCTGCGTCC
Source organism: Methylocystis sp. (assembly GCA_035319645.1). Lineage (GTDB taxonomy): Bacteria > Pseudomonadota > Alphaproteobacteria > Rhizobiales > Beijerinckiaceae > Methylocystis. The sequence continues at coordinate 17,651 of DATHCI010000201.1, read as the reverse complement.
CTGGTTGCAGATGCTGGCGTAGGCGTCGAGCTCCTCTAGCGAGCACTCCAGCGCCAGCGTGTTGTTGCCGTTGAAGTTCGGGTAGCTGCAGATGGTCGCGTTATTCGAGAAGGGCGTGATCGTGGCGGCGACCGGCTCCGCCTCCGCCTGGCGCCTGAGCCGATCGAGCCAATCTCCGAAGACCAGCGTGTCGGCGTTGAGGAGCACCACGTCGGCAGGGGCCGCAATCGCCAAGGCTTTGTTCGCCGTCTGCACGAAGCCGAGGTTGATCTCGTTCTCCACATAGATGAAGAGGCCGCGCCGGGCGAGCTCGTGAAGCTTTTCGGTTAAGGCGGCGTCGGGGCTGCAGTCGTTCACGACGATCAGCGTGAAATTCGTCTTCTGGCGGTTGGCCAGGACGGAGTGGATCGTCGCGAGCGTGTCGTCGTATCCCTTGTAGACCGGAACGATCACGCAAACGTCCGCCAAGCCCTTCGCGATCGCGGGCTCTAGCCGCGCCCAGTCGAGATCGTCCGGCGCGCGGGGGCGGGGCCAAGTCAAATGACCCATGGGGTTCGGGTCGTAGCCATGCGCCTTGCCATAGGTGAGATAGTGGAAGAACGGGTTCTGTCCGGACACGGCGACGTCGGGATAGCGGTCGCGGTAGTAGTTCGTCCAGAAGATCGAGGTGGGATTGCGCCCTTCCTGGGCGCCGTAGTCAACATAGTGCTCGAGTGCGCCCATGCCCGCCGCGGCGACGTCGCGGTTCTCGCGGTAGTAGTGAGCCTCGTCGAAGTGCGGCGCGAGGACGGCGATAATTTCCGCGCGCTTAGACGCGGCTGCCGATCGACGGGAGACGCTGACGTCCGCCGTATCTCGCCGGCGCTCGAAGTCTCTCCGCTTGCCGACGACGATGTGATGGTAGAATGGATTGACGTCGCTCGCGAGAATGTACTTGTTTTTTTCGAGATATTGCTTTGAATCGAAGTCCTCCGTGGGATTGCACGCGTTACGCCAACCGATATCGAAGTAATGATCGAGCGGATCGAGCCCCTGCAGCAGCGGCGCGTACTTCAGCTTGTAGAAATCCGCGTCGAAATCGAGCGCGACTTTGGCCTTTTGCGCGGCCTTCCATTCATCCCGGTCGTAGGCGACGGTCGCGATCTCGCCTGAGCTCTCGCGTCGCAGCCGCGCATAATGCGCCAAGGGGTTTGACGCGAGCTCGCCGCCGGCCATGTAGCGACTCGCATAATAGAGGCTGTGGAAGTCCCGGGACGGATTGCGTCCCTCTCTCCAGCCGTGATTCCAATAGTGATCGCTTGCGGACATGCGCGCGGCCGCGACGTCGGGATAGGCGGTCAAATAGAACCGGGCGTCCACGCCCTTCGGATAGCGAGCCAGACGCAGATAGTACCTCAGAAGGGATCCCAGCGGGGTCGCCGGCGTCCGACCGAACTTATCGGAAGAGACGAGAACTGCCGTCATCCTGCCCAACTCCCCAAGGGTCGCGCCGCCAGTGCGGCTGATTCGTCGTTCTGAGGGCAGCCTCGGGTTCGAATTTGTCGAAAACGAGACTTTTATGCGGCTTTTATCCAGATAGCAAGAATTGTTAAGACTAGTTGGTCTGACGTTAACCTTTTGTTAACTGCCCGCTAACTTCTCGTTAACTTTGTTCGTCCTTCGAAGGCCGGACTTGTTGCCTGGGCGCGCCGGTGATTGACCGAGGTTCTCGATTATTATTGGGGTTTGGAAGCTGTTTAGCAATCGTAAATCCGTTGCTCGAAATGAATCTCCCCGGTCGGTCGCCGACGCTACGAACGGTTAAACGGCGTTCGCGCGAGTCTCACAGTCGAGAAGCGGGAAGCGTAATCCGCTGTCTACTATCCCGGTTGCTTGCCTGGTCTCAGATGAAGTCTTGCGCGGCGACGCCTCATTCGGCGCCTTCCTTCGCTGCTCGTCCGCTAACCCTTTGATCTCGGGATGGAAGGCGGCTCATGGGCTGCCCCCGGGGGAGCAGCTTGGGAAGGCGGCGTCGGCGGGGAAGCGGAAGGACGAGGCGCGGCGGCTTTTCAGTCCGCCGGAAGCGCGTCGCGCAGCAGCAGCGCGATGTGTCGCGCCCGGCGTCCCGCCCCATGCGCGATCTGGTGACGACATGAAAATCCGTTGGCGATGAGGGGCGCGTCCGTCGCTGCGGCGCGCGCCGCAGGAAGCAGCGCAAGCTCCGCCATGCGCATCGAGGCCTCGTAATGCTCGGCCTCGAGTCCGAAGCTTCCGGCCATGCCGCAACAGCTCGTCTCCACGACCTCGTAAGAGAAGCCCGGGATCCAGCCGAGCACTTTGCGCATCGCCTTCATCGCGCCGAAAGCCTTCTGGTGGCAATGGCCGTGCACCAGCGCTCTCGGCGCGTTCAACGGCGCGAGATCCAGGCGCAATCCTTTGTTCTGGCGCTCGCGGGCGAGGAACTCCTCGAGCAGATAAAGCTGCTTGCCGAGACCTCCGACCTCAGGACCAAGACCGAGGCTGTAGAACTCGTCGCGCAGCGAGAGCAGGCAGGAGGGTTCGAGCCCGATGATCGGCGTCTGGGCGGCGATTGCGTCTTGGAACGCTGCAAGCAAGCGCTTCGCCTCGCCGCGCGCGCCGCGCCCGACCCCGGTCGACGCCGCGCGATGGCGTGATCCGCCGCAGGATCCGCCGCTCGTACTCGTCCTCCAAATAAGAAGACTGCAGCGCCGCAGTCCTCCCTCCCCCTGCAAGGGGGAGGGCCGGGGTGGGGGTCGTCGTCCCGAAAAGCCGTCGCGACCTCGCGCCCGGCCGCTTCATCTATCCGGGGTGCGCGCCACGAATGGAAACTCACTTGAGAATGATTTCGGCTGGGCGGCGCGAGCGACTTCAGGTCATGCTTTCGCCGGCTGCTTGTGCGGGATGCCCTGCTTGTCAAACAGCGCCGCGAGCTCGCCCGACTGGAACATCTCGCGCGTGATGTCGCATCCGCCGATGAATTCGTTCTTCACATAGAGCTGCGGGATCGTCGGCCAGTTCGAATAGGCCTTGATCCCCTCGCGAATCTCGCCGTCGGCGAGCACGTTGACGGCCTTGTAAGGGGCGCCGACGTGATTGAGGATCTGCACGACCTGCATCGAGAAGCCGCACTGCGGAGCCTGCGGGGTGCCCTTCATGAACAGCACCACGTCGGAGCTCTCGATTTCGCTCTTGATGCGCTCGTTTATGTCCGCCATGTCATTTTCCTTTCGCGCGGAGGTCAAGGCTCCGCCGGTTGGGCTTCGGGGGAAGAAGTTAAGGCGTCTGCGTCGTCAACGCCAGCGCGTGCAGTTCGGTGCCCAGTCTTGCGCCAAAGGCGGCGTTGACCAGCTGGTGCTGGCGCACGCGCGGCAGGCCCTGGAAGGCCGCCGAGGTGACCGTCGCGGCCCAATGGTCGTTGTCGTCCGCGAGCGCCGTGAGCTCGACCTTGGCGTCGGGCAGGGCGGTTTTGATCAGGCGCTCGATTTCTTCCGCTGGCATGGGCATTGGTCACGTCCTGTCGAAAAACGCACGATCGTCGCCCTCCATATAGGCGGGCAGCGGCCGCTCATGCGCTTGCTGGAGTTCGCTCAGCAATATCGGCGCCTCGCCGGGGAGGATCAAGGCGTCACCGCCCGTGACGCCCAGTCGAAACGCCTTGCCGTCGCATTCAATCGAGGAGCGCGCCATTACGGCGTCGGCTTTTTCAGGGGCCACGGTAACGAGATAGCGAGCCTGGTCCTCGCCGAAAAGCGCCGCATTCGACGGAACCTTAGGCAGAGCGTGGATCAAAGCTCCAACGCCGCCGGCAAGCGCCATTTCCGCCAGCGCGATGGCGAGGCCGCCGTCGGAGACGTCGTGGGCCGCCGTCACCCATCCGTCCATGACAAGTTCGCGCACGAACTCTCCGTTGCGGCGTTCGGCTGAAACATCGACAGGCGGCGGCGCGCCCTGGGTCCCGCCGCAAAACGCCGCCTGATACGCGGATTGCCTGAGCCAGCCTCTGGTCTCGCCGATCAACAGAATCACGTCGCCTTTGTTTGAAAATCCCGTCTGCGCCGCCCTGAACACGTCCGCGATCACGCCAACGCCGCCGATCGCAGGCGTCGGCATGATCCCCGACCCTTGCGTCTCGTTGTACAGAGAGACGTTGCCCGACACGATCGGGAAGTCCAGCGCCCGCGCCGCGTCGCCGATCCCGCGCAAGCACTCGACGAACTGGCCCATGACCTCGGGCCGCTCGGGATTGCCGAAATTCAGGTTGTCGGTCAGCGCCAGCGGCGTCGCGCCCGTGACCGTGAGATTTCGCCAACACTCGGCGACCGCCTGCTTGCCGCCCTCGTAAGGATCGGCGGCGCAGTAGCGCGCGGTCACGTCGGCCGCGAGCGCCAGGCCTTTGGGGCCGTCGCCGATGCGAATCACCGCCGCGTCCCCGCCGGGCGCGCGCACCGTGTTGCCGAGAATCAGATGGTCGTATTGCTCCCAGACCCAGCGTTTCGAGCAGAGATTGGGCGTCGCCAGCAGTCTCAACAGCGCGTCGCGATTGGAGATGGGCGGCGTGATTGAGGCCGGATCGACGACGGGCGGCTTGGGCGGGGCGATCCAGGGACGATCGTAGAGCGGCGCTTGGTCCCCGAGCTCCTTTATCGGCAAGTCGACCTTGGTCTCGCCCGCGTGCTTCACGATAAAGCGGAGCGTGTCGGTCGTCCGGCCGACGATTGCGAAGTCGAGGTCCCACTTGCGGAAGATCGCCTCGGCTTCCCGCTCCTTCTCGGGGCGGAGCACCATGAGCATGCGCTCCTGGCTCTCCGAGAGCAGCATCTCATAGGCGGTCATACCCTGCTCACGGCAAGGCACGGCGTCGAGGTCGAGTTCGACCCCGAGATCGCCCTTTGCGCCCATCTCGACCGCGGAAGACGTGAGGCCCGCCGCGCCCATGTCCTGAATCGCGATCACGGCGCCTGACGCCATGAGCTCCAGGCAGGCTTCGAGCAACAGTTTCTCGGAGAAAGGGTCGCCGACCTGCACGGTCGGGCGCTTTTCCTCGGCGTCGGCCTCGAAGGACGCCGAGGCCATGGTCGCGCCGTGGATTCCGTCGCGCCCGGTCTTGGAGCCGAGATAAACGATCGGATTGCCGACGCCGACCGCCGCAGAATAGAAAATTGAGTCGGCGCGCGCGAGGCCGACCGCCATGGCGTTGACGAGAATGTTCCCGTCATAGCTCGCGTCGAATTCGGTGGAGCCGCCGACCGTCGGCACGCCGAAGGAATTCCCGTAGCCGCCAATCCCGGCGACGACGCCCGAGACGAGGCGTCGCGTCTTCGGGTGCGATGGAGACCCGAAGCGCAGCAGGTTCAGACAGGCGATGGGGCGCGCGCCCATGGTGAAGACGTCTCGCAGAATGCCGCCGACCCCGGTCGCAGCCCCCTGATAGGGCTCGATGAAGGAGGGGTGGTTGTGGCTCTCCATCTTGAAGACGATGGCGTCGCCGTCGCCGATGTCGATGACGCCGGCGTTCTCGCCCGGCCCACGAATCACCCAAGGCGCCTTGGTGGGAAGCTTCTTCAGATGCAGGCGGGAAGATTTGTAGGAGCAGTGCTCGTTCCACATCGCGGAAAAGACCCCGAGCTCCGTGAAGCTCGGCGTTCTTCCGATCAGCTTGATGATTCGCTCATATTCATCCGGCTTGAGGCCGTGCGCGGCGACGAGTTCGGCGTCGATTGCAGGCTCGGGAGCGGTCAAGTCGCGGCGCCTTTCCGATAGTTCGCAAATTTTAGCGCATTCTCTACGTCGGCCAAAAGCGGGGACGGACGCCGATAAGCGCTGAGCGCTCGATTAATGAGGCGGCATAGCGAAAGCAATGCGTCCCAGGACTGTGGCGAAATTGACACAGCTCATCAGAATTGCTTGTCGCGCGCCCGATGCTTGACAATGGTCAAGCCGCTAGGCGCAAATTCATTGCAAGGTCGTTCTGGAAATCGATGCGAGAGGTCGATGCGTGTCGAAACGAACGATCGTTAAGGGGGATACCATGAAGACTACGATTCGTGGCGCTCTGGCCGCTGTGCTCCTCGGCGCCGCCACGACAGCCGGGCAGGCTGCCGACCTTCCCTCGCTCAAGGCCCCGCCGCCGGCGCTTATCGCCGACGAGTTCCAGCCCTTTCAGGTGCGGCTCGAAGTGTCGGGCGTGGTTCCGACCGCTGGCCACGGCACCGTTTACGACGAGGGAGCGTTTTATCCCAGTCCGCTGTTCGTCCCATTTGGCGGTAATTACCTGATCGCGACCGGCCTCAGCTCGGGCGTCGGCTCGGTGGTCCCCGGCGGCAGCACGAATACCTCCTACGCGGTCATCCCGACGCTCTCCATCGACTATTACCTGAACAGGAACTGGTCGATCGAGGCGATCTGCTGCGTCTCGCAGCATCACATCCAGGGCACTGGCACGATCCAGTCGACCTTCGCCAATACCTGGGTGTTCCCCCCGTCGCTGTTAATTGACTACCACTTCACCAATTTTGGCGCGTTCCAGCCCTATCTCGGCGTCGGCGTGAACTTTACGGCCTATTGGGGAACGCGCGTCAACAACGAGCTGTGGCCGGTTGTCTTCGTTCCCGGCTCGCCCGTGGCCAATCTCGGCGTGGTCGGCGGCTTCGCAACCCATTATTCCGCGACCGTCACTCCCTCTTGGGGTGTGGTGGGCCAGGCCGGCTTTGACTATATGTTCAACGAGCACTGGGGCCTCAACGCCGACGTGAAATACATCATGATGGAGCCGACGGTGCACGCGAAGGTCGCGGTTTTCTTGCCGCAGGTCCCGAGCTTCGGCGCGCTTAACCTCCCGGTTCGCGTGTATCTGCCGATCGACCCGATTGTCGCCAGCATCGGCGTGACCTATCGCTTCGGCGCCGGCTCCGTGCCGCCTCTCTTCCCGAGATTCTGATCGCGGGCGCAGTCGCTGCAACGAAAAGCCGGCCCCTTCGAGGTCGGCTTTTTTTGTGATCGGACGCCGCGTCTCGAGGACGCGGCGCTGGTCGATCCTCAGGCTGCGATCTTCCGGCACTCCTCGGCGCAGGCCTTGCAGGAAGCGCCCATCGCCACGCATTCGGAATATTGCGGGAATTTGTCGCACTCTTTTTTGCACTCAAGACAGACTTGCTCGACCGCCTTGGCGAAAGCGGCGACATGCGACGAATTGACCGAGGCCAGGGTCGAGAGCGCGCGGCAGGCCGCGATCGTGTCGAACGAGGCCGTGGTGCACGCGGCCATGCTCGTGTCGTTCATCGAGAGCATGCCGAAACAGTGGCGCAAGCACGAGTCGCCGTCGACCACGCATTTCCCCGCCGCATCGGCCAGGGCCTTGAAGAGCGGCGGATGATGATGAACCTTGGCTTCTTCCTCGGCGAATGCTGGCGTGATCGAGGCCGCCGCGGCGGCGGCTCCCATGGCGGCGATGAATTCACGTCGTTCCATGACTAATCTCCTTTTTTGGAGGCCGCCGGCTTTCGGGGCCCCATGGTTAAATATAAGCTTTGCCGACGGCGGCACAAGAAAGCTTGACTCTTGCCATTTCATGCCCTTTTCTAGAACATAAAGTGAACACGGGGCCGATCCGATGACGCAGGGCGTCTTTCGCGAGCGCATCGCTTTCTTGCGCCGGCGCATCGCCGCCATTGAGGCGCGCGAAGGCTTTCGCCCGCTCGTGGAGACGGGCCGGCGGACGGGCGCGGCGCCGGCGGCGCCGTTCGAGGGGCTGCTGCAGGAGCTTGGCGCCGGCGGCTTCTGCGAAATCGTTCCGGCGCGTCCGTCCGCCGCCGCTGCCGCTGCGGGTTTCGCCGTTGCGCTGGCGCTGCGCGCCGCCGCCCTGCGCCGGCGCGGCGTCGTCTGGATCGCCGAGGAGATGGCGGCGCGCGAGATCGGCCTTCCCTATGGTGTCGGCCTGCAGGCGCTGGGCCTCGACCCGGAGCGGCTCATCCTGGTGCGCGCCCGCAGCGGCGCCGAGACCCTGTGGGCGATGGAGGAGGCGCTGAAGAGCCGCGCCGCGGCGATCCTCGCCGAGAGCTGGGTCGCGCCCTCGGCCTATGGTCTCAACGCCTCGCGGAGGCTGCTGCTGGCGCAGCGCCGCGGCGGCGGACTAGGCCTGCTGCTGCTGCTGCGCGCCGCGGGGGAGGCGCGGCGGCTGTCGAGCGCCACGCCTCTGCGCTTCGAGGTCGCGCCGGCGCCGCCGCGTTTGGACGCGCGCCTGCCGCCGCCCGCGCCGCCAGTCTTCCGGCTGCGCGTCGCCAAGGCGCGCGCCGGCTGCGGCGGCTTGGGCTCGCTCGACCCCTCCGCCTGGCGCGACATCGCCTTCGATCCCGACGAGGCCGAGTTCCATGCGTTTCGTGAGCGTTTTCCTGTCGCGCCTGTCGACCGATCGGCTGCTGCGCCAAAGCGCCGCGCCTGGGCGTGACGCGCCCTTCGCGCTGTGGCGCAAGGTCAAGGGCGGCGAACGCCTCGTCGCGGTCAACGCCGCGGCGGAGCGTCGCGGGCTGAAGCGCGGCCTCGCGGTCGCCGACGCGCGCGCGCTGTGCCCCGTCCTGCGGCTCGAAGAACAGGACCTCATCGCCGAGGCGGCGACGCTCGGGAGCATAGCCGACTGGCACCGTCGCTTCACCCCGCTCGCGGCGGCGGACCCGCCGGACGGCGTGCTGCTCGACGTGACGGGCGCGGCGCCGCTCTTCGGCGGCGAGGCGAAGCTCCTCGAGGAGATCGAAGGCCGCCTCGCCGCGCAGGGATTTGCGGCCCGCGCGGCGCTCGCGCCGGGCCCGGCGCTGGCGCGGGCGCTGGCGCGCTTCTCCGCCGTGCGGCTCGTCCCGCCGGACGCCGGGCAGGAGCAGATCGAAGCGCTCGCCGCCAAGCTGCCGGTCGCAGCGCTTGCGCTCGACGAGCCGCAGGCGGGGCGGCTCGCGCGCGCCGGCCTGCGCCTCATTGGCGACCTGTTGTCGCGCCCGCGCGCGCCGCTCGCGGCGAGGCTCGGTCCCGAGGCGATGGCGCGGCTCGACGCGCTCGCCTGCCGGCGCCGCGAGCCGATCGCGCCGCGCTTTGAGGCCCCGGACTATATCGTCGAGCGCCGCTTTCCAGACGGTTTGACGCGAACCGCCGACATCGAGGCGACGCTCGCGCGGCTCGCGGCGGATCTGAAGGCGCTGCTGGAGCGCCAGAACGTCGGCGCGCGACGGCTCGAGGCGGAGTTCTTCCGCGTCGACGGCGTCGCGAGGCGGATTGTGGTCGAAACGAGCCGGCCCTTGCGCGATCCCGCTCGCATCTTCGCGCTGCTGCGCGAGCGCCTGGAGCGGCTCGGCGAAGAGGGCCTCGACACGGGCTACGGCTTCGACGTGCTGCGGCTCTGCGCCGCAAGGGTCGAGCGGCTCGAGGCGGGGCAGGGCGATTTCATGGGCGAAAGCCCAGGCGCCGGCGACGATGATCTCGCCGATCTCATCGACCGGCTCGGGGCGAGGCTCGGGCCAGCCCGCGTGCAGCGGCTCTATCCTTGCGCGCGGCGCTGGCCGGAGCGCGCGGTCGTGGTTCGGCCCGCCTCCTATCCGCGCCCGGAGGAGGCCGCCGGCGAAAAATTCCCTCCCTTCGCTCGGCCTCCGCGCCTGCTCGAACGCGCGGAGCCGATCGAGGCGGAAGCGCTTCTGCCGCAGGGTCCCCCACGGCGGTTTCGCTGGCGACGGCTTTGGCGCGAAACCGCAGCCTATGAAGGCCCTGAACGTATCGCGCCGCCCTGGTGGGGGAACCTGCAAGACGCCTCGGAACGCGACTATTTCATCGTCGTGGACAGGGAGGGCGCGCGCCTGTGGCTCTACCGCGAAAACCGATCCGATGCGGAGGACCCGCGATGGTTCGTGCAGGGATTATTTTGAAGCTTGTAGCGAAGGCGCTGTCATCGTCCCGTCACGTCCATCGCGCCAAAGTCGCGCTCAGAGCTTTCGCGCTTCGGCAAGACGGTGATGGCCCAAGAATAATGTCGCACCGGCCCGAGACTTCCGGCTCCCCGACCGGCGCGCTGACGGGGCGGCGAATCGATCTCAAGAGCGTCGGCAAATGGCTCGGCGCCGCGCTCAGCCTCCTGCTGTTCGCCGGCGCGGCCTTCGTGCTGGGGCGGGCGCTCGCCCAGGCGCGCTATGCGGAGCTCTTCGACGCGATCCGCGAGACGCCCGGCGCGGCCCTGCTCATCGCGTTGATTTTCACGTGCCTGTCCTATCTCGTGCTGGCGGGCTACGATTTTTCGGCGCTCGAGCAGATTCGCGCGCGGGTCCCGTTCCGGCGCGTCGCGCTCGCCTCGTTCACGGCCAACGCCTTCTCGTTCACGCTCGGCTTTCCGCCGATCACCGGGGCTGCGGTGCGCTTCTGGATCTACAAGGAGGCCGGGCTGACCGCGCGACAGGTCGGCAACGTCACGCTGCTCGCGACCCTCACCTTCTGGCTTGGCATGGCCGGGGTCTTCGGCGCCGGTCTGTGCCTCGCCGCGGGGTCGCTGGTCGAGGTCGATCACCTGCCGGCGCTCGCGCATTTCGTGCTCGGGGCGTGCGTCCTCGGATCGATCGGCGGATATTGCCTCTGGATCGCCCGCGACCGGCGAGTCCTGCGCCTGCTCGGGCGCGAAATGGAGCTGCCGGCGCCGCGAACCATGCTGACCCAGCTTGCGCTCGGCATGATGGACATCGGCTGCGCCGCCGCCGCGCTTTATTGGCTGCTGCCGCACGAGGGACACAGCCTCGGATATCCGGCGTTTCTCGCGGTTTATGTGTTCGCCGCGCTGCTCGGCGCGGTGAGCCACGCTCCGGGCGGCGTCGGCGTGTTCGACGTGGCGATCCTCGGGGCGGTCCCCGCGCCGTCGCAAGAGTCTCTGCTCGCCGCGCTGTTGCTGTTTCGCGCGATCTATTTCCTGCTACCCTTCGCCGTGGCGATAATCTTGCTCGGAGCTGAGAAGGGGTTTCGGCAGTGGAACGACGCTCTCGACACCTTTCGCAGACTTGCGGAGCGCCGGGGAGCGTCCTAGTCCAATGGCGTTGCAGGGCGATATCCAGATGACGGCAGGGGAGAGGCGATGCCAGGACGATCTCCTCTTCCGGGCGCTGATCGAGGCGCTGCCGGAGGCGATTTTCGTCGTTGACGTGACGGCGCATGTGGTCGGCGCGAATCAGGCGGCCCGCGCCGTGCTTCCGCAACTGCGGATCGACGAGCCGCTCGCCCGCACGCTGCGTTCCCCGGATGTGCTCGACGCCGTGCGGCGCGTGCTCGACGGCGGAGGCGCCGAAAAGACCGTGTGGGTCGAGCGCCTGCCGGTCGAATGCTGGTTCGAGGTCGCGGTCTCGCCGCTGCGCGTTCAGGGATTCGCCCCGGCCGCGGTAATCAGCCTGCGCGATCTCACGGAAGCGCGACGCGTCGAGCGCATGCGCGTCGACTTCATCGCCAACGCCAGCCATGAGCTGCGCACGCCTCTCGCGTCTCTGCTGGGCTTCGTGGAGACGTTGCAAGGCCCGGCGCGCGATGACGTCGAGGCCCGCACGCGCTTCCTCGGCATCATGCGCGATCAGACGCAGCGCATGGCGCGCCTCGTCGACGATCTCTTGTCCCTATCCCGCATCGAGCAGCATCTGCATCTGCGTCCCGACACGCCGGTCGACCTGTCGATGCTCGTCGCCCACATTTGCGACACGCTCGGGCCCATGGCCGAGGAAACGGGGCTTACGCTGGAGCTGGACCTCGCCCCGAACGTCATCGCGCCCGGCGATCGCGACGAGCTCGCGCGCGTGATCGAGAACCTCGTGGAGAACGCGATCAAATATGGACGGCCGCGCGACGGCGCGCCCCACAGGATCGAAGTCTCGCTCAAGATCCTCAACGGAGCCGCGCTGTTCGCCGTTCGCGACTATGGGGACGGCATCGCGCCTGAGCACATCCCGCGGCTCACGGAGCGGTTTTACCGAGTCGACGCAGGCAAGAGCCGCGCCAAGGGCGGCACTGGCCTTGGCCTCGCGATCGTCAAGCACATCGTGGCCCGCCATCGCGGCAAGCTCTGGATCGATTCCGAGCTCGGGCAGGGGTCGCTCTTCCGCGTCACGCTCCCATCGGCGCAACCGTGACGGCGCCGTTCTCCCGCCGCGTCTAAATGCTGTCTTCGAATGTCGGAACAGCCAGCCTCGACTTGGCGAGCATCATCCCGAGATTGACAGTGTTGCGGGAGACAAACACGCTGATGTAGTCAGGGTATTTACGTCCGCGGATGAAGATATGAATTAGATTGTCGCTGTTCACAATGATCTCCTGGAAATAGTGACGCCCGTCTTCGACACCACGAGCTTTCTTGAACATGGCCTCGATCGTCGAGACGTTTTGGCCCTGAAAGAGATCGGCGGTCGCCGCTGCCACGAGCTCGATCACGGAGCTCGGATGAGAGTCTACGGTCTTGATGCCCAAAAGCAGGCCCGAGCTGATATCCACATAGCCTGCCGCAAGACACTCAGGGATCGACGTGACAGACTTGCCGATGGCGGTATCCAGGGTAGTGGCCATGAGTTCTTCCTTTCCGAATTCAAGTCGTTGTATCCCCGGCGTCGTCGAGGCGACGCGCTTTCTCGTAGGCGTCCAGGAACGCCTCCTGCTCCCTCGTTTTCACGAAAGAAGGCTTCAGGGATCTGAGCGTCGCGAGAGCTTCTGCGGCGCTCAGGTCCTTTCCATCGATCAAGCAGGCGGCGAGAACAGAGCCGGTTCGTCCGACGCCTTCACTACATTGAACGGCCACTGCGCCTCCGCCTTCGACGTCGTTTCGGATTCTCGCCACCACGGCCTGTGCGTCCGCGAGCTCCGGCGCCCTGCCGTCGACGATCGGCAGGGCGCAGACTTCTATGCCATGCGCGGCGGCGACGCTGGCGTCGAGGCTCCTCTCCGTCAGAGAAACGAGCGTCGTCACGCCCAGGCGCTTCAGGAGATCGAGATCGTAGTCCAGATCGTCGACCGCGCCCGGAAGCGGCATTCCCGCGAGCCAACCCTCGATGATCCACGTGAAGCCGCGCGGTCCTCGGCCTCGCGGCGCAGGCCTGGGCGGAAGCGCATGCATCCAGCCGGCTGGCGGCGGGCCGTTTTGGAGGACGCTTTCCGAAATGATCGCCGAGCTCACGGCGGACATCGCGGCGGACGGGAGCGGCGGCGGCGGCGGCACGTCGTCTGCGAGGGATTCTCTGGTCGCGTCTGGCGCCGGGACCGAACAGCTCCCCGTCAGGACGAACTGACGAACGACGGGGTTCGAAGAACGCTCGAAAAATTCCTCCGGCGAGGCTTGCTCCTGCACGCGACCGCCGGCGAGCAGCGCGACGCTCTGCGCGATTTGGCGAGCCTCCTTCTGATTGTGCAGCGTGACGAGGATCGCCATGCGCCGCCCCAGCAGGGTGATGAGCGCCAGCACCTCCGCGGCCTCGATTTCGGACAATTCCGCCGTGGGTTCGTCGATCATGAGCAGCGCCGGCTCTCCGACGGCTTCGCGCAAAATCGCGATCTTTCGTTGATCCGCCGCGCCAAGGTCCAGGAAAGGGCGATCCAGCAAGGCCGACAAGTCGGCAACGCCGAGGCGCTCGAGGTACGACTCGGCCCAGGCGCGTCGGCCTTCCAGAGAAAGCTCCTCCATCGGGATGTGAAACGTGAGCCCGTCGAGAACCGAACGCCGGGTGAGCTCTATGCGCTGCCGAACGAGAAGGGGGGCGTCTTCTTGCGACAGCGGAGCGTCGCGATAGACAACCTCCCCCCAGGTCCGATGCGTGCCGCTTTTGGCGAAGACGCCCGCGAGCGAGCGCAATAGCGTCGATTTGCCCGTTCCGCCCGGCCCCAGCAGGACCACGACTTGGCGGTCGGCGACGGTGAGATCGACTTCGGCCAGAATGACCCTGGTTCCGAACGCGACGCCGAAGCCCTTGCAAACAAGCGCATGTCGCGGTCTCTCAGCCAGAGCTGGAGTCGGAGTCTGCACTGGACCCCGCGCTGGCTCCGCGGTCGGATTCGCCGCCAGAGTCGGCGCCGGATGGGGAAGCTCGCCGGCGGACGAAGGCTTGAGCGCCGGCGGCTGCTCGACGAACGGCTCGACGCGCGGGCGCGCCGGACCGGAAGATCGCCTGGGCAGATAGGCCGGATTGGCGCCGAACAAGTCTCCAGCATGAACGTTGATTTCGTTCAAGGCGAAGCGCCTGCGGAAACGCAACGCGAGCGTCACGGCGACAGCCGCGAAGGCCACGCCGCTCAAGCCTATGGCTCCGTCAACGATCCAGTCCAGCACCGGCTTCATGCGCGCTCCGGGACGGTGGCCCGTCCATAATTTGCGACTCCCCGGCGGCGCGCCGATCCCTCGCCAAGGCGCGCCGTCATCGTGGTCACGGCTGCGGTTCTACCTGCTTGATTTCGACTGGGACCTCGCCCCTCACCGGCAGCTGGAGGCTCTCCAGCGCGCTCGCGCTTTCCGGCGGCGGCGGACGATAGGGAGATCCATGCCTCGCCGCTGCGAGGGCTTCCGCGTCGAACTCCTTGAATCCTGAGCTTTTGAGGATCCGGGCGGCGACGAGACGTCCATCGCGGCCGATCGTGACGCTGATCAAGGCGGTGACGCGTTTCGTCTCTCGACTTTCCGCGCGCTGGACCTGGGCCGCAAGGCGCGTCGACACCGAATTGCGCCACGCCTTGCCGGCCATTAAGGCGGCGGCTTGGCCCGGCGGCGGCGTCACGCTGCCCACGGCGGTGGCGTCCGTCGCATCTCGCCCAAGAAATTTCGGGCGTCGCGGCGGAAGCGGGAATCCTTCTTCCACCCTCTGGGCGCCGGCGGGCGAAGGCTTTGGCTCCACAACCGGAGCGACCGGCGGCGGCGCTTCGGCGATGGTCGCCGGCGCGCTCAGGGAAGGCTCCGGCGCCTGGGGCGCTTCCGCCTGAGGCGGCGGTTCCGTCGGAACGACCGGCGCTGGCGACCGCGCCTGCATCGGCGGCGCTTCGAGCAGGACGACGAGCCTTGGCGTCGCTCGAGGGGAGGGAATGGACGAGGAATATCGAATGAGAAGGAGCGCGATAGCCGCGTGGACGACCGCGACAAGCAAGGCCACGAGCGCCCACTGCCGCATCGGAGGCCGAGGAATGGTCAACTGCGGCATTGTCATGGAGAATGCGCCGGAGATTGCTCTGCCGATGGCCAAGAGAGCTCGGGGTCGACGAGCGCGAAGCTGCGGTATCCGGCAGCGCGCAACTCATCGAGCAGCCTGGCGAGCTCCCCATAGGGAACGGACCGATCAACTTCTATCAGCAGGCGCGTGTCTTTGCGTCCGCCGACGGCCTTGTCGATATCTTCGCCGATCGTCTCAATCCGCGCCGCGCGTTCGTCGAGCCGCAGCGAGCGATCCGCGGCGAGCCTGAGCCGCGCCGACGCCGCGGCGTCGGTTGGCGCTCCCGCCTCGGCAAGCCGGTCGCCGTTCCCGCCTTCTCCCACAATGGGTCTGAAAATCAGCGCCAGGATCAGGACAAGGAGAACCACCCCCACGAACGGAGCCGGGTTGATGTATTGGATCGCGTCGAGATCGTCTTCCTTCGGCTGCGAAGCGAGCGGCATCAGGCGGCCCTCTCGCCGTTGGCGCCGACGCTCTGGCGGGCGGGTCGCGCGCGGTCGCTGTCGAGGTCGCGGGAAAGGTGGCGAAGAACTTCGGCCCTGGCGTCCCCGAGCACGCCGCGATAATTCGCAATCGAGCGCGAAAGCAGGTTGAACAGAACGACCGCTGGGATCGCCACGGCGAGGCCCATTACGCAGGCTTGAATTGCCTCGCTAAGTCTTGGCGCCAGGTCTCCCAGGCCGCGACCATCCACGGCTGGAGCCAACGCGAACGCGTTCCTGATCGCCCATGCGGCGCCGAGCAAGCCGACCAAAGGGGCCGTCGCGCCGATCATGGAGAGAATCGCGACATCCTCATAGACCTGTCGAATCGCGGAGGCTTCGATGCGCTGAAGCAGGATCGCGGCGCGCTCCTTGACGCCGTCCGGCGGAAGCGAAGCGGAGCGGTCCGCTTCCCCGAGCGCTGCGGTCGCAAACAGTGCGACCGGCGAGGCGTCGCGCGCCAAGGCCCGTTCCGCGCCTCTCAGGTTCTCCGCGCTCGACAAAGCGACGATATTTCGTCGCGCCAGAAAACGCGCCTTGCCGATTTGAATGGTCTTGACGATCCAGATCGTCCAGGTCACGAGCAAGGCCAGAAGCAGGACCACGATGACGGTCTGCACGATCGTTCCTGCGCCCAGGAAGACTTGCCAGGCCGACTGCGCGTGATTGTCGGAGAGACTCAGAGATTTTCCGGGGACTGCTTGCGCGAAGGCGCGTCGCGGAGCGAGAAAAGCCAAGCCGCAAAGCGCGAGAACTATTGTGCGCGAGGCTGCGGCGTCTCGCAGCATTGTCTCGATAGTCTGGATGGCCCGCAACGGTGACGGCGGGGTTCTACGACTCAACTCCGGCCCCCCCTGGCGAAGTTAATCTGCACTCTAACCGCTTTCAGCGGTCTATGTTGTCATTGCGCCTCGCCTGGATCGGAGTCAAGCGGCCGACCTTGAGCTTGCATAAGCGGTAAAGCTCGGGGGCGCGGGGGGCGTCCAATCTCCTAAGCCGAAGCGCGGGGACAGGCCGATTCCTGCGCAGACTGGCTCGAAGGGCGCGGCGCGCTTCACAAAACCAATTGATTCATAGCAATAATTATTGTCACAAAACCTTCGCCTCTTTGTTGCAAAAGGCTTGCTCATCGCGCCTATGCTCTCCTCGGCGCCCCGGTGGGGACGTCGCGAGCAAATCTCGAGCTGAAAGAATCCCTCACATGATCTCCTTGCTGCTCAAGCGCGCCGCGATCGCGGTCGCGGGCCTCGGCATTGCGGCGAGCGCCGTCTCCGCCGCCGACATCACCATCTCCGGCGCAGGCGCGACCTTCCCCTATCCGATCTACGCCAAATGGGCGGATACCTATCAGAAGGAGACGGGGACGAAGCTCAACTATCAGTCGATCGGCTCCGGCGGCGGCATCAAGCAGATCAAGGCGCGGACCGTCGACTTCGGCGCCACGGACCAGCCGCTCAAGGCGGAGGAGCTTGACGCCGTGGGCCTGACCCAATGGCCCCAGGTCATCGGCGGCATCGTCCCGGTGATCAATCTCGAGGGGGTCAAAGCCGGCGAAGTCGCGCTTGACGGCGCGGCGGTCGCCAAGATCTTCCTTGGCGAGATCAAGAGCTGGGATGATCCGGCGATCAAGAAGCTCAACCCGAAAGCCAAGCTGCCGACGCTGCCGATCGTCGTCGCCCATCGCTCCGACGGCTCGGGCACGACGTTCAACTTCACGGACTATCTCTCCAAGGTCTCCGCCGACTGGAAGTCGAAGGTCGGCGCGAATTCCGCAGTCGAGTGGCCGACGGGCGTCGGCGCCAAGGGCAATGAGGGCGTCGCGACGACCGTCGCCAACACCAAGGGCGCGATCGGCTATGTCGAATACGCCTACGCCAAGCAGAACAAGCTCATCTACACGAATCTCATCAACAAGGACGGCAAGTCGGTCGCCCCGACCTCGGAGAGCTTCCAGGCCGCCGCCGCCAATGCGGATTGGGCGAAGGCGCCGGGCTTC
>DATHCI010000200.1:0-51803 GCA_035319645.1 Methylocystis sp. | reverse complement strand
TTTGTTTACGACGGCACCGGGCGCATGATCGGGCGCTACAATTCGACCGTCACCTATGAGGAGCACGTCTATCTCGGCGGTCTGCCGTTGGCGCTGCTGGAGCCGGGCGGCCCCTATTACGTCGCCCCGGACCATCTCGGCTCGCCGCATCAGGTGACGAACGGCGCCGGCCAGGTCGTCTGGTTCTGGGACCATGGCGCCTTCGGCCCGGCGCAGCCGACCGGCGCGCTGGTCAGCTTTAAGGACCGCTTTCCGGGCCAGTTCTACGACCTGGAGACGGGCCTGCACTACAACGGCGCCCGCGACTATGACCCGACGCTCGGGCGATACATCGAGAGCGATCCGATCGGGCTCGCGGGAGGGATCAACACTTACGCCTATGCGGGGAGCAACCCGGTCTCCCTGACCGACCCCTCGGGGCGGTTCTTGCCCTTGCTGCTTGGCGTCGCGGGAATCCCAAATCCGCCCTCAAAGTTCAGGGAACTGAACAGCCCTCTGGTGGGCGCCGGCGCTCGCGAGCTGTGCGAGTTCCGGCGACTGCTTGAAGCGCAATTGGTATTCCCATGGCTGCGACATGACGGGCTCCTCGATTTCTCCTGAGTGGATGAACAAGTCGAGTTCTGCTCTGACAAACAGACCCGTCGCTCGCGCCTTACAGTGGATATCCCGTGAGCGCGGACGCGAACTGAAGCCATAAGGATGCGCCGCCCAGGCTCAAGTACAGCAGAAGCGCGGCGGTGAGTTGAACGCCGACGACGATCAAAGCCGACGGCGAAAAATTCTCCGAGGGGCCCGCTCTGAGGCCCGTCGCGCCGGCATAAAGAAGGAGGGAAATCAGCAACGAACCATATGTCACGGCTGGCCCGGCGGGAATGACGAAGCGCAGCGCGCGCGCCGTTGCGGGCGCGATGAAGGAGAAGAAGCTCGCGAGCTGAAAGTGACGATGCCACTGCGGACGGCGGACCGTCGCAAAAGCGGCAACACCAAAAACCGCGACTTCAAAGAGAACCCAAAATGGATAGGCCAAGCCAATCAAGGGCGTGATTCCCGACGCAATCGGATCCGCCGTGGAGACTCGGACGACCGCAGTGACGATCGACAACGCGACGACGAGACCGAAAAGGATCGCGCCGATCACGCCGACTGTTCTGTGTCGTTCCAGCAATCTCCTGCTTGCGGAAAAATATTGAAATGCGAAGACGGCGATCCAGGCCGTCGTCGTGACGCCATGCGCGAGCACGAGCAGCGTCAATGGTTTGCCAGCGCCGAAGACAGGCTTGAGATAGAACGTCGGCGCAAAGCCGACCAGCAGCAGAACAAGTCCGAGCGCGACGAACGCGTCCTGACGCGATTGACGTATTGCAGGTGCGAACGGGATGCTCAGGGTCATTTTTTCAACCGGGTTGGAAGTGGAGAGGCCGACCGACGCGCGCAAACGGCGCGCGACGCTCAAGCGTCATTCTTGAGCGAGCGCGTCGGCTCCGGCTTTTGCGACCTGGGCGTCCTGCGAGGACTGAACGCCGGAAACGCCGATCGCGCCGATGATCTGCCCTTTATAAAGGACCGGAACACCGCCCTCGAGCGGCGTGATGTTTGGCAGGCTCAGGAGGCTGACGCGCCCGCCAGCGACCGCTTCCTCGAGCGCTTTGGTCGGACGCTTGAACAGCGCCGCGGTTTGCGCCTTGCGCGCGGCGATCTCGCTCGAAGCCGCCTGAGTTCCATCCAGGCGCTGCAAAAACACCAGGCTTCCACCTTCATCGGCGACGGCGATCACGACACTCCAGCCGTTCTTGACAGCTTCCGCCTCCGCGGCGGCGGCAGCGCGCTTCGCGCCATCGAGAGTTAGCGCATATTTCTGCACGACGCCCTTCGCCGTCGGACCAAGCGCATTATCCGCGGCGTAGCTCGCCGAAGCGGCGAGGACGAAGGCGGCGAGGCTTGCGAGGGCGACCACGGGACGACTCATTATAGTCTCCTTTTTCTATAGACCGTACCTAGTTAATTCAAGTTTTTCGAGCCGTCAAGTCGCGGACGAACAGCTTTCCCCAAGCGCGGCGATGACCCTCTCGCGTCAGCCTGACGAGCCCCTATAAGCTTGGGTTGGCACGACGCAGGAATGATCGGTTGCATCTTCGTGGCATGGAGCATCGTGCTCAGTCTAGCATCTCGCTAGACAATATGGCGATCGCGCCCCTGGAATTAGAAGAATTGCAGTGACATGTCACCGAAATTTCCCGCAATTTTGTAATTTCGCGGTCAGCTCAAGAGGCTCGGCTCGGCGGTCGTCTCCGCGTCGCGCGTGTCGGCGCAGATCGCCTCCCTGATCAGCCGCTCCGTCGTCTGCTCGAAATAGATCAAGAGATCCGTGTGCAGCTCGGAAAACTGCCGCCATACGACCGTGTCGAAATAACGTCGCGGCGCTCTCACCATGACCGTCATGCGCCGCTGGCGGACCTAGCGAAAGGGCCGCACGCCGTAGCGCGGGCACAAAGCGATGACCGGCAGGCGGAACTTCATCTCGATGGGAGGGTCGAGCCGCGCCGCCTCATTGAGCTTCGCCTTCAGCCGCTCGGCGACGGCGCCCGCCGCTTCCCGTTCCCCGGCGCTGGCGGCGCCGAAATGCAGCGCCTCGACCTTGCGCAGTCGCTCGCGTAGCTGCTCCTCGATCATCAGCGGCGTCGCTCCTCCGACGAAATGACGCGATCTACCGAATCCGCGGTCAACCCGACCCGCGAGGATGTCCACAAGCGATCAGAGTGGGATCGCCGCGCCGGTTACATTTGATCATAGTTCGATCCTCGATCGAGACCGGTGCATTTGCCGACGCTCGAGCGGCGCGTGAGCGCCGAGCGCAGCCTTGGGTTCCCTATGCCGCCTTGGCGATCCTCGTGGGTCGACGCTGCGGAGCTCGCCCGGGCGTCCGGCCTGGGTGCGAAAGAACGGGCGAGCCCGGGGGAAAGGGATTAAATAACTATCTTTCTAGTAGGAACATATAGTTAATCGTCTCACCGACGCTGTCCGCGAAGCCCCTCCGCTCGCGCGGCAAGGCGAATTCGGGAATGGTGCGGCGATGCGTGCCGCTGGTCTGCTATGTCTCTGATTTAAGATCGATAGCGCGACGCCGCTCGTAGCCCGGAATGGGACCGGAGCTAAAATTTCCGAAGTGTGACTTTGGCGCCACACTAATTAAAAAATCGCCTTAAACAAGCAAAAACAGTTAGTTAGTTCGCGAATCGGGAAGGAGCGCCTCTTTTTGGGGCGTTTGACTCTATTTTCCTACTAGGAAACCATGATTCAAAGTTCCTGCCCGGCAGACGTTTCCTCTCCCTCCAAAGGCGATCAACTCGCATGAGCCCGCGACCCTCCCCGAAAAGCCGACGCCTTTCGAAAGTCTTTTTGGCGGCCGTCGCCTTCGGGCTCGCTGCAGGCGCGTCCTTCCTTCCCTCTCATGCGCAGGAGGCGCACGAGCACCATCATGCGCAGGACGACGCCCAAAGCGGAGAGACGCCGCAAGCTGCGGGACAAGCGGCGCAAGGCTCGTCCTCCGCGACCGTCGCCGACGTTCACGTCCATGCCCAGGGCGGCGGAGAGAAGCTCCAAGAGCAAGTGCTGGCCCGGACGCCACGAGCCGGAAACGTGATTACCGGCACGGTCGTTACAGATCAGCAGATCGACAACCTCACGGATGTTTCGCAGTATGTCGCGGGCTACCGTCCCAATATCGCGCAGGCTCGCCAGTCCAAGATGACGATCCGCGGCGTTGGCGTCGCCCAAGGAAGCGGCGGCACGGGAGCCTTTTCGGACACGGGTTATGTCGTCGACGACGTCTACTGGCAAAACCCGCTGTTTCAGTGGGGAGATCTCATCGACGTCAGTTCCGTCGAGATGCTCTACGGCCCGACGGGCGCCGCTGGGAATAAGAATACCAACGTCGGTTCGCTCCTCATCCATACGGAACTGCCGTCCTTCGACGACAAGACGACGATCGGGGCGAATTTCGGCACCTACAACAGAACCAGAGACACCTTTAACTCGACGGGAACGGTGGACGGGGATTGGCTCGCCTATCGTCTCGCGGCATACGTGAACCACGGCAACGGGCCTTACCGCGACGGCTACAGCGGCTCCACCTATCAAGACACCAACCGCGCTGGCCTGCATTTCCAGCTGCTCGGCGTCGGAGCGGATTGGAGCGACCGTCTGAGCTTCACCTATAACGGCTCCAACGAGCACAACGACTACCTTCAAGGAACGGTCGGGAACACGAGCCTCGTCTATGCGAATTTCACTCTGCCCAAGACCAGCTTCTTCCAGAACCTCTGGACGAAGCTCCATTGGCCAGTGCTCACGGTCGATCCCAACACGCCCTACATCGCGCGCGACGGCCGCGACCCAACGAATGTGGCGATGCTGACCAACACTTTCAGTAAGGAGATCGGCGAAGACACGTTCAAGTCGGTATCGGCCGTCGGCTATGCGGCCAGCCGCATGGATGGCTTTTCGGACAACCAACTGCTCGAAATTGGCAACGGCACGGGCGGCATGGACACCTATGTGCTGCAGGCCTCGCAGGAGTTCAGGCTGTCGTCGCCGAAGGATCTGCCGTTCGAATGGACGACCGGCCTCTTCACCTTTGACGAGACGGCCCACGACAGCATGCACCACTATGAATTCGGCTACAACTCGAGCGCCTGGTTCGGATATCCAGGGCTGCTTCCAGGCCTGACGCCATGGTGGCTCACCAAATCCAACGATTTCCAGGCCGCCCTCTATGGGCAGGCGACCTGGCATTTGGACGAGCGGGCCGCGATCACGTTCGGCCTGCGCGACAGCTACGAGATCCGCTACAAAGCGACCAATTATGAGGGAGGCTACATCTACGGCCTTCCCATCACGCCCGCGCAGCAGCTCTTTGCGACGGCCGCGGTCGGCGGGTACTTTCCGTCCAGTTCGGGCGGCTTCCAAAATTTTCACAATGGCGTGATCGGCATCATCAATCCGCAATATAAATTCAACGACAACATTCTGCTCTATGCGCTCCTCGGCCGCGGCGACAAGGCGGCGGGCGCCAACACCGCCGCAGGTGACGCCGCCTCCTGGAACGCCACCACCAAGACCTTTACCTTGGCGGCCTTCTCACCGCCTTTCACCAAAAGCACGACTTCTTGGGACTATGAGCTCGGCGCCAAGACGAACTGGCTCGACGGAAAGCTGATCTCGAACGTCAACCTCTACTGGAACGACCTGTTTAACTTCCAGCTCGCCTCGTCGCGAGTTTATGCGACTTCGCCCGTCACGCTCACTCAGACCTATCTCGACAATGCGCCGCTTGTGCGGTTGCGTGGCGTTGAGTTTGTGCAGAGATGGTCGCCGATCGAGCACCTCGATCTCAATCTCACGGGCGCCTACACAGAGGCGCGCTACATTTCCTTCCCAAATGCGCCGGCTCCGGTGGACTATTCCTTTCCCGGCGGGCCGGCGCAACTCTCGCTCAGCAACACGCGCGTCACGGGATTGCCTTGGTGGCAGATCAATGGCGGCTATGCCTATCACGTGCCCGTCGGTCGCGTGCTTGAGTCTCTGGGCGGCTGGCTCGGAGAGCAATCCTACACCGTCTTCCACTATACGAACGCGGCTTGGTACGACAAGGCGCAATACACGAACCCCTGGTCGCTCATCCAATATTGGCAGCCGGCCTATGTCATGTTCGACGCAGGATTCGGACTCCACACGGATGATCGACGCTTCCAGGTCACGCTGTGGGGCAAGAATCTGTTCAACAACAGGCCCTGGCAAAACCTCAATGGCCAGTTCGCTTTCGGCACCGCCACCACGCCGACCACTGTCGGCGTCTCGACGCAAGGGCCGCGCCTCTTGGGCGTCACATCGACTTTCACCTTTTAATGCCGCTTTCCCTGGTTGCGTATTGAACGAACCCGCTACGCGGGGGGATCGTCGAGATCGGTCGAGAGAGGTGAACTGAAGTCTCCTGTCCGAGAGGATGTGATTGCCTGCGCCGCAAGCCGACATTCAATCGCTCTTCCGCAGCGTGTGGCCGACCTCCTTGAACCGATCCATATCCTCGACGCGCTTCTCTGTCGCGACGCCGAAGTCGAGCGGTTCGTCCTGGCGGTAGCGCTTGCCGAGGCTGAAGGCCGTTTCTGCCTTCATGAGCTCGGTCCCGAGGTAGAAGGCGTGGGCGCCGTCCTTCTCGACGCCGAGCGCGGGATAGAGCGAGAGGGCGTCCGTCGCCGCCTCGTGGAAATCGCGCGCAAAAATGTGAACCCCGTCTTCCGCCACTTCGATACGAAAATTCCGGTCGCGCAGGTTGCGCGCGAGCTCGGCGATCTCATCTGGCGTCGCGGCGTAGGGGCGCCTGTCGTGCGTCGTCAGCAAGGCGTCGGAATAGCCCTTGGGCAGCGCGCGATCCGCGCGCGCGGCGAAAAAGAGGCGGCGCGCCGCGTCATGCTCCTCGACCGTGCGGCGCGTGTGCGGGCTCACCTGCACGGTCAGCAGATGGCGGATGTCGAGCTCCGAGCAGAGCCCGAGCAGCGTCGCGGTGACGCCGGACGAGTCCGCGTCGGTGAGCTCGGTGAGATTGCCCGTGCCCATCATGATCTCGGCCTCGGGCTCGCGCCGGCGCAGCTCGACATAGCGGGCGATCGAGGCTGCGAAGCCGAAGTGGATGGGATCGAGGATCGGGTCGAGAATGAAGTCGAGCTTCTTCGCGCGCGCCTTGGCGGCGGCGCGGGCGAGCGAGTCGAGATCGCCGTGCGTCGCCGGCACGAGGATCGGAACGAGCGCCGCGCCTGCGGGCAAGATGTCGAGCGTGTTCTCGTCGAGGCTCAGCAAATGGTCGGCGCCGGAACGGAAGCCGCGTTCGAGCTCCGCGACATTGGCGGAGTCGACGCTGACCTTGAGCCCTTCGCTTTTCAAGGAGGCGACCGTCGCCTCCAAATGCGCGAAGGGCGTGTCGGGCAGGCAGCCGAGGTCGATCACGTCCGCCCCCGCCGCGCGCAGAATCTTCGCGCGAGCGACAACCGCTTCGACCGTCATCGTCGAAGCGTCGACGATCTCGGCGAAAATGCGCATGTCGTAGCGCGAGAGATCGGGGGCCGGGCCGCCGCGCCCGAGATATTGCGGGAGGTCGGCGATCTCCTCCGGCCCGCGCTCGAAGGCGACGTCAAAGGCGTTCGAGAGCGCCGCGAGATCAGCGCGGCAGCGACCGGGCAGGATCACGCGGTCGGCGTCGACCGGGCGCTCCAGCCGGCGCAGGATGATCTCCTGGGTCATGAGCGCCGCAACCTTGACGCCGATGTCGCGAATGCGCCAGTCCTTCGCAGCCTCGCCGAAGCTCGAGACCATGCGCTCCAGACGCGGATAGGCGAGGCGCCCCGTCAGGAACAGCAGGCGCTCAGCCATCGCCCGTAAGTTCCTGACGGCGGCGCTCGACCGTCGCCGTCAGCTCCGCCAAGCTCTCGACGACGGTCGTCGCCTCAAAGCTCTTGAGCCGGCCGGTGTTCTCAAGATCGATGCGGCGCGGATAGACCTTGACCATGCCCTTTGGCGCGCGCGTCTCCAACTCCGGGGCCGTGTCGCAGGCGAAGACGATCGTCGGCACGCGGCACTTGCCGGCCTGCGCGAAGACGTTTGTCGCCAGATTGTCGGAGATGCCGAACACGCATTTGGCGACGGTGTTCGAGGTCGCTGGCGCAACGACGAGCGTGTGATAGACGCCGTAATAAAAATTGCCGACCGGCGCGGCGCTCGCGGTCACGTCCTTGAAGACGCGCACACTGGCCGGCAGCTCGAAATCGTGCTTGTACATGCGCACGACCTCGTCCGCCGCCTTCGAGACGAAGAGATCGACATGATCGAGCGTGCGGATCATGTCGAGACACTCGGTGAAGAAGTGTCCGGAGCCGGTCAGCGCCCAGCCCCAGCGCGGTGTGACGACGTTTTTTTTCATGGAGGCCCTTCCGCGCCGCCCCAGTC
Source organism: Methylocystis sp. (assembly GCA_035319645.1). GTDB lineage: Bacteria > Pseudomonadota > Alphaproteobacteria > Rhizobiales > Beijerinckiaceae > Methylocystis. The sequence goes on along the minus strand of DATHCI010000200.1, from coordinate 43,808 downwards.
GGTCACGATCAGGCCGGGCACGCGCTCGAATTCGCGGCGGTTGAGTGTGACGAGCGCCGCGCCGCGCCGCCGCGCCTGCGCCGCGATGAGGACGTCGTAAGGCCCGATCGGCGTTCCCTGGCGTTCGAGATAAGCGCGGATCTCGCCCGCCTCGCGGGCGTCTTCCTCGTCAAACGTCGGGGTGTCAAAGCCGGCGGCAAGGAAGTTCTCCAGAATTGCGCGCGCCCTCGGGGGGCTACCGCTGTTGGCGATCCCGTATTGGAGCTCGAACAGGACGACAACCGGAACTACGAGCGAGGAACCCGCCTGCAGCTCCGACGTCAGGCGATGATTGATCCACGGCTTCCGCTTGTTCAGCGCGAAGATCACGACGCTGGCGTCGAGACAGAACTGCGTCCGCATCAGTCAAAGGAGATTTCGTCATCCGGCGACACCGGCGGCTCTTCCGGCAGTCCCTCCGGCAAGAATTCTTCCGCTCCCAGATCGTCAAGTCTCGCTCGCCAGGCGTCCACGTCGAAAGGCGGCTTCCGCATCGGCTCCAGGATGACCTTCTCCCCGACCTTGCGCACGCGAACCTCCGTCCCTTCGAATCGGAACTCTTTCGGCAATCGCACGGCTTGGCTCCGGCCGTGCATGAACAGCTTGGCGGTGGCTGGCTTGTCGAACTTATGCGCGCGCTCGGCCATAGAGATCTCGCAAGTGATATCTACCACTGATAGATATCATGAGCACGCGCGCTCGGTCAACGGACAATCTGTCATTCCATTTTTTTCCGGGAGCCGGCTATAGTCTTCGCGCAGCGCCGACCTGCTCAAATTGGGAGCGCCCGATGCGCGTTTGTGACTGCCGCCGGCATGGAATTCAACCCAGCCGCCGCTGCTTCCTCATCGGCGCGGCCAGCGTCGCGGTCGTCGCCGGCTTCCCTGCGGGCCGCGCGTTGGCGCGCGCCGTCCGTGAGCCGGCGCGGACGGAAGACGAAAAATTCATGCGCCTCGCGCTCGCCGAGGCGGCCAAAGGCGACTTCCCCTTTGGGACCGTCATCGTCATCGACGGCGAGGTCGCCGCAACCGGGCGCAATCTCGGCAAGACGAACGGCGACCCGACGGCGCATGGAGAAATGACGGCGATCCGCGCCTTCGTCGCCAAGCGCCGCGCCAGCGACCTGCGCGCTGCGACGCTGTATACGACGGGCGAACCGTGCCCGATGTGCATGAGCGCGATCATCTGGTGCGGCGTGAAGCGCGTCGTCTACGCGGCCTCGATCGCGGAGCTTTCGGCGCGCATCGGCCAAATCGAGATCCCGAGCGCCACGGTGGCCGAGGCGACGCCGTTCGAGACCGTGGCCATCACCGGCGGCGTGCTCGCCGCCGACGCGCTGGCGCTGTTTCCGAAGCCCTGAGGTCGCACCCGCATGCTCGCCATCCGCTTCGCCAAGATCAGCTGCGTCGCCGTCGTCGGCTTCTACGTGCTGCTCGTCGCCTTCGGCAACGTCACCGATTACGGCACGAACTACGCCTATCTCTCCCACGGGCTCGACATGGACGTGGTTCCGCCCGAGTCTCACATCCACTGGCGGGCGATCACAACGCCCTGGCTCCACCACGTGAGCTATCTCGCGATCATCGCAATTGAGATCCTGACCGCCGCCCTCTGCCTCTACGGGGCCTATGTCATGGGCCGCGGGGCTCGCGCGCCCGCGGCTGTTTTCCATGAGGCCAAGACGGCGGCGGTGGCGGGTCTGACGTTCGGCTTCCTGCTCTATGAGGGCGGCTTCGTCTCTGTCGCCGGCGAATGGTTCGGGATGTGGCAGGCGGGCGCCTTCGATCCCGTCCCGAACGCGTCCCGCATCGTCGTGACGATGCTCGGCGTGCTGATCTTCGTGTCGATGCGCGACGAAGACCCGTTTTCGTCGGGTTGAGCGCCTCGCGCGCGCGTTCCGGCGACGCCGCCGCCTGCAAGGATCGCTTCGGCTCCGGCCAGGGCGCGCGGGCCGGCGATGAAGACCTCGAGTCCCCGCACGAATTCCGAGAACCGCTCGTCGACGAGATCCGAGGGACCGCCCTCGACGTCCGCGCTCTTGATCAACAGCAGTCTCGCGGCGCGGCTTCGACGCGCATAGAAAGCCGCGAGACTGTCCGAGGTGACCTCCCAGCTGGCGTCCACCTGCGCAGCGAGCGTCATTGCGCTCGGCCGCCACACAGCGATCCGACCCGCCGCATGGGCGGCGGTCGCCTCCTCCGGCCGATCGACGAGCGCGAACCCCGGAAATTTGTCTACGAGCGCGAGCCCATACTGCTCCATGGCGAGCAGCGCCATTCTGTGCGCCGCCTCGTTGGAGAAACCCATCTCCGGCTGCGCCGCGCGAACGGCGTCGGCGAAGGGGCCGCCGCCCGGAACGATCGTCATCTCACCGGGGTAGCCGCGCAGCGCCGCCACCCAGCGATCGAGCAGCGCCGAGCGCCAGAGGCTTCCGCCGATCTTGACGACGAGCGGGCTCACAGCGTGGCGTTCAGCGGCAGCGGCGTGCTGACGACCGCGGCGCGTTCTCGCCTTATGCGAACGCCGACGCTCGCCGGCGGCGCCACGTCGAGCTTGGCGATCTCGATCGACACCGCGCGGGCGCGCTCATGCAACAGGACGCTTTCGGCGAGGCGCTCGGCGATCGTCTCGACGAGCTCGATATGCCCCGCGGCGAGGATGATTTTGATCGCATCCATGATCACGTCGTAGGAGAACACCACGCGCATGTCGTCCGGCCCGTTGACGCGGACGACCTCGACGTCGACGTCGAAGCGCACCCTCTGCGCATGTCCGCGCTCGAAGGCGTAGGCGCCGATCTCGACGGGGAGCACCAGGTCACGCACGAAGACGTGGTCGATCTCCTCCTCGCGCTCGCCCGCGGCGAGGGGGCGTCCGACCAGGTCGCGGATGAGCGAGACATTCGTCGGGACGATTTCGTTGCACCGCTCGCCGGCCTCGCAAAGCGCTCCTCGAAAGCCGAGGACGTCCGGATCGAGCACGAGAAGGCGCGGCACGTCGGGCGCCTCGAGCGACCCCGCGAGCCCCGCCGAAAGACGCCTGGCGCGACAATCCGCGACGAAGCGGGCGAGCGCGCCGAGTCCCATGCAGTCGAGCAGGCGCGCCCGGCCCTTGTGCGCCGTGTCGAGCATGACTCCATGGAAATCCGCGGCGGCGATGGGCGCGATCAGCTCGAAGTCGGGATCGAGATCGGCGAAGAGCACCGGCACGAGCTTCACTTGCGTGGCCAACGGGGCCACGCCGTCGATGACCTCGCGCGCGTCGGGCGTCATCGGCAGCGCGAATTTGACGTAGTCCACGCCCCGCGCCGCGACCTCGGCGATGGCGTCGCGCGCGTGCGCCAGGTCGTGCGGCAGCTCGACGACAGCGCTTACCGGGCGGCGTCCGTCGACGGCGGCGACGATCGCGGCGACCTCGGCCGGGGGCAACGCGCCAAGCGCGCCGCGGGCGGGGTCCTTGCAGTCGATCACGTCGACGCCGCGCTCGACGGCGATCCGGGCCTCCGCGCTCGACAGCACGCTGGCCAACATCAGGGTCATAAGGAGCTCCGGGCCTTTCGCGGTTTCTGGCCCGTCCTTACAACAAAACCGTCCATCGCGCGCAAGCGAGACGCGCGAACGGCCGCGTGGTAGGCTGCGCAGGAAGCGGAAGGGTCGAAAAAGTGAACCATCACACGCTCGTCTTCGACAGGCTCGCGTATCTCGACCGGCTCAGGAGCGCCGGGGTTGCGGAGGACGTCGCGCGCGCACACGCGGACGGCCTCGACCAGGCGCTGCGCGAATCGGTCGCGACGAAGGCCGATGTCGAGGGCAGCGAGAGAAGCCTCAGAGCCGACATGGCGGCGATCGAGAGAAGCCTCAAAGAGGACATGGCGGCGATCGAGAGAAGGCTTAAAGGCGACATTGCGGCGGTCGAAGCCAAGATCGACGCAGTGGAGCGCAAGCTCGACGCCAAGATCGACTCTGTCGAACGAACGCTCGACGCCAAGATCGACTCGGTCGAGCGCAAGCTCGACGCCAAGATCGACTCTGTCGAAGGCAAGCTCGACGCCAAGATCGACGGACTGGGGGCGAAGCTCGACACCTCGATCGCCCGGGTCGAAACCAAGATTGCCGAAGCGCAGACGGCGACCGCGCGATGGATGGTCGCCACGATGATCGCACTCGCCGGTCTGGTCTGGGCGATCGTGAGATACGGGCATTGATTTCGTGGGCGAACCCCATGCTCGATCGAGAAAGAGCCTGGCCCGCTGGACTCGTTTTGAGCTTTCCACGCTTGCCGACCGCTCGCGGACTGATTTCGCGGGCGCCGAGGCGACGCAGAGGGCGGCTCGGTTCTTTTGGGACCTCGCGGGGAGCCGCTCGCTAGTCGCTCACCCGAGACGACCATGTCGCGTGGCGCACGCCTTGGAGCTTCTCGAACTCGGTCGTCAGCGCGTCAAGCTCCTTGGCGTCGACGCTCGTCGCTGAAAGCCTCGCGACGAGCTCCACATCCTCGTCGCGCTCCAGCTCGTCAAGCGAATGCACGGGATAGTTCGCCGCCTCGAGCCGCTCGACGAGCTGGTCGCGCAGCGCGTCGCGTCGCGCCTCGCTGACGGTCGCCCGAACGTCGTAGATGGCTTCCGCCGCGCGCTCGTCGAGCGGCGCGCGTTCGATGAGGTTGACGAGCGGCCTCAGGAAGGTGTTCCCTGCGAGCACGAAGCCTGCGAGCATCACCGCCTCGAACGGGCGCCCCGCGCCGGAGAAGCCGCCGGTCACCGCCGAGCACCAGATCGTCGCGGCGGTGTTGAGGCCGCGGATGTTGGCCCCGTCCTTGAGGATGACGCCGGCGCCGAGGAAGCCGACCCCCGAGGCGACATAGGCGAGCACCTGCGCGGCCCCGACATTGCCATTGAGCCTCAGGCCCAGATCGACGAAGGCGGCGGCGCCGAGCGCGACGAGCGCATTGGTGCGCAGGCCTGCGTTGCGCTGCCGATACTGGCGTTCGGCGCCGACCGCCGCGCCAAGCGCGAGCGCGACGGCAAGCGCGATGAAGGTGTTCACGAATTCCCTCAGGTCGAATGCGGCCAGCGCGTTCATGCTTCGCCCCCGTATTGCCGCGCCGAGATCGCGCCGCGCGCTCGCCTATACAGCGTCCGGCTCGAAAAATGCAGAGCGGGATGCATGGCTGGCCCTGGTTCGCGCAGCGAGGCGATTCGTCACGAGCTGCTCTGGAAAACGCGTTTCGCCTCCACAAGCTTTCCCCTTAAAGAGCTGAGCCACGTGCGCCTGAGACCAAACGATTCGGCATGATCGGCTCCTCCACCCCGCCTTCCTATCGGGAGGCGCTGCTGTTCCTCGCGATCGCCGGGATCATCGCGCCTCTGTTCCACCGTCTGCGCGTCAGTCCGGTGCTGGGCTTCCTGTTGACCGGCGTCGCGCTCGGCCCTTTCGCTCTCGGCCGTTTCGCCAGGGACGTCGCCTTTCTCGAGCCGTTGACCATCACCGACGTCGACCACGTGGCGCAGGTCGCGGAGTTCGGACTGGTGTTCCTGCTCTTCATGATCGGCCTGGAGCTCTCCTGGGAGCGCCTGGCGCGCATGCGTCGGCTCGTCTTCGGGCTCGGCCTCGCGCAGGTCTTCGCGGCGACGGCGACGCTCTCGGCCCTCGGCCATTTCTGGTTCGGGCTGGCGGTTGCGCCGGCCGTCGTCATGGGCGCCGCGCTCGCGATGTCCTCGACGGGGATCGTGATGCCGGTGCTCGCCGAAACCCGCCGCCTCAACAAGCCCGCCGGCCGCGCGGCCTTCGCGGTGCTGCTGATGCAGGACCTCGCCGTCGCGCCGGCGCTGCTGTTCATCTCCGTGCTGCAGCACGCCAAGTCCGGTCTCTCGGGCCTGGACATCGTTTGGACTTTCGCCCCGGCCTTTCTGGCGCTCGGAGCTCTGATCCTCGGCGGAAGGCTGCTCCTGCGTCCCCTGTTTCACTTGGTGGCGTCGGCCCAGTCGACGGAACTGTTCATGGCCGCCTGCCTGCTGGTCGTGCTCGGCTCGGGCGCCGCAGCGGCCGCCGCGGGACTCTCGATGGAGCTCGGCGCCTTTATCGCAGGCATGCTGCTCGCCGAAACCGAATTTCGCCGCGAGATCGAGGTCACGATCGCGCCGTTCAAAGGGCTCCTGCTCGGCCTGTTCTTCGTCTCGATCGGAGCGGGGCTCGATCTCGCCGCGCTTTTGCGCAATCCGCTGCCGACGCTGCTCTATGCGGCCGGACTCGTCACGATCAAAGCCCTGCTGGTCATCGTCCTGGCGCGTCTCTTCCGCCTTGCCCCGCCTGTCGCGGGCGAGGCGGCGTTGCTGCTCGCGCCGGGCGGGGAGTTCGCCTTCGCGCAGCTCACATTTGCAGCCGCAGCCGGCGTCCTGCCGCCGTCTTATGGCGCCGACGCCATGGTCGTCGTCACGCTGAGCATGTTCGCCATTCCCTGGCTGGCGCGATTGGGCGCCAGGGTTGCGCAAGAAGCTGCGCCGGATCGCCAGGCTGAATACGCGCATCTCGCCCCCGAGGCGGAGATCGCCGCCGGGAAGGTCCTGATCGTCGGCTACGGCCGGGTCGGCGCGCTCGTTGGCGAGATGTTGAAGCGGCATGACATTCCGACCGTCGCGATCGACAGCGCCGTCGAGATCGTCGCGGCGCGACGCAATGAAGGCATCGACATTTATTGGGGCAGCGCGACGAAGCGCGAACTGCTGACGGCCTGCGGCGTCGCGCAGGCGCGCGCGCTCGCCGTCACGATTACCGACGCGGGCGCCGCCGTCGAGGTCGTGCGCCTCGCGCATGAGATACGTTCCGATATGACCATCGTCGCGCGCGCCCGCGACGCCGAGCACGCAACCAGGCTCTATGAGGCCGGAGCAACCGACGCCATTCCAGAGACGATCGAGGCCAGCCTGCAACTCGCCGAAACCGTGCTCGTCGACATCGGCGTGCCCATGGGCTTCGTCATCGCCTCGATTCACGGCAAGCGCGACGAATATCGCGAAATCCTCAAGCCCAAGGCGGAGTCGGCGCGAGAACGCCAACTGCAGCGCGCCGCGTTGCGCAGCCGCTTGTTGGCGCGGCGCCGCGCCTCGCCGAACGGCGACTTGGAGCCGCCAAGTTGAGGCCAAACGCTGCGACGCCTCCTGCTTCGTCAGTCGCGGATGTCTGGCGGAGCGGCAATGAACTTGCTACAAGGCGCCGGCTGCGGACCGCCGGAGCGATCAACTTTCCTTCCAGCCGAGATGAAGCGACCTATGCGCAGCGGTAGAATCGAGCGCAACACCAGCGAGACGAAAATCGCCCTGGAGCTCGACCTCGACGGTTGCGGCGAGGCGGAAATCTCGACAGGCGTCGGCTTCTTCGATCACATGCTCGACCAGATCGCTCGCCATGCGCCGCTCGCCCTCAGCCTTCAGGCGAAAGGCGACCTCCATATCGACCCGCACCACACGGTGGAGGATGTCGGCATCGCCTTCGGCCAGGCGCTCGACCAGGCGCTCGGGGACCGCAAGGGCGTCGCCCGCTACGGCGATGCGCATGTGCCGCTCGACGAAGCGCTGGCGCGCGTCGTCATCGATCTCTCGGGACGACCCTTTCTCGTTTACGATCTCAAGTTTCCGGCTCAGAAGATCGGCGAGTTCGACACCGAGCTCGTGCGCGAGTTCTTTCAGGCGGTGTCCGTGCATGCGCGGCTTTGCCTGCATATCGAGACGCTGCGTGGCGTCAACAGCCATCATATCTGCGAATGCGCCTTCAAAGGATTCGCGCGCGCGCTCGGCAAGGCGGTCGCGCCGGACCCGCGCCGCGGCCGCGTCGTGCCTTCGACCAAAGGCACGCTGACAGCGTGAGGATGACCCGCAATGGCGACGTACACCGTGCATGTTCCCGCCGCGCGGTCGGGCGAGACGCCTTCCGCCGACAAGATCGTGTTTCTACGCGACCGCTTTTCGTGGTGGGCTTTCCTGTTCGGACCGCTGTGGCTCCTGTGGAACCGCGCTTATCTCGCAGCGGCCGCGTGGTTCGCCTTGCTCCTGACCATCTCGGTCGTCGCCGTGAAGCTTGATTTCAATCAAGAATCGATGTCGCTCATAAGCCTCGCCCTGGGGATCATCCTGGGCTTCGAGGGCTCGCGGCTCGTAGCCTGGACCTTGAGGCGCCGCGGCTATGACGAGGCGGGCGTCGTGTCCGGCGACAGCCTCGAGGAGGCCGAGGAAATCTTCTTCCACGATTGGAAGCCCCAAGCGCCGCCCTCCCCCGCGAGTTCGGAAGGCCGGTCGGCGTGACGACGGCGATCATCGACTACGGGTCGGGAAACCTCCACTCGGCGCGCAAGGCGTTCGAGCGTGCGGCGCGCGAGAGCGGCGAAGCCGGCGCGATCTGCGTCACCAACGATCCAGATCTCGTGCGGCGCGCTGGTCGCGTCGTTCTGCCGGGGGTCGGCGCCTTCGCCGACTGCCGGCGGGGGCTGGACTCCGTGGCCGGCCTCGGCGCGGCGCTGCTCGAGGCCGTGGTCGAAAGGGGCAGGCCTTTCCTCGGCGTCTGCGTCGGCGCACAGCTCCTCGCCACCCGCGGTCTGGAGCACGGCGCAACGCCCGGCCTCAACCTGATCGCAGGGGAAGTCGCGGCGATCGAACCCGCCGACCCCGCGCTCAAAATCCCGCACATGGGTTGGAACACGCTGGATCTTACGCGGGCGCATCCGATCTTCGCCGACATTCCGACCGGCGCGACGGGCCTCCACGCCTATTTCGTGCACAGCTACCACATTGAGACCGCTTCTCCCGCGGACACGTTGGCGACCAGCGACTACGGGGGGCCGATCACGGCCGCTGTCGCGCGCGCGAATCTCGTCGGCGTGCAGTTTCATCCGGAGAAGAGCCAGAGGCTCGGTCTCGCGCTCATCGCCAATTTCCTGAGGTGGCGCCCTTGATTCTGTTTCCCGCCGTCGATCTCAAGGAAGGCAAGTGCGTGCGCCTCGCCCAGGGCGACATGGCGCGCGCGACGGTTTTCAACGACGACCCGGCCGAGCAGGCGAAGCGCTTCGAGCGCCAGGGTTTCGAATATCTGCATGTCGTCGATCTCGACGGCGCCTTCGCCGGCGCGCCGCGCAACGCCGAGGCGGTCGAGGCGGTGCTTGCGGCGATCCGCATTCCGGTTCAGCTCGGCGGCGGCATCCGCGACATGCGCACAATCGCGCGCTGGCTCGATAAAGGCGTCACGCGCGTCATCATCGGCACGGCGGCGGTCCGCGACCCGGCGCTCGTGCGCGAGGCGGCGCGCGTCTATCCGGGCCGCATCGCGGTCGGGGTCGACGCCAAGGACGGTTTCGTCGCCGTCGAGGGCTGGGCGCGCGCGACCCGCATGTCGGCGCTGGACCTCGGCAAGGGCTTCGAGGACGCGGGCGTCGCAGCGATCATCTACACCGACATCTCCCGCGACGGGATCTTGAAAGGGCTGAACATCGAGGCGACGCTCGCTCTGGCGGAAGCGCTGTCGATCCCGGTCATCGCCTCGGGCGGCCTCGCGTCGCTGCGGGATGTGGAAAGGCTGTTGCAGCCCGACTGCGCCAGGCTCGCCGGCGCGATCACGGGGCGGGCGCTGTATGACGGGCGGCTCGATCCCGCGCAGGCGCTGGCGTTGATACGCCAAAACAAAAGCGTTGCTTCATGAAACCCGGAGAGACCATAGGCAACTGGACCTCTCGGGCTGGAGTCATACGGGTTCGAAATGCGCTGAATCCACTGCTCTGGACGGCTGCCCTTGTCACGCCAACGAGCTGGCTCGCCGCGTACTTCTTTCGGGATGACGCGCCTCTGAAATATTTTTTTTCAGGTATGGGTTCGCTACCTGTATTTGGAACGCTGATTGCCTACTTTATATATATGTTTCGTGATCCAGACCGTTTGCAGTCCGAGGAATATTTATTACGGCAGCACGCAATCCAAATTCTCTATAAAAAGGACGCGACAACAGAGATCGTAGACATCGTAAACGAGGCGCCTCGCTTGCAAATCGAAAAGAGAGCGCAGGAGGACAAACCATGACCCGTAAGCTATACATCCTTGTTTTTTCAGCAGAAAGAGTCTGGGTGCTGGCGGACGCTAAGCCGTTAGCGAAAGTGCTGGATGTTGACGATAAGATGTACATTCTCGACGGCAACATTGTGTTTTTGTACACGGCGCAAGATGTCGAAGCACTCACGCAACGGCTACGCGCCGGCCCCGTCGGCGAAGGTCAATTTTTTATAGCCGACATCTCCGAATCCAGCCGCGCCGGCAATATGGCCCCGAAGTTTTGGGACTTGCTGCGCTCCAAAGAGACTCTGACTCCTGCCGCCTGATGCTCAAATCCCGCCTCATCCCCTGCCTCGACGTCAAGGACGGGCGCGTCGTCAAGGGCGTCAACTTCGTCGATCTTCGCGACGCCGGCGACCCCGTCGAATGCGCGATCGCCTATGACGCCGCCGGCGCGGACGAGCTCTGCTTCCTCGACATCACCGCGAGCCATGAAGACCGCGGCATCCTGCTCGACGTCGTGCAGCGCACGGCGGAAGCCTGCTTCATGCCGCTCACCGTGGGCGGAGGCGTGCGCACGATCGACGACATCCGCATGCTGCTGCTCGCCGGCGCCGACAAGGCTTCGATCAACTCCGCCGCCGTCGCCAACCGCGACTTCGTGCGCGAAGCCTCGGAAAAATTCGGCGCGCAGTGCATTGTCGTCGCCATCGACGCCAAACGCGTCGGCGACCGCTGGGAAATTTTCACGCACGGCGGGCGCCGCCCTACGGGCATTGACGCGGTGCGCTATGCGCGCGAGGTTGCATCGCTCGGCGCGGGCGAAATCTTGTTGACGTCGATGGATCGCGACGGGGCGAAGAGCGGTTTCGACATCGAGCTGACGCGGACCGTCGCGGATGCGGTGGGGATTCCGGTCATCGCCTCGGGCGGCGTAGGCGCCCTCGATCATCTCGTCGAAGGAATCCAGCTCGGCCATGCGAGCGCGGTGCTCGCCGCCTCCATCTTCCACTTCGGCGAGTTCACGATCGGAGAGGCGAAACGGCACATGGCGCGCGCCGGAGTGCCGATGCGACTCGACGGGCTTCAATCAGCATGAGCTTTACACTCGACGACCTCGCGGAGATCATCCGCGCCCGCCGCGACGCCGCCGTCGAAGCCTCCTACACGAAGACCCTGTTCGAAGGCGGACCGCCGCGCATCGCCAAGAAGCTCGGCGAGGAGGCGGTTGAAACCGTCATCGCCGCGCTGTCGCAAGACGAGGGCGCGCTGACGCGAGAAGCCGCCGATCTGCTCTACCACCTGCTCGTGCTGCTCGAAGCAAAAGGCGTCGCGCTCGCCGACGTGCTCGCCGAGCTCGAGCGCCGCACCGTGCGCTCGGGCCTCGCGGAAAAAGCCTCGCGAGGCGCCACATGACAGCGCCAATGACGCTCGAAAAGCACAAGAACGGCGACATCGCCTCGCCCTATCGGCACTTCACGCGCGCCGAGTGGGCGCGTCTACGCGCCGATACGCCGCTGACGCTGACGCTTGATGATCTCACCCGCTTGCGCTCGCTCCACGAGCCGATTTCGCTCGAGGAAGTCATCGAGATCTATTTGCCGCTCTCGCGCCTGCTCGCGCTCTATGTCGCGGCGACGCAGGGGCTGTTCAAGGCGACGCAGCGCTTCCTCGGCGCCGAGGATGGCAAGGTTCCCTATATCATCGGCGTCGCGGGATCGGTCGCGGTCGGCAAGTCGACGACCTCGCGCATCTTGCGCGCGCTGCTGTCGCGCTGGCCCAACACGCCGAAAGTCGAGCTCGTCACGACGGACGGATTCCTCCTGCCGAACGCCGTGCTCGAACGCGACGGCCTCATGGACAGGAAGGGCTTTCCGGAGAGTTATGACAATCGCGCGCTGTTGCGCTTCCTGACCAAGATCAAGGCGGGTGAGCGCAACGTCGAAGCGCCGATCTACTCGCATCTGATCTACGATGTCGTCGAGGGCGAGAAGCTGACTTTCGACCGACCCGACATTCTCATCGTCGAGGGCGTCAACGTTCTGGCGCCGCCGCGACCCGCGCGCGAAGGACGCGCCGCGCCGGCCGTGTCGGATTTCTTCGATTTCTCGGTCTATCTGCACGCCGCCGAGGACGTATTGGAGACCTGGTACGTCGAGCGCTTCGAACGGCTGCGACAAACGGCCTTTCGCGATCCGCGCTCCTACTTTCGGACCTACGCCAATCTCACCAAGGACGAGTCGGCGCGCGTCGCCAAGGACATCTGGGAACGCATCAATCTCTTAAACCTGCGCCAGAACATCGCGTCGACGCGCCCGCGCGCCTCTTTGATTTTGACCAAGGGCCCGGACCACCGCATCACCGAAGTGGCGCTGCGGAAGTTGTAAGCGCGTGGGATCAACTATATCTTCGCAAAAGTCTTACGCCGCGTTCCCTGTGCAAAGCCGCCTCCGCGACTGGGGGGGATATTCCTTCATGAACCCGGAAGAGAACCTCGTCTTCAATGCGGAGCGCCTAGGCGACGCGTTGCATGAACTTGGCTGCATCGCGCGAGACGCCGGACGGGTGATTGACATAGCCGTGTACGGCGGTTCCTGTCTCATGCTCGTCTCCAATTTTCGTCTCGCGACCGCCGACGTTGACGCTGTGGCTATGGAAGATCAAAGCTTTCTCGACGAAGCCGCTCTTGATGTCGCCGAGCGGCGCGGCTGGCCGCGCGACTGGCTGAACGATGGCGTGCGCACGTACTTAAGTCCGCTCTTGGAGGGGTATGAGCAGCACACGCTCTTTCGCGCATATCCGAACGAGCAGACCCCTGGATTGCGAGTGTTCGTTCCGAGCGCAGAATACATCCTCGCCATGAAGCTCATGGCGCTCCGCCTCGACCTTGGCGGCGGAAGCAATGATCTTGAAGACATTTTCAACCTGCTGCAAATTGCAGGCCTGAAAGACAAAAGTGAGATCATCGGCTTCGCAGCCCGCTTTTACCCGGAAGCGCGGGTCAGCGGCAAACTCGCGCTCGCCATCGATTACATCTGGACCGAGTATCGCAAACGCCAGAAAGACGCCGCGCATGAACCGCCCGAGTACCTTGGTCGAAGTGGCCCGCAGAGTTAACGATGGCGCGACTTTCGCCACGACGCTCAGCGAATTTCTCGACGAATTCTATGTTCATCCCGAACGGCGCCAGTCGATGATCGCCGATGAGCCGCCGCCGCTCTGCGATCCACGCCAACATGCGGGCCTTGGGGCGGTCGGCGAGCATCTCGCGCGCCGCTGGGATCTCGCCATTCCGTCATGGACGAATGACGCCTCGCGGTTTCTCCACGAGCCTTATTTCACAACGCCGATCGAAGACTTGAAGGCGATGCTGCTCGTTCAAAGCCCCATCGCCTTCCGTCGCCGCATGATCTTTACCGAGGCTGAGCCGTTGAGACGGGCGCGAATGCCCCGCGCAGCGGCTTCAAATTGAGCGCGGGCCTGCACATTTCTTTCAAGAGCGCCGGCGCTCCGCGCAGGAGCCTGGACCGCCCCAAAAGGCCCGAGCGCGCCGCTTACGCAGCCGCCTCTGCTTCCGTCGGCGCGGGCCCGGAATCCTGACCCTTCGCATTGACGTCGCGATCAACGAATTCGATCACCGCGAGCGGCGCGTTGTCGCCATAGCGAAAGCCCGCCTTCAGCACGCGCGTATAGCCGCCGTTGCGCTCCTTGTAGCGCGGGCCGAGCACATCAAAGAGCTTTCTGACGAGCGCCACATCGCGGATCTTGGCGATGGCCTGCCGGCGCGCGTGCAGATCGCCGCGCTTGCCGAGCGTCACGAGTTTCTCGACGACGGGCCGCAGATCCTTGGCCTTCGGCAACGTCGTGATGATCTGCTCGTGCTTGATGAGCGCCTGCGCGAGGTTGGAGAACATCGCCTTGCGATGCTCGTGCGTGCGCCCGAAGCGCCGCTTCTTGTTGCGGTGATACATCGGCCAGCTCCGTTCTTGCTTGCGGCCGCCGTGCCAAGGAACGGCCGTCGTTAGGGCGGTTGGCAGTCGGACTGCGCCCGACCGCCTAATGCCGACTGCCAAATTCAGTAGTGCTCCTCGAACCGCTTCGCGAGATCGTCGATGTTCTCCGGCGGCCAGCCCGGCACCTCCATTCCGAGATGCAGGCCCATCTGCGCGAGGACTTCCTTGATCTCGTTCAACGACTTGCGCCCGAAGTTCGGGGTCCGCAGCATCTCGGCCTCGGTCTTCTGGATGAGGTCGCCGATATAGACGATGTTGTCGTTCTTGAGACAGTTCGCCGAACGCACCGAGAGCTCGAGCTCCTCGACCTTCTTGAGCAGCGCCGGATTGAAGGCCAGCTGCGGGATCAGCGGCTGCGCCTCCTCGCGGCGCGGCTCCTCGAAGTTGACGAAGACGTTGAGCTGATCCTGAAGGATGCGCGCCGCGTAGGCGAGCGCATCCTCGGGGCTGATCGAGCGATTGGTCTCGATCGAGATCGTCAGCTTGTCGTAGTCGAGCACCTGCCCCTCGCGCGTGTTCTCCACGCGATAGCTGACCTTTTTGACCGGCGAGAACAGGCTGTCGATCGGGATGAGCCCGATCGGCGCGTCCTCGGCGCGATTGCGGTCGGCGGGCACATAACCCTTGCCGGTCGCGATGGTGAACTCGACGCGGATCTCGGCGCCCTCGTCGAGCGTGCAGATCACGAGGTCCGGGTTGAGAATCTGCACGTCGCCCGTGACCTGAATGTCGCCGGCCTTGACCGGGCCCGGCCCCGCCTTCTTCAGCGCCAGGCGCTTCGGACCCTCGCCGACATATTTTATGGCGATGTCCTTGATGTTGAGCACGATGTCGGTCACGTCCTCGCGCACGCCCGGGATCGACGAGAACTCGTGCAACACCCCGTCGATGTGGATCGACGTGATGGCTGCGCCCTGTAGCGAGGACAAAAGAATGCGGCGAAGGGCGTTGCCGAGAGTCTGCCCGAAGCCGCGCTCCAGCGGTTCGGCGACGGCGGTCGCCTGGCGGCGCGGATCGTCGCCCGGCGTCACGGCGAGCTTATTGGGCTTAATCAGTTCCTGCCAGTTCTTCTGGATGCTCACGGCGCGGCCTTTCAGAAAACAGAGAACGGAATTTGGGGGGCAGAAGAGCGGGCGAACAGAGATGTGTGACTTTCTGTCCTCAGCCGACTGCCGTCTGTCGTCTGTCAGACCCTGCGTCGCTTGCGCGGACGGCAGCCATTGTGGGGGATCGGCGTCACGTCGCGGATCGAGGTCACGGTGAAGCCCGCCGACTGCAGCGCGCGCAGCGCCGACTCGCGGCCGGAGCCCGGCCCCGACACCTCGACCTCAAGCGAGCGCACGCCGTGCTCGCCGGCCTTGCGCGCGGCGTCCTCGGCGGCCATCTGCGCCGCGTAAGGCGTCGACTTGCGCGAGCCCTTGAAGCCCATCGTGCCGGCGGACGACCAGGAGATCGTGTTCCCCTGCGGATCGGTGATCGTAATCATGGTGTTGTTGAAGGTCGAATTCACGTGCGCCACGCCGGAAGCGATGTTCTTGCGCTCCCGTCGGCGAACGCGGGTGGTTTCCTTGGCCATTGTTTTATGTCTCTACGCTCGGTGATCGGCATTAGGCAGTCGGCAGTCGGAAGTCGGCGGATCGAATATTCGATGACCGACTGCCGAACGCCGACTGCCCCAAGATTACTTCTTCTTGCCGGCGATCGGCTTGGCCTTGCCCTTGCGGGTGCGGGCGTTTGTGTGCGTGCGCTGGCCGCGCACCGGAAGCTGGCGACGGTGGCGCAGACCGCGATAGCAGCCGAGATCCATGAGTCGCTTGATGTTGATCGCGACTTCGCGGCGCAGGTCGCCCTCCACCATATAGTCACGGTCGATCGTCTCGCGGATCTGCAACACTTCGGCGTCGGTGAGCTGCGAGACCCGGCGTTCCGCGGGGATGCGCACCTTCTCGCAGATTTCCGCCGCGATCTTGGGGCCGACGCCGTGAATATATTGCAGCGCGATGACGACGCGCTTGTTGGTCGGGATATTGACGCCTGCGATACGCGCCATGCTCTCGTCTCCATTTGTTGCGACCAGGGGCCGCGGATCGCCCCGCGTCCGGTGGAGACCGGCCCTTGCGGGGATTGGAACGCAAAAGAGGAAGCGCCCGCGAACGGGCGCTCCCCTTTTCGATTGAGGGCTGCGGATATCTAGGGGCGCCGCGTTTGTCAAGCAGAAATTTGCAACATTTGGGCGACGCGCTCGATCTCCGAGGCCCTAGCTGAAACGCAACCGCGACGAAAGCAGAAGGCCGAATGCGACCAGCGCCCACAGTGCGACGAGCGCGTGGCGGTAGAGCGCGAGGGCGCGGTCGATGTCTGCGCGGGTCGCATCGATGCGACCGTCGCCGAATTCGGCTAGCGCGACCACGGCGCCGTCGTAGGCTCGAGCGCCGCCCAGTCGCAAGCCGAGCGCCCCCGCCATCGCCGCCTCCGGCCAGCCGGCGTTCGGCGACGCATGCTTGCGCGCGTCGCGCCAGGCGGTCTGTAGCGCGCGCTGGGCGCGAGATCCCGAGACGATCGCCAGCAGCAGCGCGCAAAGCCGCGCCGCCGGGAGGTTCACGAAATCGTCGAGCTTCGCCGCGGCGAAGCCGAAGTCGGCGTAGCGCGCGTCGCGGTGGCCGATCATGCTGTCGGCGGTGTTGATCGCCTTGTAGAGCAACGCCCCGGGCAGACCCAGGAGCGCGAGCCACAAAGCCGGCGCGACGACGCCGTCCGAAAAATTCTCGGCCAGGCTCTCGATGGCCGCGCGCGCGACGCCGGACTCGTCGAGCTCCGCCACGTCACGCCCGACGATGCGGCTCAAGGCGCGCCGGCTGTCCTCCAGGGAGCGCGAGAGCGCTTCAGCGACATCGGCCACGTGATCGTGCAGGCTGCGTTGCGCCAGGAGGCTCGACGCCAGGAGCGCGAGAGGGACGGCGCCATAAGGCGCCGCGAGCAACAGCCGCTCCAAGATTTCGCCGAGCGCGAAACAGGGGGCGAGCAGCAGGGCGAGCGCGAGAAAGCCGCGCGCCTTCCTGAGCAGCGGGGGCCCGAAATTCAGACGGCGATCCAGGAGGTGGATCGCGGCGCCGATCCAGACGACCGGATGCCTTATGCGCGCGTAAAGCGCCGCCGGGTAGCCGAGCGACGCCTCCAGCGCCAAGGCCAGAAGCGTCGCCGCGAGGTTCAGCTGCAGCGTCAGCGCCCGAATCGCGCCGTGAGGCTCGCCTTGGCAAGGGCGTGCTGATTGACCGTGAAGCCCACGGCGGCAGTGCGCGCATGGGCGGGAATGTCGAGCTTCTCGACGCCGAGCGCATAGACCGTGAAGACGTAGCGGTGGTCGCCATGGCCCTTGGGCGGACAGGGGCCGCCATAACCGACATCGCCGAAGTCCGTCTCGAGCTGCTTTGCGCCGGCAGGCAGCCGCTTGCCGGCGGGGTCGCCCGCGCCCTGCGGCAGGCCGCGCGCCGAGGCCGGAATATCGATGACGAGCCAGTGCCAGAAGCCTGCGCCGCCCGTTGGCGCGTCGGGGTCGTGGACAAGAACGGCGAAGCTCTTCGTGCCGGCCGGCGGATCGCCCCATTCGAGCGCCGGCGAGAGGTTCTCGCCCGTGCATCCGAAGGAGTTGTAAATGTGCTTCGCGCCGATGGTCTTGCCCTCGGCGATGTCGGGGCTCTTGAGCTCGAAGGCCAAGCCCGCGCCGCTCTCGGCGACGGAGGCGATGAGGAAGCTCAGCGCGAAGGGAAAGAGGCCGCGTTTCATTGGGGTGCTCCTGCGCTCTGCGGTTTTTCGCGCGAGTGCTTTAGCCGATCGAGCGCGCGCTGTCGCGTGGGCGCGAGCGGAAGCGGCCGAACGCTCCTTCCTCGACCCAACATCGGTGGCGGCATGGCGCGCCGGGATCGGCCGGCACTTCCCGGCTCCCCAAGATCAGAACCCGCGTCATTTGCAACAATAGCCGTCGCAACCGGTCCTATTTCTCTCTTGTTGCAATTGGACAACACGGTTCAGAAATTCCTGTTGAGCTACTTTCCATTCATTGCTTTTTAACCCTTCAAGAAAATTATACGCGGCAAGTCACGTTCTGGCGAACCAGGGCGGAAGGGCTCCTCTGGAACGGACGCCCAATCCTTCGCAAGGAGGCTGCAATGAAAAATACTGCAAGCGGCGTCGCAATCGTCCTGATATTGGGCGCCTGCGCCGCACATGCCGCCGACCTGCCCTTCGCCAAGGACGCGCCGGTCTTTGCGCCGCCTCCTCCGCCGGCCCTCTGGAGCGGCTTTTATGGCGGCGTCAACCTCGGCGGCGGATGGGCCGCCGGCGGGCAGAACAGCGTCCTTCCATACGCCGATCCCGCCTTTCCGATCGGCGCTTCGGTGTATGGAGCCACCAATCTCTTTCTCCTGCCGGGCGGCGGCAACACGTCGAACAACACGGGCGGGGTCGTCGGCGGCGCCCAGGTCGGCTACAATTTCGAGCTCAGACCGTCGATCGTCATCGGCGGCGAAGCCGACATCCAAGGCGCAAGCATTACCGGCGGAAACGCCGGCAACACCATCGTAGCCTATCCGAGCCCATTGGCGCCCGGCGACGTTCTGGTCCCGCTCGCGACCGGCAACGGCGGCAACCTGGGCCTGCCGTGGTTCGGCACGCTTCGCGGCAGGGTCGGATGGCTGGCCATGCCGACCTTGCTGGTTTACGGCGCTGCAGGCTTCGCCTATGGTGAAGTGACCGCATTCAACTCCAGCAACACGCGCACCGGCTGGACCGCAGGCGGCGGCCTCGAATGGATGTTCGCGTCGAACTGGTCCGCCAAGCTCGAATATCTGTTCATGGATTTGGACAGCGGCGGCGTCACGGGCGCCTGGGGCTGGAATTATGGCTATCATCGCCATCCGCAGGTCAACGTGCTGCGACTGGGCGTGAATTACCACTTCAACTCGGGCGCTCCGGCGCCTGTGCTGGCCAGATATTAGACCATGCGCAGAGCTCGCTGGCGCTCACCGCGCCCGAAGTCGAGCCCTCAAGAGCCATTCTTCGCCGCTGCGGCAATCTGAACTCCGCCGCAGGCGGGACGTTCGTGCATACGCCGCGACGGGTGCGGCCGCCTCAACATTCATTTCACACTTCTTCCGGCGTAAACTTCACCATGCAGGCGGCGCATGCGCGATGGTCGAAGTCTGACGCTCGGCGAGAAGACGTTCGCGCGTGTCGAACCCGCGCAGTCCCAAGAGTTCGACAAGGCGACGATAGCCCAGCGCGAAAATCGGGCGACCCGCCGCGAGCGCCGCCGGCAAACACGCGAACGAGCCGCCCGGCATGTCTCGCTTGATCCGCCGGAGATCGAGGCGCGCATTGACTTCCGCTCGCCCCGCGCCTAAAAACCGCGTCACAATCTCGTCAGAGATGCCCAAACTCAATCTCCTTCGTCGCACCTAGAGCGGAGGGGCGGACGTCCGGCGGCGCGTTGCGCTCCCGGGCGCTTTTGGTTTTGAGCCTCCCGGCGAGCGCTCAGGAGAATTCCGATGTTCGAGAGCCTCGCCGACAAGCTCTCCGGCATATTCGACGGTCTCACGCGGCGCGGCGCGCTCTCCGAAGCCGACGTCGCCGCGGCGTTGCGCGAAGTGCGGCGCGCGCTGCTCGACGCGGACGTCGCGCTCGACGTCGTGCGCTCCTTCTCCGACAGGGTGCAGGAGAAGGCCATCGGCGCGAACATCGTCAAGTCGATCTCGCCCGGACAGATGGTCATCAAGATCGTCAACGACGTGCTCGTCGAGACGCTCGGCGAGACCGCGGAGCCCATCGACCTCGAGGCGCGCCCGCCCGTCACGATCATGATGGTCGGCCTCCAGGGCGCCGGCAAGACCACGACGACGGCGAAGATCGCCAAGCGGCTGAAAGAGCGCCACAAGAAGCGCGCGTTGATGGCCTCGCTCGACGTCAAGCGCCCTGCGGCGCAGGAGCAGCTCGCGATCCTCGGGCGCCAGGTCGGAGTCGACACGCTGGAAATCGTGCCGAACCAGACGCCGCTGCAGATCGCGCGGCGCGCCATGGAGGCGGCGCGGCTCCAAGGCTATGACGTCGTGCTGCTCGACACGGCGGGGCGCACGCATATCGACGAGCCGCTCATGCAGGAGATGGCGGACATCAAGTCCTACGCCAGCCCGCATGAGATCCTGCTCGTCGCCGACGCGCTGACCGGCCAGGACGCGGTCAATCTCGCGAAGAGCTTCGACGCGCGCGTCGGCATCACCGGCATCGTACTGACGCGCATGGACGGCGACGGGCGCGGCGGCGCGGCGCTGTCGATGCGCGCCGTCACCGGCAAGCCGATCAAGCTCATCGCCACCGGCGAAAAGATGGACGCGCTCGACGAGTTCTCGCCGAAGCGCATCGCCGACCGCATCCTCGGCATGGGCGACATCGTGGCGCTGGTCGAGAAGGCGCAGAGCGTCATCGACGAGCAGGAAGCCGTCCGCGCTGCGGAACGCTTGGCCAAGGGCAAGTTCGACCTGCAGGATCTCTGCGATCAGCTGGCGATGGCCGAGAAGATGGGCGGCATCGGCGGCGTCATGGGGCTTCTCCCGGGCGTCGCCAAGATGAAGGATCAGCTCGCCGCGGCGAACATCGACGAGAGGATGATCAGGCGCCAGCGCGCGATCATTCTCTCGATGACCCCGAAGGAGCGCCGCAACCCCGACATTCTGAAGGCCTCGCGCAAGCGCCGCATCGCTTCAGGCTCTGGAACGAAGGTCGAGGAGATCAACAAGCTCCTCAAGCAGCACCGCGCCATGGCCGACATGATGAAGATGATGGGCGGCAAGCGCGGCGGCGGCCTCATGAAGCAGGCGGCGCAGATGATGGGCTTTGGCGGCATGAACATGCCCTCGCCCGAAGAGATCGCCGCCATGCGCGAGAAGCTCGGCGGCGGCAAGGCCGCCCCGCCGTCTTTCGGCAAGGGCCTGCCGGAGGCCCCGCCTCCGGAACTGTTTTCGCCAAAGCCCGGCGGCCTGCCGAGCCTCGGCGGCAAGGGGCTGCTCGGCGGATTCAGTCCGTTCGGGAAGAAGAAGTGAAGGGCGGCAGTCGGCAATAGGCAGTCGAGAGAACGACCGCCGACTGCCGACTGTCAGCTTGCCGACAACCAAAGGAACCAAAGATGTCTCTAAAAATCCGACTCTCCCGCGGCGGCGCCAAGAAGCGTCCCTTCTATCGCGTCGTCGTCGCCGACTCCCGTTCGCCGCGCGACGGGCGCTTCATCGAGAAGCTCGGCACCTTCGATCCGCTGAAGCCCAAGGACGCCGCCGACCGCCTCGTGCTCGACGCCGAGAAGGCCAAGGAATGGATCGGCAAGGGCGCGCTGCCGACCGACCGCGTGGCGCGACTGCTCGAGAGCGTCGGCGTCGGCAAGCGCGAGGCGCGCAACAATCCCGAGAAGGCGAAGCCGAAGAAGAAGGCGCAGGAGCGCGCCGCGGCCGCTGCTGCGGCTGCGGGCGAAGCCGCCGCGGCGTGAGCGGCGCGGCGGCCTCCGCCAAGGCGCAGGGCGGCCTCGTCCTGCTCGGCCGGTTTGGCGCGCCGCATGGCCTCGCGGGTGAGATTCGGCTGCAGAGCTTCACAGAGGACCCGCTCGCCGTCGCGCGCTACGGACCGCTGGTCGACGCCGAGAGGCGGCGTCGCTTCGCGCTCTCGCGCGTGCGCCGGCACGGCAAGGACATGCTCGTCGCGCGCGTCGACGGCGTCACGGACCGCGACGGCGCGCAGCGGCTCAAGGGCGTCGAGCTCTATGCGCCGCGCGAAAACCTGCCCGCGCCGGCGGAGGACGAGTTCTACCTCGCGGATCTCATCGGACTCGCCGCCGAGACGCCCGACGGCGCGCGCCTCGGCGTCGTCGTCGCCGTGCGGAACTTCGGCGCGGGCGACATTCTGGAGGTCGCCGAGGCCGGCGGCGCAGAGACCGCGCTCTATCCCTTCGCCAAAGCCGTGGTCCCGACCGTCGATCTCCCGGGCGGCCGGGTCGTGATCAACCCGCCGACGGAGGTCCTTGGCGAAGCTTCCTCGCCGACGCAGCGCCACGCGGAGCGCTCGTCGACGACCCCTGACTCTGAGGAGCCCGCGTGAGCCGAGCGTCTCGAAGGATGCAAACTCCCGCGAGGCTCCGAGAATGCGCCCTTGGCTCGTGCTTCGAGACGCGCCTTTCAGGAGTTCATCAGAATGAGGGCGTGAGTTCAAATCCAAAGATTTCGGCGCGACGGCGGTCGCCATAAAATACGCGCGAATTTCGGCCGATGCTCCAGTGAGGCGAATGTGCGCGCAGGCTTTCGCTCCCATCACGGGCGCGGAGAGGGTCGATGGACGTCAACAAGCTGCCGATCATCAAATATTATCGCGCGCGACGGGCGCGGATGCGCGAGCAGGAACGGGCGCAACAGGCTCTGCGGCGATTCTCCGAGATCTACATCGGCGAGCGTCCCGTGGATCTTGCGAGATTTGGCGAATTCCGCAGCGAAGCTTTTCCGGCCTGTGGGCCGTTCTGCTGGCTCGATCAACCGAACGCGCTACGCGAAATCGGGAGAAAGCGCCGCAGCGGCGAGATTACGGCCGCGGAAGCCGACATCTGCGAGAGGTGGACGATCGACGGCTATTTCGTCGCCGAAGGCCTGATCTCGCGCGAGAGAATCGATGAGGTCTGGCGCGCCTACGAGACGGCTCTCGCCGGCGGCGTCATCGAGACGAACCACGAGTCGCTCGGCGAAGACGACACGCTCCCCGGACGCAACCTCGACGCCCATCTCGCCGTGCCGGAAATCAAGGAACTCCAGCGGGATGAAGAAATTCTGAGAATCGCAAACCTGCTGTTCGGGCGCCCCGCGCTTCCGTTTCAGACCATCATTGGTTACAAGGGCAGCAGCCAGAGTGCGCACTCCGACCACATCCACATGACGACCTATCCGCTCGGATGGCTGCTCGCCTGCTGGATTGCGCTTGAGGACATTCATGAAGACAGCGGACCGCTGGAATTTTATCCCCGCAGCCACAGGCTCGCGCCTCTGCTGCTGAGCCGGGACGTCGAGATCGCCCCTTACGAATACAAGGCGTCGCACGGCGTCGCCTATCACGAGCGCTACGAGCCGACGATTCGTGACTATATCGACAGGATGCAGTTGAGACCGGAGGTATTTTTGCCCAAGGCCGGCGACGCGCTGTTTTGGCACGCGAATCTTTTGCATGGCGGCTCGACGCGGCGCAACCTCACTCTCTCTCGTAAGGCGCTGGTTTGTCATTACTTCGCGGAAGGCGTAGTGACCTATCACGACCTTTCCGGCAATCCGAGCAGGCTGCACCGGAACGGCTGGATGAACCCGCCCGCCGCGGACTGAAGAAGGACGACATCTTGCTCCGACTGACATGGCCTCCGGGCCGGCCCAAGACCGCGGGCGTGCGCGCCCGCGCCGGCGTGAAGGTGGATCTCGTCGAGTTCGATCAATATGTGCTTTCGGGAGACGAGAAGCGGAACGCCGTCGAGCTCGTGCCGGGATGGAACCATCGGCTTCCGCCAGAGGCGGGCGTGGAGATCGGATCCGGTTCGCTCTACGACGATTTCCGTGTGACCTGGGCGATCGAGCAATTCGGCGGCGTCAGCGGACGCTCGGTTCTCGAGATCGGTCCGATGGAAGCTAGCCACACTTACATGCTGGAGCGCGCGGGCGCTTGCGTGCACGCCGTCGAGGCGAACAAGCTCGCCTTCCTCAAATGCCTCGTCGCGAAGGAGATTCTCGGTCTCAAGGCGCGATTTTCGCTCGCCGAAATCAACGAGTGGCTGCGGGCGTCCTCCGCCACATACGACCTCATATTCGCATGCGGCGTGCTCTACCATATGCGCGATCCGGTGACGCTGCTCGAGCTTCTCGCGCAGCGGACCTGCGCGATTTTTCTCTGGACGCATTTCGCGACCGAAGAGGAAATCCGATTGGCCGAGGCGGCGCGCGCGCCTCATCTGAGGCGCGAGAAACGACTTGGGCAGACCATCAGGCTGGTGCGTCGCCCCTACCATGGCTCCGCGGAGAGGCCGGGCTTCTGCGGCGGCGTCTTCGACGAGCCGAGCTGGATGCCGAAGCAGGACCTGCTGGACGTGCTGATGGCGCTGGGCTTCGACGACGTGAGGATCGCCTTCGAACAGTTGGATCACCCTTACGGCCCGGCGCTGTCCGTGTTCGCGCGCAAGACCAGTTCGCCCTGACGCCGGCGCGCTTCCCCGATCTATCTTCTCGCGCGCACGACATGCGCTCCGCCTCGGCTGCGCAGCGACCGAAGCGCCGCCATGTCCAGGTCCTCGATATCCGCGAACCTCCGTGCGTGCAGCCCCACCGCAAGCGGTGCGGCTCGAAGAAGCTCCGCAGCGGCTCGCCGCGCGCTGCGACTGTGCGCGCAAGCTCTTCTGCCGCCGAGCGCAGCGGCGCAGTCGAAGACGATCTTACAGCCTGGCGTGCGCGCGACGAAGCTCAGCACGGCGAAAACCACGGCCGTTCTGCGCCGAGGGCGCCGGTCGCAGACAGTAGTTGAAGACGAAATTACCCACCTGCTCGCACGCAGTGTTCGGGGTCGTCGTTGCCTCTGTGATAGCAACGGGCGCCCCATGGCGCTTCACCCGATTCTGCTGGCCCGGCTTGGCTCCTGGTTGAGCGCAACTGGAAGAGTCAAGCGCACCTGGCCCCAGAGGGCAGGCGCCGCACCTCCAATTCGCCGCCGAGGTTGCGAGCGAGGTCCCGCATGAAGCCGACGCCACGGCACCTTTCCGAGGCAGAGGGTGAAAACGCGACGCCCTCGTTTTTGATTGTCAATTCGATCCGATCGCCCGATTCGCGCAACTGCGTTTCGATTTTGCCGCGCTTGTCGCTCGGAAAGCCGCGCCTCAGCGCATTCATCACCGCCTCCGTGAAAATAAGGCCGACAATTTGCGTCCTACGCCCATCAAGCGCGCATGCCGCGTCCACTTTCAATTCCCATTCAAAGCGGTCGTCGAAGGCCGTTTGCATCGTTTTTCAAGATACGGCCGGAACGTTTCGAGGCTGCAGGCCTCGCCGTCTTCCTCGTCGAGAGCCTCATGCAGAGCCGCCGCGGCGTTGATGGGGGCCACACAGGTCGCGCAGTGCTCGGGCTGCTCGGCGCCCCGACGCTGCGCCTCGATAAAGAATCGCGTGAGCGCACAGCTCGTTTTTCACGCGGTGGCGGAGTTTTTCATAGCGCTCCCTGGCCGCGCCGCTCCGGAAAGGCTCCGCCGCGGATAGTCCTTTGGATGGCAGGCTATACCAAAAACGCAACATTTGAAGGCCGATTGACGCCCGAAGGGCGCCTCCACCGATATAGACCGCGCGTCGGCAAGTTCTCTCATGGAAGGGTCGCCTGCGCCGCGAGGCGGCGCTCCCAGTCCAAGGCCTGACGCACGATTTGCTCCAGGTCGTCGTGGCGCGGCGTCCAACCCAGCACGGACCTGATCCGCCCGTTGGCGGCGACGATCGCCGCCGGATCGCCGGCGCGGCGCTCGGAAATCTCCACGCGAAAGTCGACGCCGGACACGCGCTTCACCGTCTCGACGACCTCGAGCACCGAAAAGCCGCGTTCGTAGCCGCAATTGCAGACAAGGCTCTTGCCGCCGCCGCGCAGGAAGCGCAGCGCGTCCATATGCGCGCGCGCGAGGTCTGTGACCTGGATGTAGTCGCGCACGCAGCTGCCGTCCGGCGTCGGATAGTCGACGCCGAACACTTGCAGCTTCTCGCGAAGGCCGAGCGCCGCCTGCGCCGCAACCTTGATCAGGTGCGTCGCATTCGGGGTCGACTGGCCGCCGCGGCCTTTGGGGTCGGCGCCGGCGACGTTGAAATAGCGCAGCGCCACATAGTTGAAGTCATGGGCGCGGCTCACGTCCTCGAGCATCCACTCGACCATCAGCTTCGACCGTCCATAGGGCGAGACGGGATTGAGCGGCGTTTCCTCCGTCACCGGATTGGCGCGCACGTCGCCATAGACCGCCGCCGTCGACGAAAAGATGAATCGCTTGACGCCGCTGCTCACTGCGGTCGCGAGCAGCTCGCGCGCTTTCGCCGTGTTGTTGTGGTAGTAGAGCAGCGGGTTCGCGACGGACTCGGGGACGATGATCTTGGCCGCAAAGTGGATGATCTCATCGACCCCATGTCGTTCGATCAGCTCTGTCACGAGCGCCGCGTCGCCGAAATCTCCAACGACGAGCTCCACGCCCTGCGGAACCGCCCGGCGAAACCCCGTCGAGAGATCGTCGAGAATGACGAGCCTTTCGTTTGCGTCCACCAGCTCCAGCGCCATGTGGCTGCCGATGTAGCCGGCGCCGCCCGTAACCAACACCGTCATTGATCTCTCGCCCTCGTCTCGCCGTCGCCCATTGTTAACGCTTCGGAAACCGATTATGCCCCAATCACCCGGGTCGCTATAGCGCCCGCCCGGCAAGCGACGCAACCTCCCCCTTGAAAACACGGACTCTACATGACGAAGCGCATCCGTAAGGCCGTATTCCCCGTAGCCGGTCTCGGCACGAGGTTCCTGCCCGCCACGAAGGCCGTGCCCAAAGAGATGCTGACCGTCGTCGACAGGCCAGTGGTCCAGCATGTCGTCGATGAGGCGAAGGAAGCGGGGATCGAGCACTTTGTCTTTGTGACGGGCCGCAGCAAGGAGGTCATCGAGAACCACTTCGACCGCGCATATGAGCTCGAGGATACGCTGCGGCTTCGCGGCAAGACGAAAGAATACGACGCGATCATGGCCGAGGTGCCGCGGCCCGGCGCGACGAGTTTCACGCGCCAGCAGGAGCCCTTGGGGCTCGGACATGCGGTGTGGTGCGCGCGCGATCTCATCGGCGACGAGCCCTTCGCGGTGCTGCTTCCCGACATGATCACGATGGCGACCGGAGAGCGCAAGAGCCGCTGCCTGGCGCAGGCCGTCGAGGCGTTCGAGCGACACGGCGGCAACATCATCGCGGTCGAAGAGGTCCCGCCGGAAGAAACCCACCAATATGGCGTCGTCAGCGTCGGCAAGGACTATGGCCACAGCTTCGAGATCGACGGCATGGTCGAGAAGCCGCCGAAGGGAACGGCGCCGAGCAACCTCATGATCTCGGGACGCTACATCCTGCACCATGAGATCTTCGATCTTCTGGAGACGGGCGAGCGCGGCGCGGGCGGCGAGATTCAGCTCACCGACGCGATGATCAAGCTCGCGAAGTCGCAGTCTTTCCACGGCGTGCGCTTCGACGGCAAGACCTACGACACGGGATCGAAGCTCGGCTTCCTCGCGGCGAACATCGCCTTCGGCCTGGCGCGGCCCGACATCGCCGAAGGGCTCAAAGCCGAGATCAGGAAGCTGCTCGGATAGCGGGCGCGCGCGCCGCTATGAAGCGCATCGCCGGGATGGCGGCGACGCGCAAGGTTATAAGGGGGCTTTGGCTCGGCGGTCGATTACTTGAAGATCACGAAGCCGTCGACATAGAGGCCGTCCGAGTAGAAGCCCACGATGTCGCCGGCGTCGTTGATGCCGTTGACCGTCGTCCCCTGCACATTGGTGAAGACGGTCGTTTGTGAGGAGCCGGGCGCATCCACGTTCAGGAACGTCGTGCCGTCGTAAATGAAGCCGTGGGTGGTCGTGGCGTTGCCGCTCCCGGCCGTGTAGGTCCCGACGAACTCGCCCTTGTTGTTGGCTCCGAGTATCGTGGTTCCGGTCACGTTCACCCCGGCGAGCTTGACGTCGACGGGGGTGAAGGCTCCGCCTTTCTCCAGAAAGCCGTGGCTCACGCCATTCGCGATAAAGAAGCCGTACACCACGCCTTCGTTGTTAATGGCGCTCGCCTGCGTCGCCGTCGCGCCAGGGTAGTTGACCGAGGAGAACTGCTGGGTGAGCTTGTGGTTGACGAGGTCAAAGCTGAAGCTCACGACGAAGCCGTGCGAGTTGCCATTGGCGTCGAGATAGAAGCCGGCGGCCTGACCGAGGTCGTTGACGCCGAGCAGGTTCTGGGTGCTGTTCGTCGGGAAGACGCCCTTGGGATCATCGACGACGGCCTGTATGCCCTGGTAATCGATGAAGCCGTGCGTGTTGTTATTGCTGTCCGTGACGAAGCCGACGATCGCCGGCGTGGTCAAGTTGTTGATGCCGATGGCCTGAAGCTGGGTGACCGTCAGCGGCTTCGGCAGCGCCGAGAAGAACTCGATGGAGTAGTGGTCGGTCGGGACCAGCGTGTAGCCCACGTTCGCGACTTCTACGCCATCGCCATAATAGCCGACGATGATTCGTCCGTCGTTGACGCCAAGGAGCTGGTTGAAGGCTAAGTCGTGCGGATTGTCGAGCTTGAAGAACGTCTCCGCAGACGCGATGCCGGGTAGTGTGAGCAGTGTCGTGACGATTGCAGTCGAGAGCAGATTCTTTTTTGCGAGCGTACTCATGCGCCATCTCCTACTGAACGCGGCGAGGCGTAGCGGTCGAACGCCGACTGGCGCCCCGCAAGGACTTGGTGAAGCGTGTTCGCTTATTTGACCCTGACAAACGCGCTGATCGCCTCAGCGGCGCAAACAACACCTTTGCTCCTCATGAAGAGAGAGACGTGGTGAAAACTTGCGCAGAAGCGGGATCCCGGCGAATTTTATTTCACTCATCAAGCATCAATGCTCGCCGGATACGCGTCAGTCACGCCCGATGTTTACAATGAGCCACGATTTCTGACAAGCGGAGCCACAGTAAGTTTTTGTTAGGGTTACCTCAGCCCCAGCCTGGTCATCATCTTCAACAGCCCCACGCGCGAAAGTCCCAGTCTCCGCGCCGCCGCGCTGTGGTTGTTTTCCGTCGCCGCGAGCGCCGCGCCGATCATCCGCCGTTCGAGCTTTTCTGTGGCCTGCGGCAAGGTCTCGTCGCCGGCGGTCTCAGCGCCCGCGCCGCCGCCTCTCGCGAAACGCAGATCCTCAATCGAAATCGACACCGCTTCGCCGTCCGCGAGCGCGGCCGCGCAATCGATCGTCGCCTTGAGCTCGCGAGCATTGCCGGGCCAATCCTGCGCGCACAACCAGCTCGCCGCTTCGGGCGAAAGACGCAGTCCGCGCTTCTTCGCAGCGGCTTTCAGGAAGTGCGCGGCGAGCGGCGCGATGTCCTCGCGGCGCTCGACGAGAGGCTGAGTGCGGATCACGACGCCGCGCAAGCGGTAATAGAGATCCTCTCGGAAGCTTCTCTCGCGGATCATCGCTTCGAGATCGCGGTGCGTCGCCGAGACGAGCCGCACGTCGGCGCGCCTCTGTTCGCGAGCGCCGACCGGCGTGTAGGTTCCCTCCTGCAGGAAGCGCAGGAGCTTCACTTGCATCGGAAGCGGCGTCTCGCCCACCTCGTCGAGAAACAGCGTTCCGCCATTGGCGCTGGCGATGAGTCCTGCGCGATCGGAATAGGCGCCCGTGAAGCTCCCTTTCAAATGGCCGAACAGCTCGCTCTCGATGAGCTCCGCCGGGATCGCCCCGCAATGAACCGAAACGAGCGGCTTCGCTCGCCGCGGACTCGCCCGGTGCAAGGCGCGGGCGACAAGCTCCTTCCCGGAGCCCGTGGGTCCGAGAATCATCACCGGCAGATCGGCGGGACCGAGGCGTTGGATCATCTCCTTGAGGCGCGTCATCGCGGGGCTGGCGCCGACGAGGCCATCCGCGACGCCCTCATGATCGGCCTTGAGGCTCGCGAGCTCCCGCTCCAGCGCGCGCTTCGCCAGCGCGCGCTCGACGCAAAAGCGCAACAGCTCCGGCTCGACGGGCTTCGACAAAAAGTCCCAGGCGCCTTCCGCGGCCGCACGCAGCGCGAGCGCGTGATCGCTGTGCGCCGTCAGCACGACGACGATCGCGCTGGAGAATGCAGGCAACAGCGAGAGGCCCGCCTCCGGCGTGCGCTGCGGCGGCATGACGAGATCGAGCAGCACGAGATCGGGTCGATGCGTCTCGAAGGCCTTGCGCGCCGCGCCTTCGTTCGCAGCGGTGACGACGTCGTAGCCGTGACGCGAGAGGAAGCTCGCGGCGAGACGCAGGAAAGCCTGCTCGTCGTCGACGACGAGAACCGTCGCGGGGCTCATTGCGGAAACCTCAGCGTGAAGCAGGTCGCAAAGCCGCCGCGGCGCGTCAGCGCGACCGAACCGCCGTGCGCCGCCATGATCTTCTTCACGATCGCAAGCCCGAGCCCCGTGCCCTCGGCCCCCCGCGACACGAACGGCTCGAACAGCGCGTTTTTGATCTCGTCGGGAATCCCCTCGCCGTCGTCGCAGACGTGCACGAGCGTCGCGCCCGGCGCCGGTTCGACAAAGGCCACGACGGCGCCGCCGGCGGCGCGCGCGTTGGCGACGAGATTATCCAGCGCCTGCCTCAAGCGAAACGGATCCGCGCGCAGTCGCGCCTCAGGCGCTATATGCGCCTCCAGCCCGTCGAAGGCGGCGGCGAGATCAATCTCTTCGGGCGCGATGCGCCAGGGCTTGGCGAAATCGAGAAGATCTGCGACGAGCTGGCTCATGCGCCGCGTTTGCGATGAAATTTCTTCACGCGCCGGCGCCGGCGCTTCGGCGGCCGCCATATTGATGATGTTGAGCGGATTGCGCAGGTCGTGCGCGATCGTCGTCGCCAGCAGGCCGAGCTCGGCGAGCCGCTGGCGCTCCGCGAAAGCTGCGCGACGGTCGAGATCGTCGAGGCTCGACGCGACGAGATCGGCATAGATTTCAGCGGCGCGGCGCGCGCCCGGCGGCGCTTCGTCAAAGCCTTCGAGCCGCATGGTCCATCCGCGCGCGCCTTTTGCGCAGACAAGCGCCGGCGGCGCGCCGCCGGCGCCTTCGAAGACCGGAGAGACGGGCATGCGCAGGAGGCTTTGCAGATGCCCGCGCGCCGCCTCGAGCATTTGGCTCGCCGTGTCCGTTTGCGCGAGCTCGGCCCGCCAGCGGGAGAGCTTTGGAGCGGACATCTCCGACCTGGCGTAGACAAGGAGATCCGCCGCGCGCAGGATGGCGCCGCTCGAGGCGAGCGTGACGCTCATGACGATCGCGAGCAGCAGCCACAACGAAAGAAAGTCCATTTTCGGGGCCAGCGCGCTGAGCGGCGCCGCTGCGATGGGGCCCGCCAGGACGGCGGCGAGAAGGACGATCAGCGCATAGACGACGGCGCGCCGCGCCCAAACATTGGCAAGCGAAAGTTCATAGCGCAGAATTCCGTAGACGAGGATCGCCGGGTAGAGCGGCAGCGCCAGCATCGACCACGGCGCGACGAGGACGCCGAAGATGGGCGGCGCGAACAGCGTCACGCTCGAAAGCCCGATGACGGAGGACGCGAGCACGAAGCCGATCTCGCGCCGGCGCTTGCCCTCGCTGGCGCGCTGCGACGCAACGAGCAGCGCACTGCCATAGGCTGCGATCAGAAGGGCGACCGCGACGCCTGCGAGCCCTGCGCCCTCGTAGCGAAAGCCGCGCAGGCCTTCCGGCGTGACGAAATAGGCGCCGGCGCCAAAGAAGAGCTGCAGCGCGGTGACGGGGAGGCTCGCAGCATAGAGCAGCGGCAGCGTCCCCTCGCCGCGGCGCGTCAGGCGGATCACGAAATCGACCGAGACCGCGGCGCCGAGCGCTTGCAGCGACAGCAGCGCCTCGCCCACGTTCTGCGGCGCGAGCAAGCCAAGCGCCCAGAGCCCGACGATCAAAACGAAGCAGGCGAGCTGCGTCGCGCCTGGCGCGCTGCGCGCGCGCAGCAGCAGAACGACGGCGAGCGCGGCGCCGCTTAGCGCCGTCCCGAGAATCGCCGCCCAGAACGCCGCGCTCGCCGCCATCGTCGCACTGTATCCAAGGTTTATAGATGGTCCAGCGAAATTCGTCTCCCGAGTTAACAGGCCTATTCACTCAGCTCATGATTTCAATGATTTAGCAGTTGGCATGCGCCCTGCCCTGCTCCGCGTGCGCGGCGGCGGACGCCGCCAGACGGAGGACTCAGTGATGCTTCGGGTGTTGATCGTCGGCGGAAGCGGCTTCATCGGACGCCATGTGGCGGGCCGTCTCGACACGCAGGGACACGCCGTCGTCGCGCCGTCGCGCCGGACGCTCGATCTCGTGCGGGACGACGAGGCGCAGATGCGCGAGGCGCTTGCCGGTTTTGACGTCGTGGTCAATTGCGCCGGCGTCGCGCGCGGCGCGACGATTTCGCGCCTGCATGGAGGGGGAACGATCGCGCTCATCCGCGCTGCGGCGGCGACGGGCGTCAAGCGCTTCGTGCATGTGTCGGCGCTCGGCGTCACGAACCGCGGCGATACGATCTACCAGCGCAGCAAGGCCGCCGCGGAAGACTTTTTGGAAAGCTTCGATCCCGCGGGAGCGCGTCTCGACTGGCGGGTGCTGCGGCCTTCCGTCGTCATCGGACGCGGCGGCGCGAGCTTCGACCTCCAGCTCGCGCTCGCCGCCCTCCCGGTGATCCCGAGTGTCGGCGCCGGCCTGTGGCGCATCCAGCCCGTGCATGTGGACGATCTCGCGGAACTCGTCGCGCGGCTCGTCGAAGGCGCCGCCGGGCCGCGCAAGATCGACGTGGTCGGGCCGGCGCCCATCACGACGAACGATCTCTCGCTGATCCTGCGCGACTGGCTCGGCCTGCCGCGCGCGAAATTCTGGTCCGTGCCGACGCCGCTGTTGAAGCTCGGCGCGCGCTTCGCCGGGACCTTCACCCGGCTTCCGCTCAACGCCGAGCTCGTCTCGATGCTTTCGCGCGGAAATGTCTCGGATCCGGCCCCGATGACGGCTGCGCTTGGGCGTTCGCCGCGTGCGCTGAAACAGGCGCTCGCCGTAGAGCCCGCGTGCGACGCCGACCGGACCGCCGCGCGCCTCTACTTCGTCAGGCCACTGCTGCGCTGGAGCCTCGCGCTGCTGTGGATCGCATCGGGCGTGCTTTCGTTCGGACTCTATCCGGTCGAGAAGAGTTACGAGATTCTCCGACTGCTCAATTTCTCGGGAGCCCTTGCGGCGGCGACGCTCTACGGCGCGGCGGCGATCGACCTTTCGCTCGGCCTGCTGCTGCTCCTGCGCTGGCGCACGACGGCTGTCGGCGTCGCGCAACTGCTCGTCATGAGCGTCTTCACGCTGCTCGCAATCGGCCTGCCCGCGGACTACTGGCTGCATCCCTTCGCGCCGCTCCTGAAGAACCTGCCGCTCGCGGCGGCGACGCTCGTCATGATCGCCCTGGAGTCCTGATGCCATGATCGACCCCGTCGTTATCAAATGGGCGCACATCATCAGCTCCACCGTGCTGTTCGGCACGGGGCTCGGCACCGCCTTCCATGGGCTCGCGAGCAATCTGCGTGGCGATCTCAACGCAATCGTCGTCGCCAACAGGAACGTCGTGCTGGCCGACTGGCTCTTCACCTCGCCCGCGGTCGTCGTGCAGCCGGTGACGGGCGTGCTGCTCGCGCTCGAGGAAGGCTTTCCGCTCGACGCGCCGTGGCTGCTCGCGTCAGTCGGCCTGTATCTCCTTGTCGGCGCCTGCTGGCTGCCGGTCGTGTGGCTGCAGATCCGCATGGCGCGCGTCGCCGAGGCCTGTCTCGCGCACGGCGAGGCGCTGCCGCCCGCCTATCAGACTTACTTCCGCTGGTGGTTCGCGCTCGGTTGGCCCGCGTTCATCGCCATGCTCGCGATCTTCTGGCTGATGGTCGCGAAGCCGCAACTCTAACTCGGCTCCCCTGTCCGTAACGCGTCACCAAAATAAGAAAGGACCCGTAATGACCACTGCGATCACAGATGCGAACCAGCCCCGCCGCGCCGGCGCCGCCAAGATCTTCGCGGCTTCGCTCGTCTCGGCCTTCGCGCCCGGCTTCTTGTTCGGGATCCTGTTGTGCTTCGCGCCCGGCTCGCTGCGCAACCCCGGGAACCTGCTCGCCATCCCGTTCTTCGGAGCATTTGTCGGCGCCGTCGTCGGCGCGCCGTTCGCGGGCCTCGTCTTCTCGCCGCTCGTGGTCCTGTTGAGCCGGCGCCGCCGCTTGTCCTGGTTGGCGATCACGGTCATCGGCTTTTTCTCGGTCTTCTCCGTCGGCGTCGCGCACTGTGTCTTCTTCGGCGATCTTTCGCGAGGATGGCGCGCGGATGCGGCCTTCGCCTTGTTCGGGGCCATCGCCGGCTTCGCCTTCTGGCTGATGGTCGGCGACGTGGATCGACGTCCGGACCCGAGCCGCCAGGGCAATCCTGCCACAATCAACCGGTTGAGCTGAGGTTTCCTCTGATGTCCACGCTATTCCGAGATCTGCTCGGCGCCGCCTTTGACGAGCTGCCCGAGCCCGTGCGCCGCTTCCATATGCTTGATCTCGAGCGTTTCACGAGCGGGCGCTCAATGGTGGCGCGGCCGGAGACTTTCGGCGCCCGCCTCCTCTCCTGGATCGCGGGCCTGCCGGCGCCGGGCGTCAATCTCGAAACATCCGTTCGTTTCACGCCGCTCGCCCGCAATCGAGAGTATTGGCGGCGCAATTTCGCGGGACGACGCTACCGCAGCATCATGGAAGCTGCGACAGACGGACGTCTCATCGAGCATTTCGGCCCTTTCGACCTGTATTTTGCGCTGACGCCGAGCGCGCGCGGCCTGCGCTGGTCGCTGCGGGAGTGGCGGCTGCTGAAGTTTCCGCTGCCGAAGCGCTCCACGCCCTCAGTCGAGTGTCTCGAGACCGCGGAGGGCGACGCCTTTGTGTTCGATATCGATGTGGTCTTCCCGCTCATCGGTTCAGTCGTGCATTACGCGGGCGCGCTGCAGGATGCAGACGACGCCGCGGCCAGGCGCGAGTCCTCAGTCCGACCCCTCCCGCTTCTCCCCTGAAGACGGCAGTCAGCGCCCAGTGATCATGCGGAGGAGCGCGGCGGCGATCGTCAGGGGGTGGTTGATCGCCGTCAACAAGCGCCCGACGGCGGTTGTGGGTTCGTGAAAAACGCCGAGCTGCCTCAGCACCGTGGCGCGGTCGTAATACAGCGTCTCGGCGGAAATACGATCGTCGGGATCAAAGGAGAAGACCGCGCAGATCGGTATGCTGAACGGCCTTCCGGTGGGCGGCAGGCCTCTCCAAGCACCGGTCTGCGCGCCGGTGATTATGGCTTCGATGACGACCGTCTCGTCCGACGCGTGACGGCTCGTCACATCGATTCGCAAATCGCCCGCGGCGGCGAACAGCTCCGCATAGTAGGCTCGGACCCCGTCGCGCCCGGCGCGACGGTCCTCCCATGCTTCGTCATGATACTGCGGATCAGCGCCGAGCGTTCCGAGAACGCCGTCGAGGTCGTGCAGATTCTCGAGCCGGACATGCTCCTCGACCTGGCGAAGCCGCGCTTGCGCTCGGGTTTCTGGCGACGCTGCTTCCATTCGGCGGCCTTCGCTAAGATGGCGCGATCGAGCGACTTCTCTCCCCTCGCGCAGAGCTGCTCCACGATCCCGAGGGCGCGCATGCGCCGCCTCCCAAAGGACAGGGCCGTCCCACATCTACTGCTTTTTCGCCCTCGGGGCCAGCTTCCGGCTGGACCTGGCGCGCGCGAGCAAATTATCATCGCTATGCGCGAACCTCGCGCCGAGCAGGCTGACGTCGGGCGACGTTGACGCCGTCTTCATCCGGGCACGGGCGATCGCGCGTGAGATTTCCGACGCCATGGCGCTGCGACTTGGGCTGCCGGAGAACTGGTTGAACGAAGCCGTGAGGAGAGTCACGCCGCCGCCCGGAAACCTTGCCCCAAATCTCGTCTGCTTTGGGGATTATCCACGCGACACGAGCGGGACCGGGCGAGGCCGCGCCGGGGTCAACGTTTGAAGAAATAGAGCGCGAGGCTGAGAGCGACGCTCAGGATGAGCGAGGTCGCGAGCGGAAAATAGAAGCGAAAATTGCCCCGCTCGAACACGAAGTCGCCGGGTAGCCGCCCAAGTCCGAAGCGTTCCCCGACGAGCCAGAGAAGCCCGACCAAAATGAGCACGGCGCCGATAACGATCAGAAGCTTGGGCATGAGAGCTCTTCGCCTTGGGTCGGAGCGGCGTCGCGGCGCGATCCAGCGGCGCGCCACTGAGCTTATGTGAGATCTCGACGCCAGGATTCACCCCCTTCTGGCGAACCGCGCGCGCCTCGGGAACCGGGGCGCTGCGCGGATTTGAGCGAAACCCGCTTTCGATGTTAGAGTTTCGCGTCGCCTTCTTGTCTCCGCGTCTCGCATGCAGCTCATCTCCAGCAAGGATATCGTGGCCCAGCGCAAGGCCGGCGTCGCAGCGGCCGTTGCAGCGCTGCGCGCCCGCGGCGTCGCGCCCAAGCTCGCAGCCGTTCTGTGCTCGACGGACCCCGCCGTGATGAGCTATGTCGCCTCCAAGAGGAAGCACATCCATGAGGTGCAGGGCCTCTTCGAAGCCGTCGTCCTCTCCGAACTGAGCGATTTCGCCGATATTGCGCGCGCGATCGAGGCGCTCTGCGCGCGGCCCGACGTGCATGGCGCCATTCTCGTCATGTCGCCGGATCCCAAAGTCGACGAGATCGACCTCGCCAACGCCATTCCGGCCGCGAAGGACGTAGATGGACTCTCCGCCGCGAACCTCGGCGCGATGTTGCAGAACGGTCCCCTGCACCAATTCATCGCCCCGGCGACGCCGCAGGCCTGCATGATCCTCGCCGCTTCCGCGACCAAGCTCGCCGGCGCGCGCGCCGTCGTCATCGGACGCGGACGGACCGTCGGCCGACCGCTCGCCAACATGCTGATCTCCGCGGGCGCGACCGTCACCGTCTGCCATTCGGGCACAAAGGACATGCCGGACATCGCCCGCTCGGCGGATGTGGTCTTCGTCGCGACGGGGCGTCCGCGCCACTTCGGCGCCGACTATTTCCGCAGCGGACAGATCGTCATCGACGCAGGCATCGGCTTCATCCACGGCAAGGTCTGCGGCGACGTCGACGCCCAGGCGCTTTCTGGCGTCGACCTCATGCTCACGCCGACGCCGGGCGGGGTCGGCCCCCTGACCTCGGTCGTCATCCTCGAGAATCTGCTGCGGCTGATCGAGATCGGCGAGAACCGGGCGCTACGCGCCTGAAATCGGTTCGCCCGGGCCAAGGCGCAAGCGCCGCGCGTCCATGCTTCACCGCAAGAGGAGCCCGCTCGCCTGCTGCTTGACGCCGCGAGCTCAAAGCCCTTTACAGGGACGGCCGCTGCGGGCAAATGGCGAATTGTGACGGACGCAAGGCGCTTGCTCCGTGCAGCGGCAGGTCTTCCGGTCGAAGCTCCTTCGGCCTCAACTCCAGACGTCTCGTCGACGCGCGCGGCGAGGCCAAGGGCGCGGCTTCACATGGGCAAGGTGACGGGGTTTCTCGAAATCGACCGGCAGGACCGGAAATACAAGCCGGCCGCCGATCGGATTCGTCACTACAATGAATTCGTGATCCCGCTTTCCGAGGAAGCGACGCGCAACCAGGCGGCGCGCTGCATGAATTGCGGCATTCCGTTCTGCCACAATGGCTGCCCGGTCAATAATCAAATCCCCGATTGGAACGACCTCGTCTATGAAGGCGACTGGCGCCGGGCGCTTTCCAACCTGCACTCGACCAACAACTTCCCCGAGTTCACCGGCCGCGTCTGCCCGGCGCCCTGCGAAGCCGCCTGCACGCTGAACCTCTCCGACCAGCCGGTCACGATCAAGTCTATCGAATGCGCGATCATCGACCGCGGTTTCCGCGAGGGCTGGGTCAAGCCGGAGCCGCCGGCGCGCAAGACTGGAAAGCGCGTCGCCGTCATCGGTTCGGGGCCTGCCGGCCTCGCCGCGGCGCAGCAGCTCGCGCGCGCGGGACACGAGGCGCATGTGTTCGAGAAGGCGGCCAAGGCCGGCGGCCTGCTGCGCTACGGCATCCCCGACTTCAAGATGGAAAAGCATCTCATTGATCGCCGCGTCGCGCAGATGGAGCAGGAAGGCGTCGCCTTTCATTACAGTGTGAACGTCGGCGTCGACATCAACGTCGAGGACCTCGTCAGAGACTATGACGCGGTGGCCTTGGCCGGCGGCGCGGAAGCGCCGCGCGATCTTCCCCTTCCCGGGCGCGACCTCGCCGGCGTCCATTTCGCGATGGAGTTCCTGCCGCAGCAGAACAAGCGCGTCTCAGGCGAGCCTCTCGCGACGAATGCGCCGATCCTCGCCTCCGGCAAGCATGTCATCGTCATTGGCGGCGGCGACACGGGCTCCGACTGCATCGGCACCTCGAAGCGCCAGGGCGCGCTGTCGATCACCCAGCTCGAGATCATGCCGCGGCCGCCGGACAGAGAAGACAAGCTGCGCGTCTGGCCCGACTGGCCGCTCCGATACCGGACCTCGTCTTCGCACGAGGAGAGCGGCGACAGGCGCGAGTTCTCGATCATGACGCGGGAATTCATCGGCGCCAACGGCCATGTGACGGCGTTGCGCTGCGTCCGCGTCGACGAGAAGATGCAGGAGACGCCAGGCTCCGGTTTCACGCTCAAGGCCGACCTGGTGCTGCTCGCGATGGGCTTTGTCGGCCCCTTGCGCGAGGGCCTCTTGCAAAACCTCGAGGTGAAGCTAGATCAGCGTGGAAATGTCGCGGCGGACACGCATTCGTACAAGTCCTCCCGGGAAAAGATCTTCGCCTGCGGGGACATGCGGCGTGGCCAGTCGCTCGTGGTTTGGGCGATCCGCGAAGGGCGTCAATGCGCGGCGGCAATTGATGAATTTCTGGTGGGCGAAACGGAACTGCCGAGGTGAGTGGAAATGCCGACGAGCGGTGAATCCTGGTGGTGTGAGAATATAACGCTGGGCCCCTGGCCCTTCGCGCTGATGCTGCTGCCCCTCGTGGGCGCCTATCTTTATGGGCGACAGAAGCAGAAGCTCGGTTGGATGGTCATCGGCGCCTGGGCGGCGATTCAGATCCCCCTGTCCTACGTCAACTATGTGGTGGTCCGCTGCCCTGCGGATCCCGCGGCCTTGCAGCAGGAGATGGATCAGGAGACGCAGGGGGCGACGCAGCCGCCGCAATAGAAAGAGCGAAAGCCCCGGGGAGAGCCGGGGCTTTCGCGCTTTTGGCGCGGTCGGCGCGGATGTCCCGCCCGCCTGCGCAACCGCGACGATCAGTTCGCCCTTTTAAACTCAACGGGCGCCGCGGAGGTCTTGCCAAGGGCGGCGGGACGCTGCCCGCCCCGCGGAAGCAGGTTGAAGCGCGCTTTCTGTTCGTCATTCAGCGAATTGTAGAACTCCGCGAGAGCGGGCTTCACCTTGTCGAGCGCCCCAATCAGGGCGTCGAGCCGGGCGACGACCATGTCAAGTCGAGCGGTCGTCGTCTGCGGCGTCTGCGCCGGGCAGGAGTTCTTCAAATCCTGAGCGGCGGCGTTCGACGCCGTCTTCAGGCCTTCGAAGGCGGACTTTTGCGCCTCCGTCGGCTTGACTGCCTCCTCGATGCGCTGCAACGGAGGATTGGCGAAATTTTCAGTCTCGGCCTTGCAGAGCCCGCCGAGGTCCTTGGTTGCGCCTGGCGGGGCGCCGCGCCGCTCCGACGCCGCTTCGGCAAAGCGCCCCTTTTGCTGCGCATCGAGAGAATCATAGAGCTTTGTGAGCGGCTGCCTCACCGTCTGAACAGCCTGTTTTGTCGCCTCCAGCCGCTTTTCGGCCGCGTCGAGCCGACCAACGGGCGTCAGCGGCGCCTCCTTGGGGCAAGAGGCGCGCAGCGTGTTCTCCGCTTGCGCGGAGGCGGATCGCAGGTCGTTGAATAGAGTGAGTTGCGTCTCGTTTGGACGCACAGCCCGTTCGATCGCGTCGACTGGCAGATATAGAACGCCCGGCGCAAGGCCGCCGCAGGCTTCTCTCGCGGCCGCTCCCGCCTCTTCCGCATTCGCCGCCGAGCCGACGCCGGTCACATAGTAATGAGTGCGATGACTCCGGCGTTCGCCGCCCGGGTTTTTCTTGTACTCGGCGTAGCCGTAAACGTCGTCGCCGGCCGCCTCAGCTTGGCTCGCGGGCCCAGGCCAAAGAACGCTCGCCAGCAGAGCCTCATAGGCGTCAGCGGCAAAAAACGGATTGTAATATTCGTCATAGTAGTCGGGCCAGAGAACATAGGTCAGCGCGTCGCCGTAGAGGAACGGCCAGAACGCGCCGCCCGCCCAATATCCCCAGCCCTCGCCCCAGTCGTACCAATCGCCGCCCCAAAACGCATTGTTCCACCCATACCAGGCCCCGAGACCGCCAAATGCGTTCCAGTAGCCATGGCGGTGGTGGAAGCCGCGGTCTCCGCGCATATGCTCGCCTTCGCGGCCTGCGAAGGCGTGATGCGCTAGCCCCGCCGCGCCGGCGTGCCCCCCAGCGTAAGCAAAGTGGCGCCCGAGGGCGTGACCGCCCCCGAAATGCCTGGCGCCGAAGTGGTGCGCGTGGACCCCCCCGCCAAGGTGAGGGTAGTGGCCGAGATGGCCGGCGAAGCCCCCAAAACGGTGGAACTGGCCGAACGGATGGAAGCCCCCGATGTGTCCCCCAAATCCGCGAAAGCCGCCGATATGCGGGACCCCGCCAAAGCGATGAAAGCCGCCGAATCCGTGAAAGCCCCCGAAACCGTGAAAGCCGCCGCCGAAACCGTGAAAGCCGCCGCCGCGAAATCCATGAAAACCGCCGACGCCTCTCGCCAGAGCAGCGCTTTCCCAAAACGCGCCAGAACCGTCCCCCGGCGCCAAGGCGGGCGCGAGGGTTAATCCGAAGACGAGCGCAGCCGCTGTAGACTTGGCCCAAACGCGAGACATGGGGGGTCCACTTTCTCCCCTCAGCAACCTGTAAATTAGCCCCGACGCCACAGTCGTCAAGCGGAAGCCTTCGGTCGCTCGGGATGTCGACGACCGCGAAGAGCGTGAGCGCCGCCACCGGCTGGCGCGAGCGGCTCTCTCGCCTGACATGGCTGGGCCTCCGTCGGATACATTTGATTGAGCCATGTGATCATCGGGGCTATAAGAAATCGAGACCTCCGAGGTGAACCGATGCGCGTGACAAAGTCGGGCGACAGCTTGACCCTGATCCTTCCACCTTCCACGGCAGACGCACTGAACGCCAAAGAAGGCGACGAGGTGTCGGTCGTGGTCTCCAGATCAGAACGCAAGCTCGAAGTTTTTTGGACGGATAAGCACACACGCTCAGGCGGCGCTGAAGCGACCTCATTCGCGACATCCACAGAATCACGTGAGGAAGCGCTTCGGGACCTTCGAAGATTTCGTGGATTGATTCCCGCGGAATATAAATTCGATCGAAGGGACGCCTATGCAGCGAGGGGATGAAATCTTTCTCGATACCAACGTGCTCATTTATATAGCATCTGGAGACGCGAGAAAGGCCCAAGTGTCTGAGTCTCTCCTGGCGAATGGCGGTGTGATCGGCGTGCAGTTTTTGAACGAATTCGTGAGTGTAACTCGCCGGAAATACGGCGTCACATTCGCTGAGATCAGGCAAATGCTGGCACAGTTTAAGGTCCTCCTGAACGTCGTTCCCCTGACATCGGCTATTCACGAGCGAGGTGTCGCGCTGGCCGAGCGGTATAATTTTGAGATCTATGACTCGATGATCGTCGCCGCGGCGCAGCTTTCAGGATGCCGGGAACTCTATAGCGAAGACATGCATGCGGGGCTGACGCTCGAGGGATTGACGATCGTAAATCCCTATATCTGATCTGGCGACAGGCCCAATTCCGCCTCGCATCTCTCGATCCACTCCCGCACGCGCGGGCGGCGCGTCAGATCGAAGCCGGCCTCGGGAGCCGTTCGCGTGTACGGCAGCAATGCGACGTCGGCGATCGAAAAGCCGCCACTGGCGAGAAAAGACGTCGTCGTGAGCGCTCCCTCCATCAGATCCAGGGCTCGTTCTCCGCGCGCGACACGCCACGCCTCGCGCTCCGAGGGAGCGACGCCCAGAAATCGCATCTGAAAGCGGCAGACGGCGAGATAGGGCTCGTGGCTATATTGTTCCCAGAAGAGCCACTCGTCGACCTTGGACTGCGCATAAGCGTCACCGGGCAGGAGTCCGGTCCCGCGAGACAGATAGCGCAAAATTGCGTTCGACTGGGCTAGCGGGCGTCCGTCCGGCAGCAGCACAAGCGGAACCTCGCCAGCCGGATTGAGTGCGAGAAACTCCAACCTAAGCGTTCCACGCGCGTCACTGCGATCCAACGTGACGTCGACGTTCGTCCACTCGAACGGGATGCCGAGATGCCGCGCCGTCCAGAGAACCTTCAGACAATTGCCTGAATTGAGATCCCCGAAGATGCGCAGCGCTTGGCTCACTCCCCCGCCACCCTCAACAGCGCCGGCTTGCCCTTCGCCATGAGCTCGGTCAGCGCGCGGCGATACTCGACCGGCATCACCTTGCGGAACTTCGGCCTCGCGGCGTCCCAGTTCTCCAAAATCTCGCGCGCCCGGGTCGAGCCCGTGTAGCGCGCATGATTGGCGATGAGCTGACGCAGCCTTTCGGCGTCGAAGCGCGTCATGTCGTCCATGATGTCGACGCGGCCGTGGCCCTCGAGATCGCCGCACTGGTGGTAGCTTTCGCACATCGCCGTCTCTTCCTCCGGCACCGGCTCCAGCTCGACCATGGCGAGATTGCAACGCGACTCGAAATTGTCTTCGCCGTCGAGCACATAGGCGACGCCGCCCGACATGCCCGCTGCGAAGTTGCGGCCCGTCGGCCCGAGCACGACGACGACCCCGCCGGTCATATATTCGCAACCGTGATCGCCGACGCCCTCGACGACCGCGATCGCTCCGGAATTGCGCACGGCGAAGCGCTCGCCGGCGACGCCGCGGAAATAGCACTCGCCGCCGATCGCCCCATAGAGCACGGTGTTGCCGACGATGATCGACTTTTGCGGCTCGATCTGCGTCGCCTCATGCGGCGGAAAGACGATGAGCTTGCCGCCCGACAGGCCCTTGCCGACGTAATCGTTCGCCTCGCCCTCTAAGCGCAGCGTCACGCCGCGCGCGACGAAGGCGCCGAAGCTCTGCCCCGCCGTGCCGAAGAGGCGAATGTCGATCGTGTCCTCCGGCAGTCCGGCGTGACCGTAGACGCGCGCGATTTCGCCTGAGAGCATGGCGCCCGTGGCGCGATCCGTGTTGCGGATCGGCGACTCGAACGTGATCTTCGCGCCGCGGTCGATCGCCGCGCGCGCGCGCTCGATCAGGCTCACGTCCAGAACCTTCTCCAGTCCATGATTCTGGCGCGCGCTGTGGCGAATTGCGTCGCCCTCTCCCGGCGGCTTGTGGAAGAGCTTCGAGAAGTCGAGCCCCTTCGCCTTCCAATGCGCAAGCGCTTTCTCCTTGTCGAGCATCTGCGTCTGGCCGATGAGCTCGTCGAATTTGCGATATCCCATCGCAGCCATGAGTTCGCGCACCTCTTCAGCGACGAAGAAGAAGTAGTTGATGACATGCTCGGGCTGGCCGACGAAGCGCTTGCGCAAGACGGGGTCCTGCGTCGCGACGCCGACCGGACAAGTGTTCAGATGACATTTGCGCATCATGATGCAGCCGGCGGCGATGAGCGGCGCCGTGGCGAAGCCGAACTCGTCGGCGCCGAGCAGCGCGCCGACGACGACGTCGCGTCCGGT
The DNA here is from genome assembly GCA_035319645.1 of Methylocystis sp. Lineage (GTDB taxonomy): Bacteria > Pseudomonadota > Alphaproteobacteria > Rhizobiales > Beijerinckiaceae > Methylocystis. Next base: position 113 of record DATHCI010000200.1, on the reverse strand, counting down.
GCGCAGGCCGCCGTCCACTTGCACGGCGATGCGCGAACGCAATCCGTTCAGCACGAGCGTCTGATGCGTCTCGGCAAGACCGATCTCCCAGGGGCTGCCGGCGTGCTTGATCG
>DATHCI010000199.1:0-22749 GCA_035319645.1 Methylocystis sp. | reverse complement strand
ATCTTCGCGCCAAGCTCGGGCCGGATGTGATTTGCGGCCCGGTTGCGCGCGTCCCCGAGGCTCTTTGAGTGGTCAGCCTCGAGCCGGGCGAAATAGCGGTCGAGGGCCTCATTGACGGTAAACGGCGCGGCGATCGGGGCGGGCCCCGGCGTGATCGCCTCCTTGAAGCGCTCGCGCGCCCTCTCTCGCGCCTGGTCAAAGGAAAGGACCATCAAGCCGTCGGCGGGCTGCTTGTCGTCCGCTTGAGCGATCGTCTCGACCAAATACTTTTCGTCGCCGACGTAGCGGCGCATGACCCAATTTCCGCCTGTCCACTTCTCCCCGGTCTTGGCGCCTTTTCGGTAGCCGAGATGCAGCCCGCGCGCGATCTCGCAATAGACGGGCTTGCCCGAAGCCTTGAGCTTCGTTCGCGCCGTCGCGCTGTCCATCTTCGGGCTCTTGATGGCTCGCGCCATTTCATTTCTCCCGGGCGTGTCCAAGGTGTCCAATTGGACGCTCGCCGTTCAGCGGCGAAAACGCGCGCCGAAAGCGCGCGTGTCCAAGTTCTGTCCAATATACGGGTGTAGACTCGCGTAGACAAGAGCGGACCCGCAAAGACCCGCTCTCGTGTTTTCAATGGGTTGCTGAGGCGGCCATAGACGCCCGTAGACCAACCCTTAGCCCTTTCACGGCGAAAACAGGGGTTCGAATCCCCTTGGGCGCGCCACTTCGGAACAAAAGAGAGAACCGCAGGCGCGGGCATATCCGCATCCTCCGATGCGACCCGCGCCAGGACGGCCTTCGAGCCGGTGATGCGGACTTTTTCCTCGCTGACAGAGACCTCGTCCGTGATCAGCCGTGCGTAAGCTTGGCGCAGCTCGGGTGGGCCGTCATTGAGCTTGCCGCGCACTAGGACCGCGAGGCGGTTCGCCTTCTCGGGAGTGATCCCGGGTTCACCCGACGCCATACGCCTCTGCAAGTCGGAGATTTCGCGGGCGATCTCGTCTCGGCGCAGCTTCAGCGCGACCAAACGATCCCGCAGCTCGCCGTCCTCGGCGCGCATCAAACCCTTCTCGACCAAGTCGAGCAGCCGCATGACGCCCGCCTCGGCCTCTTCTGTGGTCGTGGCGAAGCTTGGCCAGAAAGTCGCAGTCCGCGCTCTCCCGGTCCGATGCGGCTTTGACATAGGCTTCAAGCATCTCCGACCGGCGTTCGGGTTCCAGGACGCGCTTGGCGACTTCGCCGATGACGACGCCGTCGAGCTTGTCCATGCGGATGCGCATGCCTTTGCAGGCGGTCGGGCCCTCCTTGAGCTTCCGTGAGCAGCAATAATAGCGATACGCTCCCCCCTGCCTCTGCCGGTGTTCTGGATCAACGCCGCGCCACAGTGGCCGCAAGGGGCAAGGCCAGCGAGGAAAGTCGGACCGTTCACGACCCGGGTCGGTGTCCGCTTCGGGCTGCGGCTCTTGAGCAGCCCTGCGCGGCGCTGAACGTCGCTTCGTCGATGGTCGCCGGGACGGTCAGCTCGATCCACTGCGATGGCGGGCGCGGTGAGAGCCGTCCTCAGCGCAGCATGAGCTGATCCATCTCGCTCGCATGTTGGCGCGCGGTCAAGCGCTCCGCGGTCTCCGCCGGCGGCGCTACTGTCCGGCGGCGTCGTAGAACGCGTAGCCGCCGTAGAGTGCGGTGTGGCCGCGCGAGAGGCCTCGCGCCTCGGCCTGCCTCGCGACCTCGGCGGCGAGATCCTCGCGCGGGCTCACGTGAAACAGCGTCAGCCATCGGCGCAGCAGCGCCTTGAACCAGCCCGGCAGCCCCGCCTGGTCGCCGAAATCGACGATATGCAGCGTCCCGCCTGGGGCGAGCAAGTCCAGCGCATGGCCGATCGTCTCGCGCCAGGGCGGAATCATCGACAGGGCGTAGGAGATGAAGATCCGTTCGAATTTTTCCTCGCCGAACAGCGTCGCCGCATCGAACGCCGAGGCGTCGCCCTGCGCGAGCTCGATTCGCGCGTTCACGCCCGCGCGCGCGACCGACTCTCGCGCCTGAGCCAGCATGACTTCCGAAATGTCGACCCCATAGAACCGCGCCTGGGGGTATCGCCGAGCCGCAAGGATGAGATTGCGCCCGGTGCCGCAGCCGATCTCCAGGACACGGCTCCCGGGCGGCGGCGCGAGGCCGGCGATGAGGCGATCGCGCCCGAGCAGATAGAATTTGCGCGTCAGATCGTAAATGCGCCGCTGCGGGCGATACATGCGATCCATCAGGGCCGCGGCGTCGCTCATGCCGCGTCCTTCAGCGTGTAGAGGTGGAAGGCGCCATAAATCGACGAGCGGTCGCGGCGCGACAATTCGCGGCAGCGCGTCTCGTCATAGTCCCAGCGCGCAAGAATCTCGTCCGGGATGCGCCCGGGCAGCAGGCGTTCGTCGGCGGCGGTGCGGAAGATGACGCGCGCGGCCGGACGCGCCGTGCGCGTGATCTTGCGCCACAGCGCTGTCAGCGCGGCGTTGTCCATCCAGTCCTGCGCGTCGAGCAGAACATAGGCGTCGAGGCTCGCGTCGGCGCAGGAGTCGAGGAAGTCGCCCATCGACATGTGCCTCGTCTCGACACGGTCGGCGCGCGCCCGCACGGCCTCGAAGGCGCCGCGCTCGAGATAGGGCGGCGTCGCGCCGTCGCCATAGCCGCGCCCGAAGGCCTGACGCGCGAAGTAGTTCTCCGAGAGCTCATGATCGCAGGCGAGCCGGCGCAACCGCTCGTGCAGGACCGCAGCCATGCCGCCCTCATGATCTCCGGCGAGCGCCTCATATTGCGCCGGCGGGATGCCAAGGCCGAAGAGCGTCGCCGGCTGGTTGACGAGAAAGCGCACCGTGCGCGACTGGAAGAGCGGCGCAAGCAGGCTGTCGAATAGCGCGCTCTGCTCCTCGAGCGAGCGCGCCTGCAGCATCCGCCGCGGGTCCTTGCCATGCGCGCGCGCCACGAAGTGACCCGCGCCGATGAACCAGCCGAGCAGGCCGTATCGATAGAAATTGCGGGCGAAGAGCTCGATGCGGCGACGCCCCGTGAGGGTGCGCCCCTCCCAATAGGCGCGCGAGGCGCCGTCGAGATGCGGCTTGATGTGGCGGTGATAGGCCGCGACATTTTCCCTCTGGTTCGCTTCGCCGAAGAAACGGCGGAAGGTGTCGTAGTCGGGCAGGCGCCGCGCCGCGCCGATTTTCAGGCGCAGGAGCGCGGTATGGGCGCCGTTGAGGTCGACGGCGGTGATTCGCGCCGGATCGGCGACGAGATAGCTCATGACGTTGCAGCCGCCCGACGCGATCGCGACGACTCTGTCGTCCGGCTTGATCGCCAGCGCCTCCATGTCGACCACGGGGTCTTCCCAGATTTGCGGGTAGACAAGGCCTTTGAAGGCGACCGTGAACAGGCGCTCGAGCGCCCAGGCGCGAGAGAAGGTCCGGTTGCGATGCACCGCGGCGCTGAGACCCGCGGCGGTCCGCCGCTTGCTCGCGGTCAAATTTGCGCTCAACGTCATGGTAAGCTCCAACGCCCGCGCGGGAGGGGCGATTCCAGCCAGCCGCTTCGAGCGCGATAGAAGGCGCATATGTCGTTCACATGACTGTCAAACGTGGGAAGCCGAAGGCCGCGAGCGTCCGGACGCGCGAGGTCGGCCTTAGCTGCGGCCAAGTTTCTTGATCGGGAGGGCGGAAGCAGGCATAGAGTCCGCACAAAATGGGCGGAGCGCGGGGGACGGCGATCCCTCTTTCCCCGACGCCGTCCGGTTTCCGTCCCCGGGGGAGCGTTTGATGTCTGAGCCTTTGCGCGTCGGCCTGGCCGGGGTCGGGACGGTCGGCGCGGCGGTCGCGCGGCTGCTCGCCCGTCAGGCGGAGGCGCTGCGCCAGCGAACCGGGCGCAGGATCGAGCTCTCGGCCTATTCGGCGCGCGATCCGGAAAAGGACCGTGGCGCGGATCTCGGCCCGGCGGCTTTCTTTCCCGATCCGGTCGAACTCGCCCGGTCGGACAGGATCGACCTTTTCGTCGAGCTCATCGGCGGCGCGGAGGGCGCCGCGCGCGCCGCCGTCGAGGCGGCGCTCAAAGCCGGCAAGCCCGTCGTCACCGCCAACAAGGCGCTGCTCGCCGCCCACGGCCTGGCGCTCGCGGCGCTCGCCGAGGAGAAGCATGTCGCGCTGGCCTTCGAGGCCTCCGTCGCCGGCGGCATTCCGATCGTCAAGACGCTGCGCGAAGGTCTTGCCGGCAATTCGATCGAGCGCGTCTACGGCGTGCTCAACGGCACCTGCAACTATATCCTTTCGCGCATGGAGCGCGAGGAGCTCGGCTTCGACGTCTGCCTCAAGGAGGCGCAGCGGCTCGGCTACGCCGAAGCGGATCCGACCTTCGACATCGGCGGCTTCGACACCGCGCACAAGCTCGCGATCCTCGCCTCGCTCGCATTCGGCGTCAGGATCGCCGCCGACGCCATCGAGATAGAAGGCATCGAGCACGTGACGCTCGCCGACATCGAGGCCGCCGCGGAGCTCGGCTTTCGCATCAAGCTGCTCGGCGTCGCGCAACGCACGAAGGACGGCGTCGAGCAGCGCGTGCATCCGACGATGGTGGCCAAGACCAGCGCCATCGCGCAGGTCATGGGCGTGCTCAATGCGGTCACGATCGACGCCGACGCGGTGCATGAGCTCACGCTCGTCGGGCCCGGCGCCGGCGGCGACGCGACAGCCTCGGCGGTCGTCGCCGACATCGCCGATATCGCCAAGGGCGTGCGCTCGGCGCCTTTCGGCCTGCCGACCGCCGCGCTCGCCGAGCTTAAGCGGGCGCCGCTGCGTCGCCACGAGGGCGGCTACTACATCCGCCTCTCGGTTCCGGACGCGCCGGGCGTTCTGGCGAAAATCGCGACGCGCATGGCGGAGCGCGGCATTTCGCTGGAGAGCATCATGCAGCGGGGCGGACCGCAGCCCGCCGTGCGCGATGACGAGGCGGTGAGCATCATCCTCATCACTCATGCGACGAGCGAAAGCCTGGTGCGCGAGGCGCTCGAGGCGATCTCGGCCGATGGCGTCATCGACGCGCCGGCCCAGGTCATTCGCATCGAGCGCGAGTGAGGACTTTCGGAGTCACGCCTTTGGTCGAAGAAGCGCTGCCCGACGCCGACGAGCTCGAAATCGAGCGCTCGCTCGCGCTCGCGCTTGCGCGCGTCACCGAGCGCGCTGCCGCCGCGGCGGCGCTGCTGCGCGGACGCGGCGACGAGATGGCCGCCGACATCGCGGCGGCGAGGGCCATGCGCTCCGAATTGCAGCGTCTGCCCATCCGCGGATGCATCGTCGTTGGTGAGGAGCCGAGCGCTGAGCCTGCCGCCCTGGCCGTTGGCGCAGAGCTCGGTTCGGGAGCAGCCTCGGCGTTTGACTTTGCCGTTGCGCCGCTTGAAGGCTCCAATTTCTGCGCCAAAGACATGCCCGGCGCGATCTCGGTCGTCGCGATGGCGAAGACGGGTTCGCTGCTCCGGGCGCCGAACGTCTATATGGACAAGATCGCCATCGGGCCGGGCTATCCGCCGGGTCTCGTCGATCTCGATCGCGAACCGGGCGACAATATTCTCGCCCTTGCGCGCGCAAAGGGCGCCTCCGAGAGCGAGATCACGGTATGTATTCTCGACCGACCGCGCCACGTCGAGCTTATCGGCAAATGCCGCAGGGCCGGAGCGCGCGTGCGACTCATCACGGACGGCGACGTGGCCGGCGTCATCTTCACGGCGCTGCCGGAAGAGACGAGCGTCGACATGTATCTCGGTCGCGGCGGCGCGCCCGAAGGCGTGCTCGCCGCGGGCGCGCTACGCTGCGTCGGCGGCCAGATGCAGGCCAGGCTCACGCGCGAGGGCCAGCGCGGCCGCGCCGGGGCCTGGGGCTCGTTCGATCCAAGCAAGAAATATGGAATCGAGGACCTCGCGCGAGGCGACGTCGTTGTCTGCGCGAGCGGCGTCACCGATGGTCCGCTGCTCGCCGGCGTGCAGTTCCGTCGTCACGCGCTGATCACCGAGACGCTGGTCTACCATTCATCGAGCGCGACCGTGCGACGCATCCGCGCAGAGCACAGTCTGCGGCTGGAGTAGCCGGACCGCGATCCGATCGCGGATCGCCCTTATCACGCTTCCGTTCGAAACGCCGCCGCGAACAGTTCGCGCGTATAGGCCTCGCGTGGATTGGCGAAGACATCGGCGGCGCGGCCTTCCTCGACGACCTTGCCGTGGCGCATGACGATGAGATGCGCGGCGAGCGCCTTCACGACCTTGAGGTCGTGGCTGATGAAAATGTAAGCGAGTTCGCGCCGCGCCTGCAGATCGCGCAGCAGATCGACGATTTGCGCCTGAACCGACATGTCGAGCGCGGAAGTCGGCTCGTCCAGCACGACGAGCTTCGGCTCCAGCACGATCGCGCGCGCGATCGCGATGCGCTGGCGTTGGCCGCCCGAGAACTCGTGGGGATAGCGATCCATCGTCGCGGGATCGAGCCCCGTCTCCCTGAGCGCCGCGGCGACGATTTCGCGCCGCTGCTCCAGCTTGAGGCCGGGGCGATGGATCTCCAGCCCCTCGGCGACGATCTCGGCCACCGACATGCGCGGTGAGAGCGAACCGTAAGGATCCTGAAAGACGATCTGCATGTCGTGGCGTAGCGGGCGCATCTCGCGCGCCGTGCGCCCGTCGATGCGCGAGCCCATGTAGACGATCGGTCCCTCGGACCGAAGAAGCCGTAAGAGCGCGAGACCGAGCGTCGTCTTGCCGGAGCCGGACTCGCCCACGACCCCGACCGTCTCGCCGGCCCTGAGCGAGAAGGAGACGCCGTCCACGGCCTTCACGTAATCCACGGTGCGGCGCAGAAAACCCTGCTTGATCGGAAACCAGACTTTGACGTCCTGCGTTTCAAGGACGATGGGCGCGCCTTGGGGCGCAAGATTGGCCGAGCCCGAAGGCTCCGCGGCGAGCAGCGCTTTGGTGTAGGGGTGGCGCGGCGCGGCGAAAACGCTCGCCGCGGGGCCGCCCTCGACGATTTTTCCGTTCCGCATGACGCAAACGTCGTCGGCGATGCGCCGCACGAGCCCGAGGTCGTGCGTGATGAAGAGCATCGCCATGCCGTAGGTCTCCTGCAGTCGCGCGAGCAAAGCGAGGATCTGCGCCTGAACGGTCACGTCGAGGGCAGTCGTCGGCTCGTCGGCGATGAGCAGATCGGGCTTGTTGGCGAGCGCCATGGCGATCATGACGCGCTGGCGCTGGCCGCCCGAGAGCTGGTGCGGATAGGCCCCCAGGCGCTGCGCCGGATTGGGGATGCCCACCTCCTGCAAGAGCTCGACGACGCGCTCGCGGCGCGCCCTCTCCGAGCGCAGGCCATGCAGCTCCAGGATCTCGCCGATCTGTCGCTCGATCGAGTGCAGCGGATTGAGCGAAGTCATCGGCTCCTGGAACACCATGGTGATCCTGGCGCCGCGCACCTCCCGCAGCGCCGCGCCGCTCATGCTCAGTATGTCTTTTCCGCCGAATTCGATGCGCCCCGAGGGGTGGTGGGCCGAGGGCGGCAGCAGCCGCACGACCGAAAGCGCTGTGATGGACTTGCCGGAGCCCGACTCGCCGACGAGGGCGAGGGTTTTGCCCTTCTCGAGCGAGAAGGAGACGCGATCGACGGCGAGCGTTTCCCTGCCGCCGTGGAGGAAGGCGACAGAGAGGTTGTGGACGTTGAGGAGAGGGGAGGTCATGCGAGGGCTTGCAGGTCGGATATTGTTGAGGCGCTGAGTTTCACTCGAACGAGATCGGGGGGCATGCGAAGCCGCGCGTCGCTCGTCAGAAAAGCCGTGCAGCCGTGGAGCCGTGCGGTTGCGACATGGATAGCGTCTGGCAATTTGGTCGCGGAATGGATCGCGCGCTGTCTTGCCGCCTCGAGGAGAGAGCTTCTGTCAATTGGACAGGTTGTGTATCCAATCTGCGGCGCGAACAGTTCAGAGTAGATGTCGAACAAGATCTGGTCTGCGTTTGCGAATGGTTTGACCAGCAATTCGGCGATGACCAATTCGCTAATCACCGCCAACGCGCCGCCGTCATCCACCATTCTGAGCACCGCCCGCGCTGCCTCCGACGCATCACCCGACTTCTTCTCGTACGCTTCAACAAATACGTTGCTGTCAAGATATATTTTGATCATCATCTCTCCCGGTGGCTCCACTCGTCCCGCAGAGTCCTGATCCATTCATCTATCTCTTGACTTGTCTTGTAATTGTCCCGACGAACGTGTTGATGCCTTGTGAACCAGCCGTCGGCGCTTTCCGGCTTTGTCGGCGTGGTCTCAGTTTCGACCGTCACCGTCACGCGCGCGTCAGCCGCCAAGCCCTCGCGCAGCTCTGGCGGGAGCCTTTCCGCCGGAAAGTGTTCTCGAACGATCTTATTCATGCTCCAGCGAATGCTTAGATCGATCCGGTTGATCCGCAGTTTGTGCGGGCTTTTCAAGCTCGACCATAATCGTGACGTACTCAGCGTCGCCCACCAGTTCGCGTAGGTCGTCTGGTAGACGGGAAACGGGGTAATGTCGGACGACGATCGCGTTCACGCCTGCTTCTCCTGGCGAGGGGAGCCTATCACCTTTTTGCCGCGAAATCTTCCCCTGCGGTCCAATCGCTCAGAGCCACAGCGGCCGCCGGTAGGGAACTATCACGTTTCGGCCTCCATATTTGCGACAGAAACTAAGACTCGGTCGGTGTCAAGCGTGAGAGGATGTCGCCATGTACAATACGGATTTTGCGGTTATCGAATCAAGGTGGGAGGACGAAAAAAACGTTTCGGTGAAACCCGTTTTCGACCTTATAGCCCATCGCTATTTAACCAATTCCAACGATGCGATTCCCTACGAACGATTCATCAGCGCACAGGCTTTTGAAGATACCGTGAAATATTTTATGGAAGATAAGCGCATATCTGCTCTTTGCATTGGCTGTCATGGCTCAGACAAAGAACTCAATCTGCTTCAAGGAGCCCCTACCTCGTGAGCAAAGTTATTAGATACGATTAGATGTAATCCAAAAATCACAAATAGAGGAAAGATATCGGGGCTTTTCGTTGGATCATGCTCTTTCTGTACAGAAGACAATGCTCATTTCCTTATGAGCCAGGATACGCAGCTCACCTGGGTTGCTGGGTATGAGAAGCCGGCGGACTGGGGCGACTCTACCATGCTCGACGGTTTATTTATGATGGAGTATGCGAAATTTCAAATGGATAAGCAGGATCTAATGAGTAAAGGAAAATTAAGAGGACAAATTAGAACTGTTGATATAATCGGTGATGTCTGCGCGGTGATTATGGACCGCCATCGCGGCCTTGTAAAAGAACTGGGTTTCAATGTATTTTTACGGCGAACTGCAATATCGCCGATATTCAACTTAATGGAGGAAGAGAAAGAAAGAGAGGATGAGGAAGAGGAAGAGGAAGAAGAATTTGAGGAGGTCTGATGAGAATGGGACATATTGTCTCACCGAAAAGTCTTCCGCGGATCAAAGGCGTCGCGCACGGCTTCGCCGATGAAGACGAGCAGCGACAGCATCAGCGCGATGATGGTGAAGCCCGTGAGGCCGAGCCAGGGCGCCTGAAGATTGGTCTTGCCCTGCAGCAGCAGCTCGCCGAGCGACGGCGAACCCGGCGGCAGGCCGAAGCCTAAGAAGTCCAGCGAGGTCAGCGTCTGAATCGACGAGTTCAGGATGAAGGGCAGGAAGGTCAGCGTCGCGACCGTGGCGTTCGGCAACAAGTGCCGCAGGATGATGCGCGCGTCCGAGAGTCCCAGCGCCCGCGCCGCATTCACATATTCGAAGTTGCGCGCCCGCAGGAATTCCGCCCGCACGACATGCACGAGCGAGACCCAGGAAAAGAGCAGCAGAATGCCGAGCAGCACGAAAAATCCGGGGACCAGAAACGACGAGATGATGATCAGCAGGTAGAGCTGCGGCAGCGACGACCAGATCTCGATGACGCGCTGGAAGATGAGGTCGAGCCAGCCGCCGAAATAGCCTTGCACGGCCCCTGCCGCGACGCCGACGGCGGACGAGACTGTCGCCAGGATCAGGCCGAACAGCACCGAAAGGCGGAACCCATATAGCAGGCGCGCGGCCACGTCGCGGCCCTGGTCGTCCGTGCCAAGCCAGTTCCATTCGATCGCGGCGCAGCCGAGGTTCGGCTCGCCGGGTTGAAGCTTCTTCGCCGCCGCGGCCTCGCATTGTTCCTTGGTCAACAGCCAGGTCGGCGGGGAGGGCGCCGGCGTCGGCAGGTCGAGATTGTGCGTGTCGTACGAGTAGCGGATGAGCGGCCACAGCATCCAGCCATGCGCCTCGATCTCCTGCGCGATGACCGGATCGCGATAGTCGGTGCGCGCCAGGAAGCCGCCGAACTTTTCTTCCGGATAGTCGACGAACGCCGGCGACAACAGCTCGCCCTTGTAGACGGCGAGGATGGGCCGGTCGTTGGCGATGAATTCGGAGAAAAGCGACAGCAGGAACAGGGCCGTGAACAGGAAGAACGACCACAGTCCGCGGCGGTTGGCCTTGAAGCTGTCGAGACGGCGGCGATCGAGCGGCGTGAGGCGCAGAAAGCCGGAACGGGGCAGCAGCGGGGCGAGCGTCGTTTGCGTCATGGACTCTCAAACCTCCCGCGTCTCGAAATCGATGCGCGGATCGATCCAGGTGTAGGTGAGATCGGAGATGAGGTTCACGACGAGGCCGAGCAGCGCGAAGATGTAGAGGTCCGCGAACACCACCGGGTAGTCGCGGTTGACGATCGACTCATATGAGAGGTAGCCGAGGCCGTCGAGCGAGAAGATCGTCTCGATGAGCACCGAGCCGGTCAGGAACGCGTGCACGAAAGCGCCCGGAAATCCCGCGATGACGATGAGCATGGCGTTGCGGAACACATGGCCATAGAGCACGCGGCGCTCGGTCAGGCCCTTCATGCGCGCGGTCAGCACATATTGCTTGCGGATCTCGTCGAGGAAGGAGTTCTTGGTGAGAAAGGTCTGCGTCGCGAAAGCGCCTGTCGTCATCGCGATGACGGGCAGCGTCACGTGCCAGAAATAGTCCTTGACCTTGCCGAAGAGAGAGAGCTGCGCGAAGTCGTCGGAGGTCAGACCCCGCAGCGGAAAGATCTGCCAGAACGAGCCGCCGGCGAACAGCACGATGAGCAGCATCGCGAAGAGGAAGCTCGGAATGGCGTAGCCGATCACGATGACGTTGGAGGTCCAGGCGTCGAACCGCGCACCGTCGCGGACGGCCTTGGCGATGCCGAGCGGGATGGAGATGGCGTAGGAGATCAGCGTCATCCAGAGTCCCAAGGATATTGAGACCGGCAGCTTCTCCTTGATCAGCTCCAAAACGTTCGTGTCGCGAAAATAGCTGCGGCCGAAGTCGAAGGTCGCGTAATTCTTGATCATGAGCAGGAAGCGTTCCCAGGCAGGCTTGTCGAAGCCGAACTGACGCTCGAGCTCGGCGATGAACTTGGGGTCGAGGCCCTGCGCGCCCCGGTATTTCGAGGAGACGTCGGCGCCGGTTCCCATGCCCCCGCCATGTCCAGCGTCGCCGCTCCCGCTGAAGCGGCTCGTGGCGCCGGAGTCGAGACCCTGCATCTGCGCGATGATGCGCTCGACCGGACCGCCGGGCGCGAACTGGATGATCACGAAGGAGATCAGCATGATGCCAAGAAGCGTCGGAATCATCAGCAGCAGGCGGCGGGCGATGTAGGCTCCCATGGCTCAGCGTTCCCTCGCGTTCATTTTTCTGTCCTTCTCCGCGTCGAACCACCAGGTGCTGAGGACGCCGGGGTCGTAGCGCGGCGCGCGCTCGGGCCGCGACAGCACGTCCCAATAGGCGATCCAGAAGGACGGCTTGTACCAGTGCGGCGTCCAATAGGCGCCCGCGATCAGCACGCGATCGAGCGCGCGGCAGATCGTGACGAGCTCGGCGCGTGAGCGCGCCGCGAGCGCCTTGGCGATCAGCGCGTCGACATTCGGATCGCTGACGCCCGACAGATTGAGCGACCCCTCGGTCTTCGCCGATTCGGAGCCGAAGAGCTGCCGCAGCTCCTCGCCCGGCGAATGCGCGATGCGCAGCCGTTCCGTGCGCACGTCATAGTCGAAGGCGTCGACGCGCCGCTTGTACTGCGCCGGATCGACGATGCGCTCCGTCGCCCTGACGCCCAAGAGTCTCAGGTTCTTGATATAGGGTTGCGTTATCTTTTCGTAGAAGTTCGAGAAGTGCAGGAACTCGAATTCCAGCGCCTCGCCGCTCGGCAAACGCGTTATGCCGTCCTTATGCGTGCATCCGGCGGCGAGCAGCAGGTCCATGGCCTTGCGAAACAGCGCGCGATCCTGTCCCGAGCCGTCGGAGACGGGAGGGCGGAAAGGCTCGGCGAAGACCTCGGGCGGCAGCTTGTCGCGATAGGGCTCGAGCAGCGCGCGCTCAGCTTCGCTCGGCGGCCCTTCGGCCTTCATGTCGGAGTTCTCGAAGAAGGAGGTCGTGCGCCGATAGAGGCCATGGAACAGGTTGCGGTTCGTCCATTCGAAGTCGAAGGCGTAGACCAGGGCCCGCCGCACGCGCGGGTCCTTGAACACCGGCCGCCGCGTGTTGAAGAAATAGCCCTGCGTCCCGGAGGCGTTCTCGTCAGGGAACTCGACGCGCTTGACGCGCCCGTCACGCGCGGCCGGAAAGTCATAGGCCGTGCTCCAGAGGAGCGAAGAGAACTCCTCGTGCTCGGTGAGCGCGCCGGCCTTGAAGGCCTCGAAGGCGACCGTCGCGTCGGCGTAATATTCATATCGAATGCGCTCGAAATTGTTGCGCCCGACGTTCACCGGCAGGTCGCGGCCCCAATAGTCGGCGACGCGCTCATATTCGATGAACCGACCCTGCTCCAATTTGCCGATTTTATAAGCCGAGGAGCCGAGCGGCGGCTCCAGCGTCGTCTCGTTGAACTTGTGGGTCTCGTAATAGCGCTTCGAGAAGATTGGCTGGCTCGCGACGACGATCGGCAGCTCGCGCGCGTGACCCGGCGAGAGCTTGACGACGAGCGCGTCGTCGCCTTCGGCCTCGGCGCTCTCCAGCTCGCGCAGGGGCTGCGCGATCAGCGGATGCGCGTCGCGCTTCAGAAGATTGAGCGAGAACGCCGCGTCATGCGCGGTCAACGGCGAGCCGTCATGGAACCGCGCCTCGCGGCGAAGAAAGAATTTGTAGGTCAGGCGATCGGGCGAGATCGCGACCTTGTGCGCGACGAGGCCGTAGAGCGCGTCGCGCTCGTCGAGGCTGCCCGCCATGAGCGTGTCGAACAGCAGCTCCAGCCCGGATACGGGGTTGCCGCGCAGGATGTAGCCGTTGAGCGAGTCGAAGGAGGAATTCTTGTAGGGCGGCGGCTCGACGACGATCGCGCCGCCCTTCGGCGCCTTCGGATCGACATAGGCGAAATGCTTGAAGTCGGGGGCTTCGGCGAGATCGCCGAAGATCGAGAGGCCGTGGCTCTCGACCGATTCTGGCGCATCGCGCCGCGCGCTCTCGCGCGGCTCTTCGGCGGCGGCGACGCCGCTCCGCGCGAAAATCAGGCTCGAAGCGACGGCCTCGCAGAAGCGGCGTCGGGACCAGATGGGCGATGCGACGCCCAGCGTCACTTCGTTGCGCCCCGGAAGTTGATCTTCTTGGCCTTCTCCTCGTCCCACCACCAGGTCGAAGAGATGCCGGGATCGAATTTCGGCGCGCGCTCCGGGCGCCCGAACACGTCCCAATAGGCGATGCGGAACGCGCCGTTGTACCATGCCGGGATCCAGTAGCGCCCGGCGATCAGCACGCGGTCGAGCGCGCGTATCGCCGCCTGCAGCTCGGCGCGCGTGCGCGCGACGCTCGCCTTGTCGATCAGCGCGTCGACGACGGGATCGGCGACGCCGATGTAGTTTTGCGAGCCTTTGACCGAGGCGGCGGCGGAGCCCATGAAGGCCGCCAGATCGTCGCCTGGCGAATAGGAAATCGACCATCGCAGCGACATCATGTCGAAGTCGAAGTCGTCGAGGCGACGCTTGTATTGCGCGGAGTCGATGAAGCGAATCCGTGCGTTCACGCCGATGAGCTTCAAGTTCTTTATGAACGGCTGCGTCACGCGCTCGAGCGCCGGCTCCACTTCGATGATCTCGAATTCGAACGGCTTGCCGCTCGGCAGCAGAATGGCGCCCTCCTTCTGCGCGCAGCCCGCGGCGAGCAGCAATTGGGTCGCTTTGCGCAGGAGATTGCGGTCCTGTCCCGAGCCGTCGGACACCGGTGGGCGGAAAGGCTCGCCGAAGACTTCCGCCGGGACCTTGTCGCGATAAGGCTCAAGCAGCGCGCGCTCGGCCTCGCTCGGCGGCCCCTCGGCCTTGAGATCCGAGTTCTCGAAAAAGGACGTGACGCGCTTATAGGCGTCGAACATCAGATTGTGGTTCAGCCACTCGAAATCGAACGCGTAGCCGAGCGCCTCGCGAATGCGCGGATCGCGAAAGGCCTCGCGACGGACGTTGTAGAAGAGCCCCTGCGTGCTCGAGATGCTGTGGTCGGGCACCACGTCGCGCTTGACCCGGCCTTCATGCACGGCCGGGAAATCATAGCCCTTCGCCCAGCCGGCCGCCGAGCTCTCTTCGTGCACATAGATCGAGCCCGCCTTGAAGGCCTCGAAGGCGACGGTGCGGTCGGAATAGTATTCATGGCGGATGACGTCGAAATTGTTTTGCCCGACGTTGACCGGCAGATCCTTCGCCCAATAGTCGGCGACGCGCACATATTCGATATAGCGCCCGCCCTGAAGCGCGCCGATCTTGTATGCGCTCGAACCGAGCGGCGGCTCGAGCGTCGTCTCGTTGAACTTGTGCGTTGTGTAATAGGCCTTGGAGAAGATCGGCATGCCGGCGACGATGATGGGCATGTTGCGGCTGCGTTGCTCCGTGAGGCGCACGACCACGACGTCGTCCGCAGGCGCCTCGGCGCTCTCCATCTGCTTCAGGAGCTGAGAATATACGGGGCTTCCCTCATTCTTGACGATGTTGAGCGAGAAGGCCACGTCATGCGCCGTGAGCTTCGAGCCGTTGTGAAAGCGCGCCTCGGGACGCAGGAAGAACGTGTATGTCCGCTTGTCGGCCGAGACGCGCACGCGCCTGGCGACGAGGCCGTAAAGGACGTCGCGCTCGTCCAGGCTCGCCGTCAACAGCGTATCGAAGATCGCCTGCACGCCAATCGCGGGATTGCCGCGCAAGATAAAATTATTGAGCGAGTCGAAGCTGCCGCCGCCGCCGCCGCTCGGGGGCTGAAGCACGAGAGTTCCGCCTTTTGGCGCGTTCGCATTGACGTAGCCAAACGCCTTGAAGTCCTCCCGTTCTCCGGCCTCGCCGAAGAGAGAGAGGGCATAGCTCTCCGTCTCGCCCTCTGCGAGCGGCGGTACATTGGTCGCCGCTGCGAGAAGACGGCGGGGCGCGGCGATCGCCGCCGCGGCGACGGCGGCGTCCGTGAGCAGACGCCGACGGGACCAGGAGAACGCAAAGCCGGAGTTGAGCACGGGACAGGCGCCTTTCTGACAGGGAGCCGCGACAACGCGGCAACTTGGAATCACGAGCGATTATGTCGGAATTTAGCGCGAGCTGGCGTTGCGCGTCTCTCACGACGCCCTGCCGCGACGCGGCGCCCTGCCTGGGGCTTCACCCTGCGGAAAGCGGCGCTCCAGCTCGCCCGCCCGGCTCGGCGGCACCCGCAGCCGCAAGCGCTGTGCGCCGTCCGGCAGCGTCGTGCGCGCCAAAACCTCTGCATGGTCGTAGGCCCAGGCGAGACCCTCGCCGTCGGCCGGGTCGAGCGTGATCTCCCGCGTCACGCGGCCCTCGGAGAGCAGCCGCTCGATTTCCAGAAGCAGCGCGTCGAGCCCCTCGCCGGTCAAGGCCGAGACCAGAGTCTTGGAGGTCGCCCCTTCTTTGCGCTGCGCCGCGAGCCGCAGGCCCGCGAGCCGCTCGAACGGAAGCGCGTCGATCTTGTTCCAAACCTCGATCGTCGGCTTGCGGTTTTCGCCGGAAACCCCGAGCTCCTCGAGAATTCTCTCCACATCGCGACCCTGCGCCTCCCAGTCTTCGTGCGAGGCGTCGCGAACGTGGAGGATCACGTCCGCCTGCGTCACCTCCTCGAGCGTGGCGCGAAAGGCCGAGATCAGCATCGTCGGCAGGTCGGAGATGAAGCCCACCGTGTCGGAGAGCAGCGCCTTGGCGCCGTGCGGCAGGCGGATTTGGCGCAGCGTGGGATCGAGCGTCGCGAAAAGCAGGTCCTCCGCCAGCACGCCGGCGCCGGCAAGACGATTGAACAGGGTCGACTTGCCGGCGTTGGTGTAGCCTACGAGCGCGACGACGGGGTAGGGGACGGCTTGGCGCGTCTTGCGATGCAAGGCGCGCGTGCGCTTGACCTTGTCGAGCTCGCGCTCGATTCGGCGCATCCGTTCCTCGATGAGCCGACGGTCGGTCTCGATCTGCGTCTCGCCGGGGCCGCCGAGAAAGCCGAAGCCGCCGCGTTGGCGCTCAAGGTGGGTCCAGCTGCGCACGAGCCGCGATTTCTGATAATCGAGATGAGCGAGCTCGACCTGCAGCGCGCCCTCGCTCGTGCGGGCGCGGCGACCGAATATCTCCAGGATCAGGCCGGTGCGGTCGATGACTTTCGTTTCCCAGGCCTTTTCCAGGTTGCGCTGCTGCACAGGCGAAAGCGCGCAGTCCATGGTGACGAGGCCGATTTCGCCGGACTTGACGATTTCGGCGATCTCCTCGACCTTTCCCTTGCCGAGAAAAGTCGCGGGCCGGACCTCGGAGAGCGCAATGAGGATGCTGTCCACGATCTCGAGATCGATCGCTCGGGCAAGGCCCGCAGCCTCGGCGAGCCGTGCGATGGGCGCTCGCCCCGCATCCTTGGCGCGCGTCGGATACGGGCCGACGACGAGCGCGCGCGTCCGGGCTCTGTCGCCCCGCGAGTCCAATTGAGTGCGGACCTTTTCGCTCAATGCGCCCGCGCCTGACGTCGGCTTCCCTTCATCTCAACTTTTCCACGACCTCGGCTTCGTCAGTCGGTTCGAACATTTGGATCGGATGTCCGGGCATGATCGTCGAGATCGCGTGCTTGTAGACGAGTTGCGAGTGTCCATCCCGTCGCAGCAGCACGCAGAAATTGTCGAACCATGTCACAATCCCCTGCAGCTTGACCCCGTTGACCAGGAAGATGGTCAGCGGAACCTTGTTCTTGCGAACGAAATTCAAAAAAGTGTCTTGAAGGTTCTGCGCACGCTCGGACATTTTCTATCCTGTTGTTCTCGTTGCGCTCTAAAATCCATAGAGCCGCGCGGCGACTTGCGTCCGCCTGTTCGCCGCAGCTGCATTAGAGCGCGATCGTCGACGGAGCGCAAGCCGCCAGATGACAGCCGCCAGACGGCGCCGGGCCGAGAGGAGCGCCAGCGATTTTTGTCCCGTCGACCCCGTCGAAGTCCAAGCGACGCCAGGGAGGCGGCCATGGGTCTTGATCGGCGCAGCGTCGAAGTCCGCGCGGTCTTCCTGATGAGCGACATCATCCGCGCGCATCGGCGCTTCGAGCGGGCTGCGGCGTCGCCCCGCGATATTTACGCCGGTCAACCTCGATGCGAGCTTGGCCGCGATTGAGATGGATTGCGTCCTGGTTCAGAAATGCGGATGCGGCCGGCGCCGGCGAGCTCATCCGTGGAATCGGCGCTGCGGCGCTTGAGCGAAGCAAGGACGATTTTGGGCCGTCCTTGACCAAAAGCGGCCCATCGAGGCGCGTCGCGAAAAAGGGAGCGGCTTGCCGCCAGACTTCCGGCGCTCCGTGCGTCCGCTCAATCGGTCAGCATTCTCAGGCCCACGCGGACCTCCTGGGAGTAAAGCTCTTTGCTTACGGGAGCGGCGCCCGTCAGGAAGCTCGGCAGACTGGTCAGGCTGCCCGACCCCAAAAAGCGATAGTTGAGGTCGAGCTTGAGGTTTTGCGAGATGTCGTAGCTCACGCCGGCCGTTGCGTCCCAAGCGAATCTGACGACCTTCTTGGAGCCGCTGCCGTTCCCGTTGATCTGCGCGAATGGGTACTGCTGGTTTACGAAAACCTGGCAGACCTGATTGTTGAAGCCGCAGAACTGCCACCAGGTCGGCGTCGTGCCGGTCTGAGCGAGATTGGGCGCCCAAAGCGTCCCGCTGGCGTTCTCGAAATATGCCTGAGTGTAGCTCGACTGAAGGTAGGACAGGCCGACGCCGGCGCCCACATAGGGCGTGATCCCGTACCAATTGCCGATGTCGAAATAGGCGTTCGCGATGAGCGAGCTGCGATTCACATGACTTTGGATGTAGGGCGTGCAGGTCTCGTTGGGGTTGTAGAGATAGCCTTGGAAGGCGTTGCCGCTCACGGGCGTGACGTTCACCACGTTGCCGTAAGGGCAGTAGATGCTGGCGAGCGGCCCGTTTTGACCGAGAACCGAGCGATCGAGGGACAGGTCGGTGCGGAACCAGCTGTTGAACTGAAATCCGAATCCGATGCCGCCCGTCGCATTGCTCAGTCGGTCGACATTGATGGGAAAATCGGCGGACACGACAGGGGCCTGGGTGTTTTCATAGCCGATGTCGGCGCGCAGATACCAGCCGGAGCCGAACTCCACCGGCTGATTGATGGGCGCGGGTTCCGGAGCCGAAAGGAAAGGCATGTCCGCGGCCAGGGCTTGACCCGCGAAGAGCCCGCCGACCATCGCCGTAAGCGCGCGCGCCAAGGCGCGGGAAACCACTGAAGCCATTTTCCTTGTCCTTGCTCTCCGCCCGCCCGACCAATCGGGGTCGCTGCAGGAGTGTTGAAGCAAGGATGAAGGATTATGCTTAATGCCGGTTTAATCCTCGCAGCTTTCGATCCTTGGAGCGGCGACGCGCGACGCCTTGAGGCGCGCTCGGCGCGGACTCAGCGGATCAAGTCGGCCAAGATCCAATATTCAACGACGACGATGGCCGCCGCCAGCGCGAAGGCCGGAACAAGTCGAACGCGCGCGTGCCTGTAGATGTACGCGAAGGCGAAGACCTTCCACGCCGCGATCGGGAAGAGCAAGAAGCTCACAAGGCGGTGCGTCGGGAGCGGCGGCGGCAATGCGGCGGCGAAAACGAAGTGCAGAAAGACCGAAACCAGGGCGACCAGGGCGCCGGTCGCGGTCAAAGCCGTCAGCGTCTGCACGAGGATATCGCGTCGCTGATAGGAGATGAGCGTTGCGGCCGTCGCTGCGCCGAGCAGCGCGGCGGATGTCGCTCCAAACGCCAACGAGGAGGCGAAGCTGTGCTCGAGCAGGTGCACGGCCACCTGAAGCAACGCGTAAAGCGCGGCAAATCCGCCCAGCAAGCGCGTGTCGACGGGCAGCTTGTCCTGTCCGCCGTTGAGCGCGAGGATGTCGTAGATCGCCTTCGGCGTCGAATTGGGCCAATTGGCTGGTAAGTTGATCGCCATGCCGACAGTCCTGTTGTTTGTTCTTGCTTCTCGTTTCCAAGCGACGATCCAAAAGCCCAGAGAGCTTCCGCCGACGCGTTGGAACGGGCCAATTGAATCCTCGCGCCCGAGGATTGCCGCGCCATGGCCGGTGGCGCTCCATATCACGCTTCGTCGTCTTTCGAAAAGTCGCGCGGCAGGAGGAGGGGCATGCCGCGAGCCGGCCGTTCCTCAGGCGACCCGCGCATAGGCTGCGTCAATCTTTGCGCCACGGGAGAATCCGCTCGCGATGTCGACGCGCAAGCCCTGGGCCTCGAGCTCCGGACGGAGGCGATCGCGGATGGCGCAAGCCTCGGCCTCGCTGGCGACGAAGGCGAATCCGGTCGGCCCCCACGAACTCTGGCCCGGACCGACCGCCCCGGCCGCCACGAGACGCGCGACGGCGGATTCGACTGCCGCGCTCGCGAAATGTCTTCCGCCTTGAGCCGGCGCGAAGTGATCTCCCATGATCGACTGGATCGCGAATATGGCTTCGCCGAACGCGGCGATGTCATGCTCGACGAGGGCGGGAAGCGCCTGCATCAGCACGCGGCGGCAGGCTTCCCCGGCCTTGATGGCGGAAAACGCCGGCAACTGCGCGAAGGCTTCACGCTCTCCGTCGCCGGCGAGCCCCTCAGCCTTCGGGTCCGACACCAGCAAAATGCGCCAGTCCTCGGGGAAGGGCAGGCGGCAAACGACCGGCGGCGGCCGTTGCGCCGCGCCGCGTCCGCCGTCGACGACGAAGCCTCCGAGACGAAACAAGCCTGCGCCGAGGCCGGAGCGCGCCCCGCGGTCGAGCAGCGCGGCGTCGCCGTCGGCGTCCGCGGGCAAATCTTCCAACCGCCTTACCGCCGCGGCGACCGACAGGGCCAGTTGCGTGCCGGATCCGAGCCCCGCATGCGCGGGGATCGCCTCATGAACCACGAGGCGATGGCGCGCATTGGGCGCGAGCGCCGCTTGGGCGCGCGCGAGCAGGCTCGCCGCTCGCGAAGCCTCCGCGCCCTCGACGCGATTGTCCGAGGAGCGCGTCAGCGTCAATCGTGTCCTTGGTTCGCTCAGTGAAAGGCCAAGGCCGCCGAACTTGCGCCCGACGCCGCCGTCGAGGTCGAGGAAACCGAGGTGAAGCCGGGCCGTGGCGGCGATGCGGACTTCATTGACGTTCGACGTTGCCGACATGCGCCCATTCTCTTGGGTCAAGGACGATTGCGCGGTTACGGCGCCCGCGCGATAATGGCAATAGGCGCGGGGAGGCCGGCGCGACGGCGTTGGAGGACGAGATGACGGGGAAGGAGCATGTCTACTCCGAGAGCGAGATCGCCGAGCGCCTCACAGGAGCATTGAGCCACTGGCGTTACGAGAACGGCTGGATTCGCCGCAAATATCGAACGAATTCCTGGAAGGGCACGCTGCTCGCGATAAACGCCGTCGGACATCTCGCTGAGGTCGCCTGGCATCACCCCGATATCGCGGCCTCCTACGCCTTCGTCGAGGTGAAGCTGATGACGCACACCGCCAAGGGCGTCACCGAGAAGGACCTCGCGCTGGCGCGCAAGATCGAGGAGCTCCTCACCTGGCGCCCCGCGAAGGAAGGCGGGGCGCTGGAAGGGACGCCGGAAACCGACTTGCGGTTCGCTTACCTGAAGTATGACGACTGACGGGATCGTGCGGCGACAGCGGGACGGCGAGGAGAGAGGAAACGTTTTGGCAGGGGCCACTCGGGACGCGCGTGCGGCCGGCGCGGCGTTTTTCGCGCGCGTCCGGGCCGGCGGGCCGGCGATCATGGGCATTCTGAACGTGACCCCCGATTCCTTTTCGGACGGAGGTCTCTTCGCCGCCCCCGGCGCCGCATTGGCTCAGGCGCAAAAGCTCGTCGCCGATGGGGCCGACATCATCGATATCGGCGCGGAGTCCACGCGGCCCGGCCATTCGCCGATAAGTCCCGAGCTCGAGTGGACCCGGCTCGAGCCTGCGCTTACGATCGTCCTCGAGCGCGCCGGCGCCGCCGTTTCGGTCGACACCTACAAGGCCGAGACGGCGCGCCGCGCCTTGCACGCCGGCGCGGCGGTCATAAACGATGTCTGGGGCCTGCAGGGCGACCCGGGCATGGCCGAGGTGGTCGCCGAGGCGCGCGCGGGTCTCGTCGTCATGCACAACCGACACGAGACCGACCCCACACTCGACATCGTTTCGGACATGTTGCGATTTTACGAGCGCTCCCTGAAGCTCGCCTCGCGCGCGGGAATTTCAGATGACCGCATCCTGCTCGACCCCGGCGTCGGCTTCGGGAAGACGCGCGAGCAGAATTACGACGCGCTACGCGCCACGCCGCGTCTCGTCGCCCTGGGCTTTCCGGTCCTCATCGGCGTGTCGCGCAAGTCGATCTTCCGAGATCTGCCGGACGGGCAGGCGAGCGGTCGCCTCGTCGGCACGATCGCCGCGGATATTTTCGCATTTGGCCGCGGCGCCGCAGCGTTTCGCGTGCACGACGTCGCGGAGCACAAGGCGGCTTTCGCCGTGCTGCAGGCGCTGCGGGAACAGTGACGGGGGTATGGAGGATGGGCGCGACGCGCGTCGGTTTCGGCATCGGCTCGAACGTGGGCGACGCCTACGCCAATGTCGGCGCCGCGTTGCGGCTGCTGCAGGAACGCGAGATTGCGCGGCTCGACGCCATCTCGCGAATCTACCGGACAAGGCCGTGGGGCGTCACCGAGCAGGAAGACTTCGCCAACGCCTGCGCGATCGGCTGGACCGAAATGTCCGCCTATGCGCTTCTCGCGGCGGTCAAGCGGGTCGAGGCCGACATGGGGCGCGTTCCGAGCCGCCGCTGGGGGCCACGGATCATCGATGTCGACATTCTGTTCTTGGGCGACTCCATCCTCGACGATCCCGATTTGACCATTCCGCATAAAGAATTGTTCTCGCGCGCTTTCGTCCTCGCGCCGCTCGCGGAGATCGCGCCCGATCTCGTGCTGGGCGGCGTGCGCGTCGGGGAAGCCGCCGCGGCCGCCGACCTCACCGGGATAGGCCCCTGGCGCGCGGACCGTTAGCCGGCCGTCCGGCGCCCGAGGCGATCTTCCTTCTCCAAAAACCGAACCCCGCGAGGTTTCGCGCGCGGATTTTTTTGTGCTGCGTTCGCGGAGCGGGCGTGGCTGCGGTCAAGGCATTAATTGCTGATATTGATTGGATTTGAGGAATGTTGCGGTTTGGCGGCGAAGGCTGGGGCGCGATTTCGGCCTG
>DATHCI010000198.1:0-2746 GCA_035319645.1 Methylocystis sp. | reverse complement strand
CGGCTCATGCGCCAGCCCTCGCCGTCGCGTCGGCTGGCGTTGCGACCCTCGCCCGCGTCACGGCGCACGTGAGACGCGGCTCAAATCGATGCTCGGCGCAAAGCGAAGTAGGTCGCAAATGGTGAAGGGTTTCGGGCGCCGGCCTTTTGCGACGGTGGGGCGAGGCGCCGGGGGCCGGCGTTCGAAAGCCTCCCAAGGAGGAAACCGCGGGACGGAAGGGCTCCTGTTGGGAGCGCCCTATGGCGATTTGCGGGTCGGGGACGGAGCGCCGGGGTCGGCGTTGAAGCGGCGCGGCGAGGATTTCGTCGATCGCAAGGATGACGGCGAGCGTGTCCGATCGCGCAGATGCGAGGCGTGAGCGCGGGGAGACGCGCAAGGAGGCTCTGCCGAGGCTTGTGAGGATATCGCCGTCCTGATCCGGCGCGCGGCTGGAGGCGAAAGCGATCGAGGTATCGAGGCGCGACGCGTGAGGGTCATGAGGTGTCGATCCTGATCCGGCTCGGGGATGGCGGTCGCGCGGGGCGCGGGCCTTCGAAGGTCTCGACGATGATCATCCGGCCGCCGCAACACGGGCATCGCAGGAAGGACGAAGGCGGCTCAGCGTCGCTGTCGGCGCTGGCCCGCGCGCTCTCGGGCGAGGCCTTGGAGGCGGCGAGCAAGTATCGGGCGCGCTCGATGTTGTCCGCTCGAACCGCGCCGGCGAAGAGGCCGTAGTGGCGGATGCGGTGGAAGCCGCTCGGCAGCACGTGCAGGAGAAAGCGGCGGATGAACTCGGCTGCGTCGAGCGTCATGGTTTTGAGCCGGTCGCGGCCTTTGATGCGGTAGTCCTTCCACTTGAAGGCGACGCCCTTGTCGTCGAGCCGGATCAGACGCGAATTCGAGATGGCGACGCGATGGGTGTAGCGCGACAGATAGGCGAGGACGGCCTGCGGTCCGGCGAACGGCCGCTTGGCGTAGACGAACCACTCGGAGCGGCGCAGCGGCGCGAGCGCGGCGTCGAAGGCGCGCTTGTCGGCAAGCGGGGCGAGGTCGCCGAAGAACGTGAGGCGTCCGGCCGCGTGCAGGGCTGCGAAGCCGTTGAGGAAGAGGCGGCGGAACAGGCGCGACAGAACGCGCACCGGTAGAAAGAAGCCTGGCTTGCAGGCGAGCCAGCGCGACCCGTCCGGCGCGAGGCCGCCGCCGGGAACGATGACATGGACGTGCGGATGGTGGGTCAGCGCCGAGCCCCAGGTGTGCAGGACGGCGGTGAGGCCGATGCGCGCGCCGAGATGCTTCGGGTCGGCGGCGATGGCGGTGAGCGTCTGGGCGGCGGCCCTGAACAGGAGGTCGTAGACCGCGGCCTTGTTCTGGAACGCGATCGCGCCGATCGCGGCCGGCAGGGTGAAGACGACGTGATAATAGGGAACCGGCAGAAGCTCCGCCTCGCGGTCTTCCAGCCATCGCCGCGCCGCGGCGGCCTGGCACTTCGGGCAATGGCGATTGCGGCAGGAATTGTAGGCGATCCGTTCGTGCGCGCAGTCCTCGCAGCGCTCGACGTGGCCGCCGAGCGCGGCAGTTCGACAAGCCTCGATCGCCGACATCGCCTTCAACTGGTCGAGGCTCACGCGCCCGGCGTTGGCCTTTCGCCACGCCGCCCCATGGGCGCGAAAGACGTCGGCGACCTCCAGGGGAGGCCGCGCCACGCGGCCCTGGTCAGCCGGGCGGCGTTCGCTTCGTCAGCTTGACGCCCAGCCGGTCCAGCGGACTCTTGATGTCGCGGACCGTGTTGACGGCGACGCGGGTGTAGAGCGCCGTCGTCTCCAGCTTCGCATGTCCGAGCAGCACCTGGATTACGCGAATATCGGCGCCCTGTTCGAGCAGGTGGGTCGCGAAGCTGTGTCGCAGGGTGTGCGGCGAAACGCGCTTGGAGATGCCGGCCAGGTCCTTGGCGGCGGTGACGGCGCGGTTGAGCTGGCGCGGGGTGATCGGATTGATCGGGTTCTGGCCGGGGAAGAGCCAGACCTGAGGCCGCGCCGCATGCCACCACTCACGCAACAGTTCGAGCAGTCGCGGCGACAGCATCACCGTGCGATCCCGCTGCCCCTTGCCCTGCTCGACCCTGAGCGTCATGCGCTCCCTGTCGATGTCGGACACCTTCAGGTTCGCGACCTCGGACACCCGAAGGCCTGCGCCATAGGCGACGCTGAGCGCGGCCTTGTACTTGAGGCTTGGCGCGGCTTCGAGCAGACGCGCCACCTCCTCCGGGCTCAGCACCACCGGCGTCCGGCGCGGCTCGGTCACGAGCCTCAGAGGACGAACGAGGTCGGGCCGTTCGAGCGTCACGGTGAAGAAGAACCGCAGCGCGGCGATGGCGGCGTTGATCGACCACGGGCTGACCTGCTGCTGCGCCATGTGCAGTTGATATCGGCGAAGGTCCTCGCTCGTCGCCGTGTCCGGCGACCGGCCGAGGAAGGCCGCGAAGGTCCTCACGTGCCGGACGTAATCCTTCTGAACCTTCGCCTTGAACCGGCGCGCCGTCATGTCGTCGATCATGCGCTGGCGCAACGGGCTGATAGGCTTGTCGGACATCGCGAAAGCTCCTGTCTCGCATGGGGTTGAACCCCACGATCTTGAGACAGCGCCGACTTGCCGGGTTTTCCTTGCTCGCGCGCCCTCACCGCCCGCTAGCCACGCCTACCGCGCGAGCGGTTTAGATTCTATGGGGCGCGCGGCGAGGCATGGCGCCTTCGTCGCGGCAACCAAGCGA
>DATHCI010000197.1:0-2311 GCA_035319645.1 Methylocystis sp. | reverse complement strand
GACGCAGAGGCCGACGAGAACGTCGGGCCCGACGCCCTCGGCGCGCAGCCGATGCGCGAGCCGGTTGGCGCGCGCGTTCAATTCGCCATAGCTCAGCGCCTCGCCCTCGTAGACGACCGCGATCGAAGCCGGCGCGCGCGCGGCCTGCGCCTCAAACAGCGCAGGCAGGCAATCAGCCGCCGCATAGGCGCGCGGCGACGCCGTCCACTCCGACAGCAACAGCGCCCGCTCTTGCGGCGGCAGGACGTCGATATCGACGAGCCGCGTCCCCGGCGCTTCCTCCAGCGCCGAGACGAGCCGCTCCAGCGCCGCTTGCATGAAAGCGTTGAGCCGCTCCGCCGCGAGCGGACTCTGCGTCTGCGCGTCGAGTGAGAATCGCTCGCCGTAATCGCTGACCGACAGGGTCAGCGGGTAATTGGTGCGGCCCTCCTGCCCCCGAAGCGTCTCGATCCCGGCGGACGAACGCCGCTCCGACTCCACGACGAGCGGAGCATGCTGATAATTGAGAAGCGCCGAGAACAGCGGCGTCGGCGCCTCGACGCCGCTGCAGCGTTGCGCCAGGGCTAACGAGGCGTGCTCATGCGCAAGCAGCCCCCTCAATCGCGTCTGCGTCTCCAGCGCGCCCGCCGCGACGCTCATGGCGCCGAGCGGCAGGCGAAGCGGCAGCGTGTTGATGAAGATGCCAACGCCACGATCGGCTTCGGCGCCGCCGTACATGCGGCCGAGCAGCACCGTCCCAAACACGACGTCGCTGCGTCCCGAGGTCCGAGCAAGCACCAGCGCGAAGGCCAAATGAATGAGGCTCGCCGGGGTCACGCCAAGCGCGCGCGCCCGCGCTCGCAAGCGCAAGCTGAGTTCGGTCTCGAGCTCGAGCGACGCCTCGGATACGCCTGAACCGTCGCCTTCGACTTGCGAGAGGTTGAAGGGGGTCGTCGGCTCCGCCACGTCGCCGAGCAGCGACCGGAAATAGGCTTCCTGCTCTTCGCGCCTGGTCGAGACACGCGTCCGCGCCACGAAGTCCCGGAACGGCGGCGCCGGCGCGTTCTCCTCGCGGCGGCCGGCAAGATCGGCGAGCATCTCCTCGCCGACCAGCGCGAGGGTCCTGCCGTCGTCGACCAGATGATGATACGCGACGCAGATGACCCAGCGATCCTTTGCCGCGTCGCGCGCATACGCGACGCGCAGCATCGGGGCCTGGCGCACGTCAAGCCGCCAGTCCGCCTGTTTGCGGCGAGCCTGCAGCGCTTCAAGCGCGTCCCGCGCGGCGTCGAGCGAGATCTCCTCGACGGCGAGCGGCGCCTCGCGCCAGACCACCTGCATCGGCTCCGACAGTCCCTCCCAGACGATGGCCGTGCGCAAAATGTCGTGGCGCGCGACGACGCGCTGAAGCGTCGCGACGAAGGCTTCGAGCTGCTCGCGCGACGCGCAGGCGAGGATGCTCTCCAGCTGATAGGGATCTGCCTGCTCGGCCAAGAGGTGGTGGAAGAGCATTCCCTCCTGCAACGGCGCCAGCGGATAGATGTCCTGAACATTCGCCGCGCCGCCGGGAACCGTGGCGACGATGAGGTCGATCTCCTCCTGGCTGAGCCGGGCCAGCGTCACCATGTCCGGCGTGATCGCGGCGCATCGCGGCGGAATGAGATTGGGCGGGACGATTGCGCCCCCGCCGGTTTCGAGCTTCGATGCGAGGCCCGCTGGCGTCGGGTGCTCGAACAGCGCCTCGACATCGCTCTCCAGCCCCTTCTCGCGCATGCGCTCGATCAGCGTCACCGCAAGCAGCGAGTGACCGCCGAGCTCGAAGAAATTGTCGTTCGGCTCGACTCGCTCGACGCCGAGGACCTCCGCCCAAATCCTGCAAAGTTTCTCCGCGACCGCGTCGCGCACCGCGGAGCCGCCCCGGAGCGTCGCTGCGAGCCCCGCAGGCGTCGGATGCTCGAACAGCGACTCGACATCGCTCTCGAGCCCCTCCTCGCGCATGCGCTCGATCAGCGTCACCGCGAGCAGCGAGTGGCCGCCGAGCTCGAAGAAATTGTCGTTGGCTTCAACCTGCTCGACGTCTTCCAGAAGCTCCGCCCAAATTCGGCACAGCGCCTCCACGACCGGGTCGCGTTGCGCCGCGTGAGGCTGCGCCGCCAGCGCTTTCATGTCCGGCGCCGGCAGCGCCTTGCGGTCGACCTTGCCGTTTTGCGTCAGCGGCAGCGTCTCAAGGATCAGGACGGCCGACGGAACCATGTAGTCCGGCAACTCCCGCGCCAGCGCCGCCCGCAGCGCCGCCGGTTCCGCGCCGGCGCCGGTCACATAGGCGATGAGC
>DATHCI010000196.1:0-2092 GCA_035319645.1 Methylocystis sp. | reverse complement strand
GACGCAGAGGCCGACGAGAACGTCGGGCCCGACGCCCTCGGCGCGCAGCCGATGCGCGAGCCGGTTGGCGCGCGCGTTCAATTCGCCATAGCTCAGCGCCTCGCCCTCGTAGACGACCGCGATCGAAGCCGGCGCGCGCGCCGCCTGCGCCTCAAACAGCGCAGGCAGGCAATCAGCCGCCGCATAGGCGCGCGGCGACGCCGTCCACTCCGACAGCAACAGCGCCCGCTCCTGCGGCGGCAGAATTTCAACCAGGCGAGCCGCCTTCGACGCGCTCGCTTCCAGCGCTTCGATCATTCCTTCCAGCGCCGTGACAACGCAGCTGCACAGCTGCTCGGGATCGATCGCGCCTACCGTCTGCGACGTCAGCCCAAATCCTTCGCCGTCGTCGTCGATCGACAGCGTGATGGGATAATTGGTTCGCTCTTCGCTGTGCGGGCTCTCGACGCCCGCCCAGGCGGTCGCCTCGTCTTCAGCGGCTTTCGGCGCGCTCACGACGTGACGATAGTTGAGGAGCGCCGTGAATAGCGGCGTCGGCGCCTCGACGCCACTGCAGCGTTGCGCCAGGGCGAGAGACGCGCTCTCGTGCCGCAAGAGCTTCGTCAGCACAGCATGCATTCCCAAAATGGCCTCCGAGACGCTCTGCGTCTCGAAACGCGCGCGCACTGGCAGCGTGTTGATGAACACGCCGACGGCGCGATCCGCGCCCGCGCCGCCTTGCATGCGCCCGAACAGCACCGTTCCGAACACCACGTCCAAGCGACCGCAGAGCCGCGCCAGGACAAGCGCAAAGCCCTGATGCAGCAGGCTCGCCGCGCTGACGCCCAGAGCCCGGGCCCGCGCGCGTATTCGGCGCGACAGCGCCGGCTCGAGCGATTGATGCGCCTCTTTGATTCCTGAACCGTCGCCTTGCACGTCCAAGACGCCGAAGGGCGCCGTCGGCTCCGTCACATCCGAAAGCATGTCGCGGAAGAAGGCCTCATGCTCTTCTCGCGTCACGCCGAGGCGCGCCTGCGCGACGAAGTTGCGGAACGGCGCCGGAGCGGCGAATGACCGCGCCGCGCCAGAGAGATGCGCTCGCGTCTCGCTGATCACGACCTCCAGCGTCGTGTGATCAACGGCGAGGTGATGCGTCAGCAGCAGCAGCAGCCAGCGATCGGCCGCCGGATCGTGACAGCAGAAGCCGCGAAGCAGCGGGGCGCGCCGAAGGTCCATCTGGTGGACGCGCGAGCCGAAACGATCTCTGAGCTGCGAAGCGGCGTCCCCGACGTCGGGGTCGAGCGCGATCTCCGCGACCTCGAGCGGCGCCTCGCGCCAGACAACTTGCATCGGCTCGGACAGATTCTCCCAAACGACGCTCGTGCGCAAAATGTCGTGCCGCGCGACGACCGCCCGCAGCGCCGCGAGAAACTCGTCCAGCCGGTTGCGCGAGACAAACCCCAAGACGGTCTCGACGAGATAGGGATCGCCGCGCTGGGCCAGCAAGTGATGGAACAACATCCCTTCCTGCAGCGGCGCCAGCGGATAGATGTCCTGAATATTCGCCGCGCCGCCGGGAACCTCGGCCACGATATGGTCGATCTCCTGCGGGCTGAGCTGCGCCAGAGTCACCATGTCCGGCGTGATCGCCACGCAACCTGCTGGAATGAGATTCGGCGGAACGTCGATCGCAACGCAGGCGCCGATCTTCGACGCGACGCCCGCGGGAGTCGGATGCGCAAACAGCGTCCGCACCTCGCTGTCGAGACCTTCTCGCCGCAGTCGCTCGACGAGCGATATGGCGAGGAGCGAATGCCCGCCGAGCTCGAAATAATTGTCGTCGATCCCGACGCGCTCCAGGCCCAAGCTTTCCGCCCACACGCGGCAGATCGTCTCCTCCGCGGCGTTGCGCGGCGGCTTGTAGGGACGGGTCGCCTGCCCAATTGCCTCCGGCGTCGGCAGCGCTTTGCGATCGACCTTGCCGTTTTGCGTCAGCGGCAGCGTCTCAAGGATCAGGACGGCCGACGGAACCATGTAGTCCGGCAACTCCCGCGCCAGCGCCGCCCGCAGCGCCGCCGGTTCCGCGCCGGCGCCGGTCACATAGGCGATGAGC
>DATHCI010000195.1:0-32205 GCA_035319645.1 Methylocystis sp. | reverse complement strand
AGCTGCTTCGCCATGGTCCCAAGCGCGGTGAGGAAACGACAAGGAACAGCTCCACGCCCGGCGCGAATCTGCTCATCCTATCGGCAGTTTTCCCGCTCCGCCGCGGTCAGGCAAGCGCCAATTCGAACGCGCGCGCCCCGTCCACAGGATTGAAATCCTCGATTGCGTCGAGCTGGCCAAGCGCGGCCTCCGACCGCCGCAGGCTCGCGCCCGCGAGTTCCGGCGCGCCCTCAGCGACGGCGCGGGCTTCGGCGAGGTCGCCGTCGCAATGCAACACGAGGTCGCAGCCGGCGGCGATGGCTCGCTCCGCCCGGCTGCGAAAGTCGCCGGACAGCGCCTTCATGGAGAGGTCGTCGGTCATGAGCAGACCATCGAAGCCGATCCGTCCGCGGATGACCTGCTCGACGACGGTCTTCGACAGCGTCGCCGGGGCGCGAGCGTCGATCGCCGTGAACACCACATGCGCGGTCATGCCGAGCGGAAGGTCGCGATTTGCGGCGAAAGGCGCAAAGTCGACCGCCTCGAGCTCGGCGAGGCTCGCGTCGACGATCGGCAGCTCGAGGTGGCTGTCGGCCTTGGCGCGGCCATGCCCCGGAATGTGCTTCATGACTGGCAGCACGCCGCCAGAAAGCAAGCCTTCCGCCGCAGCGCGACCGAGCCGCGCCACGCGCTCGGGATCGCGGCTGTAGGCGCGGGCGCCAATCACGTCATGGGCGCCTTCCTGCGCAGTGTCGAGAACCGGCAGACAGTCGACCGTGATGCCCACCTCGCGCAGGTCATGGGCGATGAGGCGGGCGCCGAGACGCGCGAGCGCCTCGGCCTCTTCGAGCGATGCGGCCGCGCGCTCGAAGGTTGCGGCGGCGGGGTAGGCGCGCCAGTGCGGCGCGCAGAGCCGCTGCACGCGTCCTCCCTCCTGATCGACGAGGACCGGGGCGTTGCGCCCGAGAGCCTCGCGAACGCTGTCGCAGAGCCGGCGCACATCCGCGCGCGCGCCGATGTTGCGCTTGAAGAGGATGACGCCCCAGGGAGCCGCGTCGCGCAGGAAGTCTGCTTCCTCGGGGAGCAGCGCGACGCCCGAGAGGCCGCAGATGAAAGCGCGGGTCAAAACGGCTCTTTCCTCAGTTGGCTCCGGCCACGAAGCAGTTCCCGCCGCCCGCTTTCACCTCGCCGCACACCTTGGTGGCGGACTCCTTGCTCAGGTCATGCACGCGCACGCGATAGACGGTCTTGTCGCCGACTTTGGCGATCTTGAACGTCGGACGCCGTCCGCCAAGCTTCGATCCATATTTGGCGGCGATCTTGTTCATGAGAGCGCGCGCTTCGGCCTCGGAGGACGCCGCGCCGAATTGCACCGCGAAGCCGCCCGCGCCGTGGGTTTCGGTTGCTTCCGGCGCCTCCGCCGCTTCGGCCTGCTGCGGTTCTGTCGCGGCGACCTTCGGCGCCGGTTTCGGCTTGGCCGCGTGTTCCGGCTTCTCGGGCTTCGGCGTCTCCGGCTTGGCCGCGTGTTCCGGCTTCTCGGGCTTCAGCGACTCCAGCTTGGGCGTCACCGGCTTGACCGTGGCCTTGGGGGTCGTCGCAGGGGTTTGTTTCGCTGCGGGCTCGGACGGGGGTGGTTGAGTCGCCCTTGCGACGGCGGGCGGAACAACGGGATTTTCGACGAGCGTGCCGTCGGGACGCACCGACACGGTCTTCACGCGTTTCGGCTGGCTCAACACCGGTTTTTGCGCTTGCGGTTCGACTGCTGGCTCGACGGGTTCCTCTTGACGCGTCACGACGCGTTGAACCGGCGCGCTCTCCTGGCGGTCAAGCACGGCGCTTTCCGCCTGGTCGGGAGCGGACTGCGCCTCGGCGGCCGGCGGCGCAACCTTGACGGGCCCCTCGGGCGCCTGAATCGTCACGATCTCGCGCGAGCCGATCACGCCGCTCCGATGGGCGATGCTGTATGAGATGATCCCCGCGCCTGCGATCGTCAGCGCGGCGACGGCGTGCCACGGACGCGGGCGGCTCTTGAAGGGATTCAGGCTTTTCCGTTTTAGCTTGGGCGCGGTCGCCGGCGCCGGCTTTTCAGCATAGTCGAAATATGCCGAATCGTCCTCCCAGCCCGCGTCGGCGCGGCCGGGCTCGTGCTCTGCGTAATGCGCCTGGAAGGATCCTGCGTATGCAGCCGGCTCGTGTGCGGACGGCGCGTCGTGAGCGGAGTCGAAGGCCCCGCGCAGCTCGGCCGCGAAGTCTTCGTCGGCCGCAGACGATCCGGCGTGCCCGGCCAAGGCGCGGTCGTTGCTTTCGCCCGCAAAGAGATGGTCGAGGCGTCGCGCCGAATCCCCGCCGGCTTCGTCGCCGTGCATGAGTCGCGCGAGCTCGCTCAGCGGGTCGCCGGCTGGCTTTCGCTCATTGCCTGGGGCGCGCAGACGGCGCTCGAAATCGTCGATGTCGATCGCCGCTCGTGTTTTTGTCGCTTCACGCATGGCTCACCTTACGCTGTGATGACGTTGGCGGATATCGAACGGCGAGGCGCAGGCTCCCTCATGCGCTCGGCCTCTCTTCGCCCGATGGCTCAACGCATTTCGTCGGGCGCGGCGACGCCGAGCAGCTTCAGCCCCGACGCCAAGACGCCGATTAAGCATACGACCAACGCGACCCGCGCAGTAGATAAATGTCTCTCATCGCTATTAACAATCCGTAATTGTGGCCGATCTTTGCCTCGGTTCCAGTGCGTGTGCCAGCAGCTCGCGAGCTCATGAAGATAGAATGCGAGCCGATGCGGTTCATGCGCCGCGCTCGCGGCTTCGATCTGACGCGGATATTGCGCGATCATGCGCTCGAGCTCGCGCTCCCCCACATCGGTCAGGAGCTCGAGCTGCGCTGTTTTCAGCGCTTCGGGGCTCGCATCGAAGTCCGGGAAGGTCGCGAGCATCTGCCGCAACACGGATTTGCCGCGCGCATGGGCATATTGCACGTAAAACACGGGGTTATCCTTCGACTGCTCGATGACCTTGGCGAGATCGAATTCGAGCGGCGCGTCGTTCTTGCGATAGAGCATGATGAAGCGCACCGGATCGACGCCCACCTCGTCGATGACCTCGCGCAGCGTGACGAAGTCGCCCGAGCGTTTCGACATCTTGACGGGCTCGCCCGCGCGCACGAGACGCACGAGCTGGCACAGCTTCACGTCGAGCGTCGCCTTGCCGCCGGAGAGCGCCGCGACCGCGGCCGTCATGCGCTTGACATAGCCGCCGTGGTCGGCGCCCCAGACGTCGACGAGCGTCGTGTAGCCGCGGTCGATCTTTTGCTTGTGATAAGCGATGTCGGCGGCGAAATAGGTGGCGGAGCCGTCGGATTTTCTCAGCGGCCGGTCGGTGTCGTCGCCGAACTCCTTCGTGCGGAACAGCGTCTGCTCGCGGTCCTCCCAGTCGTCGGGGAGCTGGCCTTTAGGCGGCGGCAACCGGCCCTCGTAGACGAGCCCGCGCGCGCGAAGCTCCTCGATCTGGCGGTCGATATCCGAAACGCCGTTTATCTTTTCGTGCAGCGTGCGCTCCGAGAAGAACACCTCATGGGTGACGCCGAGCGCCGCGAGATCGTCGCGGATCATCGACATCATCGCTGCGACGGCGATGTCGCGCACGGGCGCGAGCCACTCGCTCTCCGGCTGGTCCTTCAGCGCGTCGCCGTATTTTGCGGCGATCCCGGCGCCGACTCTCTTGAGATAGTCGCCGGGATAGAGGCCCTCGGGGATCGTCACCGCCTCGCCGAGCGCCTCGCGATAGCGCAGATAGGCGGAGCGGGCGAGCACGTCGACCTGCGCGCCGGCGTCGTTGATGTAATATTCGCGCGTCACCTCCGAGCCGGCGAATTCCAGCAGATTGGCGAGCGCATCGCCAAACACGGCGCCGCGCCCGTGCCCGACGTGCATCGGGCCCGTCGGATTGGCCGAGACATATTCGATGTTGACCTTGCCGTCCTGCGCGCCGCGGCCCTTCAGGGGTCTGCCGAATTCGGCGGGCGCGCCAAGCGCCGCGCGCACGACGTCGTGATAGACCGACGCGCGCAAGCGGATGTTGATGAAGCCTGGACCCGCGACCTCAGCGGTCTCCACGCCTTCGGTCTCTGCGAGCGCGAAGGCGATCGCCGTCGCGAGTTCGCGGGGGCTTTGGAAGTGAGGCCTGGCGTCCTTCGCAAAGGCCATGGCCGCGTTCGTCGCCAGATCGCCGAGGCTCGCTTCCTTGGGCGGCTCGACGACGAAGCGCGCGGGATCGAGCGGCGGAAGGCGGCCCTGCGCCGAGATCGAGGCGAGGATTTCGGCGATGCGGTCGTGGAAGTGCTGAAAGATGTCCATGTCGGCCTTGGCGAGCGGAACGGCGGCGGCGGGCGCGAGAATCGCGGCGGGCCCGTCATATAGCAAAGCAGACGAGTTCTGCTGCGGGAATAGGGCTTTCTTGGGATTTCACGAGCGGGGGCGGCGCGCCCTCGAGCGGCCCCGCCTTCCGTCGCGCGGCGACGATTGACCTCGCAACGCAGCGGCGTAATGTGATTCCTCGTGGAGGGGGGCTTTCATCCAGGAGCCGGAGGTTGGGGCCTGCGGCGGGTAATTCACCATATCGCGCGTTACGCAGGAGATGGAGATGGGCGCTTCGCTCAATGATATTGGCGACGCAAATGAGAAGTTCAGCGTTTTCGTGGAAACGGGAACTTTTTTGGGCCATACGACTGAGCGCGTCGCTCGATTATTCCGCACGGTCTACACGATCGAGCTCTCGCCGGAAATATATCTGGCGACCCGGGCGCGGCTTTCCGATCACGCCAATGTCGTTTTCATCAACGGAGACTCC
Source organism: Methylocystis sp. (assembly GCA_035319645.1). Classification (GTDB taxonomy): domain Bacteria; phylum Pseudomonadota; class Alphaproteobacteria; order Rhizobiales; family Beijerinckiaceae; genus Methylocystis. Next base: position 27,379 of record DATHCI010000195.1, on the reverse strand, counting down.
GCGACGGAAGTTCAACGGCTGTGCGGCGAGATCGACGAGCCTGCGGTCTTCTTTCTGGACGCCCATTTCGCGGGCGGCAACACAGCGTTTGGCGCGAAAGAGGTGCCTCTTTACGAGGAGCTGTCCGCGATCGCCGAACGCGCATGGTGCGACCTGATCATCATCGATGATTTCCGTCTCTTCGACAAGACTGGCACGTCCGGTTCGGACGACAGCGAAATTTATCCGACGATGATCTTCGATTGGCGCGGGATCACGCTCGAGGGTTGCCTGGACATATTTGCGAGGCGTCAAAAAGAGGTCGATCATCTCGTCTTCGACGATCGAGTCTATTTGCTGAAGCGCGGGACAGGCCTCGACGCCCGAGGCGTTTCGGATTTAGGCGTCGCTCGGCCGCACCCGAACCTGTCGACGACCCCGCCCGGGGCCACGCTGGTCATTCCGGTGGAGGCTGCGACCCAGGTCGACGGCGTCGTGTTTGACAGCGAGTACGGACAGGGAGTCGCCGTCACGCCGGGCGAAATGCGGCACTTCGCGTTGCATCTACAGTTCGAATGCGAGGAGGGAGACTACGAGCTCTGGACGCTATACTGCGCAGCTGAGAAACGACCGCTCCAGATGCGCGTTGATGACGCGTTGGTCAAATTGGAAATTGCGGAGAATACGACGGGCGGCTGGTATCCGCCCGATCTGAAGTGGCATCCGGAGGCCATGTTGCGGCTTTCGCAGGGAAAGCATCACATTCACCTGCGCCGAGACGGGTGGTTTCCGCATCTGGCGCGCCTGGCGTTGGTTCCGAAGATTGGCGCGTAGACTCGGATTTTCCGTCGCGCCATGGGGGGAGGGGGCTTCGTCCGCCGCGAGGCTCAACGCAGCCCGGCGGGCGGCTGGGGATTGCTCGCCGGATTGGTGTCGTGTCTGGCGAGCGTCGTGATCGTCCCGCCGCCGACGAGCGGCTGCAGATCGGCTTCGAGCGCGTCGGCGCGCCCCTTGGCGTACACTTCCTCGCCGTCGACGTAGAGCGTGAAGACGAGAGCGTATTTCGCTTGCTTCGCCGGGTCCTCGACGACCGATTTTGTCCATCTGTAGAGCGGATAGGCCTCGACGCCGTTGCGCTCAGCCTCCGCGCAATAATCTGCGAACGCCGCATATTGGTTCTTCAGGGTCGCGCCGTGGCGCGCGAGAATCTGAGGCAGCGGCGCGAGCTTCTCGTCAAAAGGGTTCTGGCGCGCCAGCGCCGCTGCGGCTTCGCTCAGATTCACGCGAAGCTGGTATTGCCAATCGGGGCTCATTTGCATCTCCCAGTCTCTGCGGCGCGCTCCATGATCTCTCGCCGAGGCCGCCGTTGACAAGCGCCCGGCGCGACGGCATTGCCGGTGCTCCCCGCAGAGCATAGGGCGAATTCCATGCCCAGGAAAATATTCATCGACGGCGACTCCGGCACGACGGGGCTCGAAATCCGACAGCGGCTCGCCGAGCGAACCGACATCGAGCTCGTCGCCATCGCGCGCGAGCTGCGCAAGGACGCCGCCGCCAAGCGCGATCTGCTTGCCGGGGTCGACATCGCGATCCTGTGCCTGCCGGACGACGCCGCGCGCGAGACCGTCGCGCTCTGCGACGCGCTCGGCGACGCCGCGCCGCGTCTCATCGACGCCTCGACCGCGCATCGCATCGCGCCTGGCTGGGTTTATGGTTTCCCCGAGCTTTGCGCGGGCCAGGCGGAGAAGATCGCCGCCGCGCGCCGCGTCGCCAATGTCGGCTGCTACGCCTGCGGCGCCATCGCGCTTTTGCGCCCGCTCGTCGACGCTGAGATCCTCCCGGCCGACGCGCCCCTGACGATCAACGGCGTCTCAGGCTACTCTGGCCGCGGACGTCAGTGGATCGAGGCCTATGAGCGCGGGGAGCCGCCGCCCTTCGAGTTCTATGCGCTCGAGCTCGAGCACAAGCACGTCCCGGAGATCGTCTCCTACGCTCGGCTCGAGACCCGGCCCCTGTTCCTTCCTTCCGTCGGCAATTTCCGCCAGGGCATGCTGGTGTCTATCCCGCTGTTTCTCGACGCGCTGCCGAAAAGGCCGACAGCGGGGGCGCTCCATGACGCCTACGCGCGACACTACCACGGCGCGCCGCATGTGCGCGTCGCTCGGTCGCCGGCAGGGGGGCGGCTCGACGCCACCGCGCTGAACGGCACCGACGACCTCGAGGTCTTCGTCTTCGCCAACGAAGCGCGCCGTCAGGCGCTGCTTGTCGCGCGGCTCGACAATCTCGGCAAGGGCGCGTCGGGCGCCGCGGCGCAGAACCTAGATCTCATGCTCGGCGGCTCGGGCTTCGCGTCATGACGCGACAAGAGCAAGCCGCGCTGCTCATGCGCATCGCCGAGGCCTTGGAGCGGCTCGCGCCGCCGCCCCCGCCGCCGCCGGACTTCGAGGCGGCCGAGGCCTTCGCCTGGCATGCGTCGCCGACCGGCTTCGCGCCCGTCGCGCGGGTCAACCGCGTGGATCTCGAGCTGCTCGAGGGGATCGCGCGTCCGCGCGACCTCTTGCTCGCGAACACAGAGCGTTTCGCGCGCGGGCTGCCAGCGAACAACGCACTGCTCTGGGGCGCGCGCGGCATGGGCAAGTCCTCGCTCGTCAAGGCGGTGCATGGCGCGCTCGCTACGAAAGGCTTGAAGCTCGTCGAGATCAACCGCGAGGACATAGAGAGCCTGCCTCTGCTGCTCGCCGCCTTGCGCGCAAGGCCGTTTCGCTTCATCGTGTTCTGCGACGACCTCTCCTTCGACGGGCTGGATGCGAGCTACAAGTCGCTCAAGACCGCTCTCGAAGGGGGGCTCGCCGGGCGTCCGCAGAACGTAGTGTTCTACGCGACCTCGAACCGGCGGCATCTGACGCCCCGACAGATGGTGGAGAACGAGGAGTCGAGCGCGATCAATCCCGGCGAGGCCGTCGAGGAGAAAGTTTCGCTTTCGGATCGTTTCGGACTGTGGCTCGGGTTCTATAATTGTAGCCAGGACGAGTATCTCGCGATGGTTTCCGGCTATGCGCGCCGCTACGGGCTCGAACTGGAGGAGGCGCGCCTTCGCGCCGAGGCGCTCGAGTGGTCGATCACGCGGGGCGCGCGCTCGGGGCGCGTCGCCTGGCAGTTCGTCGTCGATCTGGCCGGACGACTGGGCAAGACGCTTCAATCTTGAGGCGGACGACGTCGGCGCCCGACTGTCGCCGTTCCCTCCGGCGCGGAGGGAAGGAGGCCAAATGGTTCGAAGAATGGCGCTGGCCGCGACGCTTCTGGCCGCGACGCAGGGCGCGCCGGCGGCGGAACAGGAGGCGGCCGACGTCGTCGCGGCGCAGCTCCGACTGCAGCGTTTCCGCTGCGACAAGCCGGTGAAGGCCGCTCGCGACCTGGAGAACTCCAAGCCGGACTCCGCGGCCTGGTTGGTCGAGTGCCGCAACGCGCGCTATCGCGTCCAGCTCATTCCACACCGAGCGGCGCGCGTCGAAGTCATTTCGCCTGCCAAGGAGCAGCGCTAGAGCGTCGACCTGAAATAAAAAACGGCTCCCTCTCGGGAGCCGCTTTGTTTTGTCCAGACGTCGACGGTGATTACGACGTGGAGAGGTTGTTGGCGATATCGTAGAAGGTGAGCTTCAGGCGGCTGCCGACGAGGCTGAAAGCGGCGATCGCGATGATCGAGATCAGCGACGCGATCAGGCCGTACTCGATCGCGGTGGCGCCCGACTCGTCCTGGACGAAGCGCGCGAAAACGTTCTTCATGATTGTGCTCCGGTGGTTCGCTCAGTAGTACCCTTGAGTTCGCAGCGAGCGTTTCCCTCGCCCGAACAGTCGTGAATGTGCCGGCAGAAGCTTTCAAAGATGTTGCCCCGACAGCCAAAACCCTGTTTCATAATAGCAAGTTGACGCGTTCGCCCCACGAAACACGCGTTTGGACGCCCGAATCTGCGCCCCGAGCCCCTGCAGCGATGCGTCGCAACAGACTGAAAAACCGGCGGTATGACGCTTCACGGCGATGTTTCCAGGTCGCTGTCAACAAAATTTAACGATGGCGTTACATCGCATTGCGCGTCGTCTCGAGAGGCCTATGGCGTCGCTGCCTCGTCGCATTTTTCATGGCTGGCGTTTCTTGGCGCAGTCGTCATTCAGCTTTGATTCACCAATCCATGCTTTAAATTTTGTTGCGCCGTCGGCGATTGACGCGCGACTCGCATCAAGCACGCCGCCCGAACAACGCTCGTGGTGACCAAATGAAGCTTTCAACGCCGTTCCGGCGCAGCCCTGCCTCGCGACGCCTCCTCCTTGGCGCCCTGCTCGCCGTTGGAACGCTCTTGGGCGGCGTCGAAGTCCGAGCAAAAGACGCCGAGCGGGAGATCACGATCGAACTCGATTACGCGCGCGTCGTCAAAATTCCGCCGGGCGCGCACACGCTCGTCATCGGCAATCCGCTCATCGCCGACGTGACGATGCTGAAGAGCAACCAGCTCATGGTGATCACCGGCAAGAGCTTCGGCACGACCAATCTTGTCGTGCTGGATGGCGCAGGACTCCAGGTCGGCGAGTCCCTCATCACGGTCGTGCCGGCGAACGACAAGCTCGTGGTCTTGCGCGGCCCGCACCGGGAGTCATACTCATGCAAGCCCGAATGCACGCCTGCGGTCGATCTTGCCGACGACCACACCTATATGACCGAGACCCTGTCCGCGGCCAAGCAGCATCAGGACGCCCTGACCATCGGCAAACACTGAAGCAGGCGACGGCCCCGAGCTCGGGACGCGGACGCCGACGCCCGCTCACACCGCGGCCTCTTCAATTTGCTCCATGTCGTCGTCGCTCAAGCCGAAGTGATGCCCGATCTCGTGGATGAGAACATGAGCCACCACTTCGCCGAGCGTGTCCTCGCCGTCCGCCCAGTAGTCGAGCAGCGGTCGGCGATAGAGCCAGATCATGTTGGGTTCGGCTCCAGTCTGGGCGAGGTGCTCGCCTTGCGTCAGGCCCTGGCCGCGAAAGAAGCCTAGGAGATCGAATTCCGTCTCGCACTCCATCTCTTCGAGAATCTCATCTTCTGGAAAGTCTTCCACTCTTATGACGAGCCCTTCGCAAAGTCTCGTGAACCGGGACGGCAAGGACGCGTAGACGCGTCGAGCGAGCGCCTCTATTTCGTCTAGTCCCGGAGCCTTGCGCGCGCCGAGATCCTGCAGGTCCGAATCGGTTTGGCTCATCTTCCGCACCTCGACGTTGGCTACGACGACGAGCGACTTCTAGCGCGAATTCACGAAGCTTCAAACCGGCGTCGCGAGCAGCGTCCGCGGATTTGCTGCAAGCCGCGGGCCGCCTCAATGACCACCGCGGAAATAGATCATCTGGAACAGAGACAGGAAGATCTCCGCCCCGATGAGAACCACAACGATCCATTCGAGCCGCACCGAACGGTCGGCGTCGATGATTTCGGTGAAGGCGCGAGCGGTCTCGCCGATAACGTCGAGCTTGGCTTTCAGCGTGCGGGAGCGTTCGGCGAGCTCATATTCGTCCTCGAGGCGCGCATAAAGCCGTTCGAGGTCGGGCCGGTCCCAGAGCACGTCGGGCTTGTCTTCGACGGCCACGCGTCCGGACACGCGGTGCTGGACGAGCAGCGTCTGGCCGATGAGCTCGAGCATCGCTCGGCGCTTCCAGGGCGGACGTCCCGTCGCCGCGAGCGTCGCCGCGAACGGCTCGATGGTGTCGAACACCGCGTTGACGCGGCGCTCGTCGCGGGCGAGCGCGACGCTTTTGGCGAGCGCGTCGGCGACGACGAGCAGGCGTGGCCCGGTTGCGTCCTTGACCGACAGCTGGCCGTTGGCGAGCGTCTTCTCTTCGGCCTCGGCGACGATCTCAAGCACGAGCGTCTCGTCGTCCCGGCGTGAGATCGCGCCCGTCACGCGCGCTCCGACTTGCCCGAGGACTTCGTCTTCTTCGAGCGGCGAAAGACCGAAGAGCACGGCGACTCCGAATCTGTAGAGCACGATGAAGCCCGCCTTGCCGGCGTGAAAAGCGAGCGGCGACGTAGACACCAGATCTGCGCGCTCGAGGCCGCTCGTGTCGATCCGGTCGCCGAGCAGCAGAGCCCGTGCGGTCATTTTCTGTGGCGGCAGGGTGATCGGAACCTCTTGCTTTTCCATGTGGTCAGCTCATGTCCAACCGTCTTGGGCCGCGTCAGACGTGGGCCGGCGCGCCCCATTGCGCGGCGGGATGTCGGCGCTATATCGCGGCTTGCGTCGCCGCGGCAAAGCGGCTAGCAAGCGCCGCGAGGGAGAGGTCGTCGGCCATGACGTACGTCGTCACAGAAAATTGCATCAAGTGCAAGTATATGGATTGTGTGGAAGTATGTCCCGTGGACTGCTTCTACGAAGGCGAGAACATGCTCGTCATTCATCCCGACGAATGCATCGACTGCGGCGTTTGTGAGCCGGAATGCCCCGCTGAGGCCATCAAGCCCGACACGGAGCCGGACCTCGAGTCCTGGCTCAAGCTCAACGCCGACTATGCGCAGAGCTGGCCAAACATCACGATCAAGCGTGAGCCCCCGGCGGACTCCAAGGAGTGGGACGGCAAGCCCGGAAAGCTCGCCTATTTTTCGCCCGAGCCGGGGCAGGGGGACTGATGGGGCCGCCGGTGGCCAAAAAACTATTCACAAGTGATTAATCTCCCGAGATAGTCGCGTTCGATCAATGGGTTAGGCTTGATCTCGCCATTCGGGCGCCGCAGTTCGGGCGGCTTAGCCCTTTGATTTTCTTCGAAAGCTGTGATACATTTTTTTAAATGAAGGGCTCGTCTGTCCGCAGGCCTGGAAAGGGGCGGGTGCGGCGGTTCGTTGCGTGCAAAGCGCGGCCAATGCGTCATTGAAAAGGGGGCACGCACGCGCCATTTGATATAAAAACGGGCGTCGCGTCGCGTTTTCAGCCGGGTCAGCGACCAAGTTTATCGAAAATCCAGCGCTCGCGCGGCGGAGTCAGAGGGCCAAGCGGCTCCGGCGCCGTGCGGGGCTTGTCCCGTCTCCAACGCGGGACGATCGAGGAGAGTGCCGCGTGCCGTCAACCAAGAAAACTGCCCGAAGCCGCAAGGCCGCCCTTCCAGCCAAGTCCCGCGGCGCTTCCCGTAAGACCGCGAAAAAGACAGGAGGAGCGCGCAAAGCCCAGAGCAGCAAGACAGTCAAGACCAAGGCGGGCGAGACGCAGGCGCGACGGAAATCCACGGCGGCCGCAGCGCGCAGCAAATCCTCGGCCAAGTCGCGAACGACGCGCGCCGCGAAAAAGCCGGCGCGGACACCGGCGCGCAAAGCCAGTGTAGCGGCCAAGCGCGCCGCCGCCAAGCGTCGCCCCGTAAAAACCGCTGCGAAGCAGGCGAAGGTCGCCGCCCAAAAGCGTACAGCCCCCGTGGCGGCAAGGGCTCCGATCGCGGCCAAGCCTCCGATGGCGGCCAAGCCTCCGATCGAAGTGAAATCCTCGAACGCGCCGGCTGTGAAGGCCGCGCCGGCGCAGGCAGTTTCGACTCCCACCGTCCAACCGACGGCCGCGCGCCCCAGCGCTCGCCCTTCGGCGACGACTCCTCCAGCCGCGAACGAAACGAACCAAGTGCGACAGAACCTGAACCAGCCCGTTTCCCGTCCCGCTCCCGCCCATCAGCCCGGCGCGCAGTTCCACGCGCGCGCGGTGTCCACGGCCAGAGCCGCGCCACCGGCGACGAAGGTCGTCGCCGGCAAGCCCCGCGTGACCAGTCAGAAGTTCGGATTCAAGCTCAGCGAATTCATCGTCTATCCCGCTCATGGCGTCGGCCAGATCATCGGGATCGAGGTGCAGGAGGTCGCGGGCTTCAGCCTCGAGCTGTTCGTCGTCAGCTTTGTGAAGGACAAGATGATCCTCAAGGTGCCGACGAGCAAGGCTCCTGCCGTCGGAATGCGCAAGCTGTCGGGGCAGGACGTGGTCGAGAAGGCGCTCGGCACGTTGAGCGGGCGCGCGCGCGTCAAGCGCACGATGTGGTCCCGCCGCGCTCAGGAATATGAGGCGAAGATCAATTCTGGCGATCTCGTGACGATCGCCGAGGTCGTGCGCGACCTGTATCGTTCGGAGTCCCAGCCGGAGCAGTCCTACTCGGAGCGCCAGCTCTACGAGGCGGCGCTCGACCGCATGGGCCGCGAGATCGCGGCGGTGCGCAAGCTTCTCGATCAGGAGGCGCTGGCGCTGATCGACTCCTTCTTGGCCAAGGCCCCGCGCCGGGGGGCCAAGGGCGAGCCTGAGGCGGTTGAAGACGCCGACGTGGAGAACGCGGCCTAAATAAAATAGAGGCTCCCCTCGTGGGGAGCCTTTTTCCTTTGGGACAGCCGTAAGTCCCGACTGGGCGCCGACCGGCTCAGGCCCGCTACTTCTTCGCCCGCGGCGCCTCTCGGAACGCCGTCGCCCAGCCTGGCTTTTCGACTTGGACCCCGCGCGCGAGCGCGAGCGAACCGGGAGCGACGTCACGGGTGATGACCGACCCCGAGCCCACATATGCCCGGTCGCCCACCGTGACCGGCGCAACCAGCGCCGAATTAGAGCCGATGAAGGCTCCTTCGCCGATCGTCGTCCGATGTTTCAGGAAGCCGTCGTAGTTGCAGGTGATGGTTCCGGCGCCAATGTTGGCGTTCGCGCCGACGACGGCGTCGCCGAGATATGTCAGATGACTGACCTTCGCGCCTTTGCCGAGCGTCGTCGCCTTGATTTCCACGAAGTTTCCGACTTTGACGTCGGCGCCGAGGCTCGCGCCCGGACGCAGCCGCGCAAATGGTCCAACACTCCCTCCGGGACCGATCGTTGCGCCCTCGAGATGCGAGAAGGCGTGGATGACCGCGCCATCGCCGATCTCTACGCCAGGCCCGATGAAGACATGCGGCTCGATCAGCACGTCCCGGCCGATGCGCGTGTCGGCGGAGAGGAAGACCGTCTCGGGCGCGATGAGCGTCGCGCCTTCGGCCATCGCTGCAGCCCGCAGGCGCTCCTGCAGCAAGGCCTCGGCGCGCGCGAGCTGCGCGCGATCGTTCACGCCCATGACCTCGCGCTCGTCGCCGAGCACGACCCGCACCGAGAGGCCTTCTGCCCGCGCGAGACGCACGATGTCGGTGAGATAGAACTCTCGCTTTGCGTTCCTGTCGTCGATCCGGCGCAACAGCTCCAGCGCCTTGCGCCCGTCGATCGCCATGAGCCCGGCATTGCAGAGCGTGATCGCTCTCTCGCTCTCGCTCGCGTCCTTCTCTTCGCGAATCCCGGCCAGCGCGCCGGCGCCGTCGACAAGGAGCCTTCCGTACCCGAAAGGATCTTGCGTCTCGAAGCCGAGCACGGCGACGGCGGCCCCCTCGGCGAGCGCCGCGCGCAGCGCCAACAGCGTGCCGCTCGCGACAAGCGGCGTATCGGCGAAGAGGACCAGAATATCGTCGAAGCCCCTGACGATGGCCTCGTCAGCGACGAGGACCGCATGGGCGGTGCCGAGCCGCTCTTCCTGCACGAAGCAGGCGGCTTCGCCGGAATGCGCCGCGACCTCGCGGCGCACGTCGTCACGGCCGGGGCCGAGGACGACAGCGGCCGAGCGAATGTCTGCGCCTGCGACGCTGGCGAGGACATGCGCGAGCATCGAGCGTCCCGCAATTTCGTGCAGCACTTTCGGCTTGGAGGATTTCATGCGCGTGCCCTCGCCCGCGGCGAGGACGATGGCGAGAGCGTCGCGATTGGCTGAGGGGCTCATGCGCGGCGGAGGCCTCATGTGAGTCGGGGCGTTTTCGCGCCCTTTTAGCGACAATTCTCCGTCGCCGCGACCCTCGCCTTCGGAAATGTCGCAAGGCGGCAAGAAAGCCGTTTCGCAGCGCCCTCGATTCTGTATAGATAGGTTCGCAAACTCCCATGCCCGCGCCGAAAGCGTCGTTGAGCTCCATGGTCGAACGTCGAGCATTTTTGCAGGCCGCGCTGGCCGCGTTGGCCTCCGCAGTTTCGACGGCGGGCTTCGCGCAGAAGGGTTCGGGCAAGGACGTCGCCGGGAGCGCCGAAACGCCTTTCTCGCGCGATACGGTCGTTCAGGAGGCCGCGGAGAGATCCAAGAAGCCGTTCGACCCGCCGGACAGCGTGCTTCGCGAACCTTTCGCCTCGATGAAATTCGAGGATTATCTCGGGATCAGGCTCGAGCGCGGCGCGGGGATCTGGTCCGGCGAGCGACGCGGTTTCGAACTGGAGCCGCTTCTCCGCGGTCCGGTGTTTTCAACTCGCGTGGAGCTTTCGCTCGTCGAAGACGGCCACGAGAAAAAGCCGTCGGTTTCCTCCGAACGCTTTCAGTTTCTGTTGAGAGACAATTCGATTCCGAAAACCGACGTGGGCTTTTCCGGTTTTCGCGTGCTGCGCGCCAGAGATGAAGGCGATCCCGCCGAGGTCGCGCTGTTTCAGGGCGCGAGCTTCTTCCACGCTCGCGCCCCCGATCAGACGTCGGGCGTGTCCGCGAGAGGGCTCTCGATCCGCACCGCCGATCCACGCGGCGAAGAATTTCCGCTTTTCCGCAAGTTCTGGGTCGAGCGTCCCGCGCTTGGCGACAATGCGCTCGTCATTCATTCGCTGCTCGACTCGCCAAGCGTCGTCGGCGCATATCGCTTCACGCTGCGTGCGAGCGAAGCGACGATCATCGACACTGAGCTGGCGCTATTCCCGCGCGCGGACCTCGACCACATCGGCCTGGCCAGCCTTTCCGGGGCTTCGCTCTTTACGCCCCTAGACCATCGCCGTGTCGACGACATCCGTCCCGCCGTCGCCGACATGGGCGGACTCCAAGTGCTGACAGAAAGCGGCGAGTGGCTGTGGCGACCGATCTCCAACCGGGCCGAACTCCAGGTCTCGGCTTTCATGGACAACAGTCCCAAAGGCTTCGGCTTTTTGCAGCGCCAACGCGACATCGCCGCCTTTCAGGACGACTTGCAGCATTTCGAACGTCGTCCGTCGCTGTGGATCGAACCACTGGACGATTGGGGCAAGGGGACGGTGCAGCTGATCGAGATCCCGTCGGAGTCCGAGATCAATCAGAACATCATCGCCTATTGGCGCCCTGAGACGGTGCTGCGTCCGAAAGAGGGCGGCTACCGTTTCGCCTATCGCCAGTTCTGGTGCTGGGAGCCGCCCGCGCGCCCGCCGCTCGCTCATGTGTCGGAGTCTCGAGTCGGCCACGGCCCGGCGCCGAAGAGCCGGCTCTTCCTCGTGGCGTTCTCGGGGGACGTTCTCGGCGACCCCGAACGCGCAAAGGCGATCGAGCCCAAGCCGATCGCCACGCCCGGCGTCGTCAGGGTGCTCCACAAATTCCCGAACCCGCAACGCAAGACACACCGCGTGCTGCTGGAGCTTGATCCCGGCGGCGAGACGCACAGCGAACTGCGTCTGGCGCTTTACGCCGGCGACGAGCAGATCAGCGAAACCTGGCTCTACCGATGGACGTCCTGACCCTCGACCGCTCATGCGACGACTCCTCTCCAGAGGCGAAGACGCACGTCCAGCTCGATCCCGGCGCGCGGCCGACGCCGCCGGAGCGTCCGCTGCCGACGCCGACTCAGCCGCTGTTCAAGTTCGACGCGAAACGCCGGCGCTCTCTGATCGCGCCACAGCTCTGGAATACGCCGTGGCTCGCGCGCCTCGTGACCTTCGGCGGCGGCGGCGCGCTGACGCTCTATGGGGCGCACGAAATGTATCGCGTCATCGACGTCGGCGGCGTCACGATGCTGAAATGGGCGCTGCTGGCGCTGTTCGTGCTCAATTTCTCATGGATCGCGCTGGCTTTCACGAACAGCATCGTCGGATTGCTCGTGCTGCTGCGCGGCGCAGTTCCCCCGCCGAAGCCGCAGCTGCTCGAGTCCCGCACCGTCGTGGTCATGCCGATCTACAACGAGACGCCAAGCCGTGTCTTCGCGGCCGTGCAGGCGATCTTCGAAGATGTCGAGGCGACCGGCTTCGGCGAGAGCTTCGACTGGTTCTTGCTGTCGGATACGACGAATCCCGACATATGGGTCGCCGAAGAACGCGCCTTCATCGCCTTGCGTCGTCGCCTCGGCCCGGGCGGATCGCGCATCTTCTATCGTCGGCGCGAGAAGAACTTCAGTCGCAAGGCCGGCAACATTACGGAGTTTCTGTCGCGCTGGGGCGGGCTTTACCCGCACATGGTCGTGCTCGACGCCGACAGCCTCATGAGCGGCCGGACGATCGTGCATCTCGCCGCCGCCATGGAGGCCGATCCTGACGCCGGCATCATCCAGACGCTGCCGCTGATCATCAACCGCAACACGCTTTTTGCGCGCGTGCAGCAATTCGCCGCGCGCATCTATGGGCCGGTGATCGCGGCCGGCCTTTCCGCGTGGATGGGCCGCGACGGCAATTACTGGGGCCACAACGCCATCATTCGCACCGAGGCTTTCGCGAGCCATTGCACGCTGCCCGATCTCGCCGGCCGCCCGCCATGGGGCGGCCACATTCTCAGTCACGACTTCGTCGAGGCCGCGCTGATGCGCCGCGCCGGCTACGCGGTGTATATGCTGCCGACGCTCGGGGGCTCCTATGAGGAGAGCCCGCCGTCGCTGATCGATCTCTCGATCCGCGACCGGCGCTGGTGCCAGGGCAATCTGCAGCACTCGCGCGTGCTCTTCGGACGCGGCTTCCATTGGGCGTCGCGCCAGCACTTCCTCACCGGGATTTTCGGCTATCTGACCTCGCCCGCCTGGCTGCTGCAGCTGCTCGTCGGTATCGTGCTCGTCTTTCAGGCGAGCTACTTCCGCCCCGAATATTTCACCTCCGAATTCGCGCTTTTCCCGGTCTGGCCGCGCTTCGACGCGGAGCGCTCGCTCGCGTTGTTCGCATTGACGATGGCCATTCTGCTTGCGCCGAAGCTCTTCGGACTCGTCGTCGCGTTGAAAGATCGGCGGACGCGCCGCGAGTCGGGCGGCGCGATCGGGCTTCTCGTCTCGACCCTGTTCGAGGTGGCGCTGTCGGCGCTGCTCGCGCCGATCATGATGCTGATCCAGACCGGGCACGTGCTTCACATCGTCTTCGGCTTCGACACGGGCTGGGATCCGCAAAGACGCGACGACGGATCGGTGCCTTTCTCGGCCATCGTGCGCCGACACCGATCGCATGTGGCGATGGGCGTTCTTTCGCTCATCGCCGGCCTTCTCATCTCGCCCTCGCTCGTCGCCTGGATGTCGCCGACGATCGCAGGACTCATTCTGGCGATCTTCATCTCCTGGGCGACCGCGCAACGCTGGCTGGGGCTGATGTTCCGCCGCGCCGGCGTGTTGGCGACGCCGGAGGAGACGAGCCCGCCAGCCGTCGCGCGGCGCGCCAAGGCTCTGTCCAGGACTCTGGCGCGCGCTGGGGAGGACGAAGCCAACGGGCTCGAGGCGATCCACGCCGATCCGGAGCTGCGGCGGCTGCATGAGAACTGGCTGCCGGAACGTCGACTCCGCCAACGCGGGCAGATCACAGCTGACCGGGCCGTCGCCGAGGCGAAGCTCGCGGACGCGGAAACGATCGAAGACGCCTTGGAATGGCTGAACCGCGGCGAACGCCTGGTCGTGCTCAGCGACCGCGCGCTTTTGTCCATGGCGGCGAGGCTCCCCCGACGCGCGCGCCAAGAAAGCTGAGCGGGCTTACCTCCCGGAGCGCCGAACCGCTCTTCGGCCTCGCTCGCAGCGCGACGAGCCGGAGGCGCCCAATGGCGCCCGGGCGATATCGCGGTGCAATGACGATCGCCGGGGATGCGCGCTGTTGTCGCCTTTCGCGAAGGCTTAGATGGCGCTAATTTTTGGGCGCCTCGGTCATCGACGCGCCGGGGCGACGCCGACGCGTCAGGCGCCGTCTTGAAGGCGGAAAGACCGGCGCAAATCTCGCGCGGCGAGCAGGTCCGAGTCTGCGCCCCTCATTTCGAGGCGCGTCGAGACGAGAAGCGCGGGTAAGATGACCGAATTGCCGCCCCTCCGCGAGTTTCCGCTCTTCGCGCGCCTCGAAGAGGCGGCGTTGCAGCGCATGACGACCGAATCCAAGGTCGAGAGCTATCACGACGGGGAGACGATCTTCCGCCAAGGCGACTTGGCGTCCGCGACGATCCTCGTCGTCAAAGGATTCGTGAAGCTGCTCCGCGTTTCGACGAGCGGCGACGAGACGGTCGTGTCCATCAAGTCTGACGGGGCCAGCATCACCGGAGCGCCGTGCTCGACGGGCGGGGTTTATTACGTCTCCGCGGAGGCTGTGGGGCCGACGACGACGCTCAAGATTCCCGCGAGCCGGTTCCTTCGGCTCATGGCGGACGAGCCGACCCTGGCCATCGCCGCGTTGGACGAGGCCCGGCGTACGATCGCAGAGCTCGTCGGCGAGATCGAGTCCTTGAAGTCTCACAGCGCCGAGCAACGTCTGGCGCGCTTCCTGCTGGCGCTCTGTCCGCCGGAGGCCGAGCGCCGCCGCTTCCGTCTGCCTTACGACAAAAGGCTCATAGCCGCGCGTCTCGGCGTCACGCAGGAGACTTTGTCGCGGGCATTCGCACGGTTGCGGGACGTCGGGATTCGCACAGAAACGCGGGACGTCTTCGTCGAGAGCGCCGCGAAGCTGCGCGCGCAGTTTCGCGACGTGGTGGGACAGCCGCCGAGTCAGAACGAAAGCGGCGGCTGACGGGAGGCGGGTTGCACAGCGCCTGGTTCCATCGCCATATCGAAGCAAGCGAAAGGCTCACTGGAAGCGGCCCGAGCTCCGTCTCGCGTGCTCCCGCAGACCTTTGTGCGTTGCATATAATGCTGTCAATACATTGACCCGTTCCCCGGTTCCGCGCATACGCGCTGTCTTGAAGCTCGCCCGCCTCGCAAGGCGACGTGATTTGGCCAAGCTGGAGAGGGGACGTTCATGATTGAAGATTCGCCGCTCCCGGAGCAGGCGCTGGCGCAGCTGTTTTCGCGAGCGCGCACGCACAACGGCTGGCTGCCGAAGGAAGTCCCCGACGCGCTGCTGCAACAGGCGCTGCGGCTCGCGCTCTGGGGCCCGACGAGCGCCAACTGCCTGCCCCTGCGGGCCGTCTTCGTCCGATCGCGAGAGGCCAAGGCGCGGCTCAAGGACGCGCTCATGCCCGGCAATGTCGACAAGACCCTCGCCGCGCCCGCAACCGCCATTCTCGCCTACGACCTCAAATTTTACGAGCACCTGCCGCGGCTCTATCCGGCGGCCGACGCCAGGTCGTGGTTTCAGGGCGACGACGCGCTGATCCATTCGACGGCGTTTCGGAATGGCACGCTTCAGGCCGGCTACTTCATCCTCGCGCTGCGCGCGCTCGGGCTCGACGTCGGTCCGATGAGCGGGTTCGACAACGCCAAGGTCGACGCAGCCTTTTTCCCAGGAGGCGCCTGGAAGTCGAATTTCCTGCTCAACATCGGCTATGGCGATCCCGCGAAGCTCTATCCGCGCGGCCCGCGGTTCGACTTCGCGGAGATTGCTCAAATCCTGTAGGTTGCGCGCGTCAGCCGCGGCGCGCGAAGCGCCAGTCGGGCCGCGCCGATTTGATCAGCATGACCTCGGCGATCGATTGTCGCGAAAGGAGTCCTCTATAGCCGCCCTCGGCGTCGACGACTCCGATCGTCGCGTCGCCGGTGAGCTTTTCGAACGCCTTGTCCAGCATTTCATCCGGAGCGACGGTCGGGACCTCGCGATGCGCGAAGGGAGCGATCGGCGCGCCGCTTTCCGCGGTTCTGATCGCCTCGGCGATATCCTCGCGCGAGAGTAGCCCGGCGAAGCGCCCTGCGGCGTCGACCACCGGGAAGCTGTCCTGCGAAGTGGCGAGCAAAAGCTCCACCGCCTCGCCGACCGTCGCGCCGCGGCTGATGGGCGCGACGCGCGTCTCCATGACGCTCGCGACACTCACGCCCTTCATCGCTTCGGAGACCGTAGTCAGCTGCGCTTCGCCGGCGGCGGCGAAATAGACGAAGAAGGCGATGAAAAGCAGGATCGGATTTCCGAATAGACCCAGGAAGCCGAGCACGAAGGCGAGGCCCTGGCCGATGAGCGCGGCGACGCGGGTCGCACGCGCCTGCCCCAGCCAAAAGGCGAGCGCGGCGCGCAGCACCCGCCCGCCGTCCATCGGAAACGCCGGGACCATATTGAAGATGGCGAGGAAGAGATTGGCCGCCGCGAGCCGCTCGAGCAGCGAGACGTTGGGGTCGTCGAGATGCGTCAGCGCGCTGGGCTGAAACGCGCCGAGGATCATCAGGAGCGCGCTGGCGATGACGACGTTGACGGCGGGCCCAGCGAGCGCAATCAGCAGTTCCTGCGAGGGTTTTTCCGGCATTTTGGCGAGGTCGGCGACGCCGCCGATCGGCAGCAGCGTCACCTGGCTCGACTGCACGCCGAAGCGTCGCGCCACGAGGATGTGGCCAAATTCATGCAGCACGACGCAGCTGAAGATCGAGACGATGAAGAGCACGCTGTCCAGCGCCGCCGCGCTCCCGCCATGCTGATAGGCGGAAAAGCCGATCCAGGCCAGAAACAGCAGGAACGTGACATGTATGCGGACTGCAGTGCCGGCGAAGCGGCCGATCGTGATGGACCATCCCATGAGACGCCGACTTTTGTTTCGCGCCTTGCGGCGACGAACGAGGCGTGTTCGTCTCGCGCGGGGCGGAGAAGCGATGCGCGCAGCAGGGTCGCGTTCGAGCCCGCGCGCGCCGCATATTCTTCCGAGTGATCGATTTGGGCAAGCGACGTTTCTCGGAAAGCCGTTCGAGGGGCGTCGCTCCAGGACAGCAAATAGGGGGTTGAACCTCAATTTCACGCGTCAAATCGAATTGCGGCGGCCGCGGATGCGACAGCCGAACGAGTCGCCCGGAAAGCGGAAAGGAAACGCCTCGACACCCGCGACGCTTCAGCGTCGCTGCCGCCGTCACGAGCCCTCGACCACTCCCCAGGCCAGACGTCCCTGATCGACATTGGCGCTCAGGGCCGGCGTCCTGGACATGCCCGCGGGATCGCCTGCCCGGTCCGCAGGGGACGCGCTCGTCGGTTCCAGGTCGCTACCCGGTGACTGCGTCGAAGCTAAGAGGCAGGACCCCGCGGCCCCCGTCACGACGTAATGGCCTTGGGCGTTGGGCGCGTCGCTCAAGGTCAGCGTCACGGCCACGTCGACGGCGTGACCGGCCTCGTCGGCGGGCAGGGAACATTTGATGGTGGCGGTCTTCGCCATGAACTCCTCCCGACTGGGATTGCACACAGGCGCCGGCACGTCGGCGCCAAACTCGATACGCGGACCCGCTCGCAGCGCCCTCAGGCGCCGGCAACCGGATAACAAACGCCAGACCGCCTTATGGACGCAAGGACTTCGCCGGCCCTAGCTGAGCTCTTGTTCCCTTCCTTTGCAGATCCGCGCCGCAGGGCGCGCGGAGCGCACGCCGCACATTGGGCCACAAAATTCTTAACATGATGATTTGTCCGCGCCGCCGCGGCGGGCGAACCGCGGGACGCAGCGCGCCGCAAAAATCGCAAGGTTCATCTGTAGAACCGGCGCGGCTTCGTGGTCTGGCGACGGATGGGGAGAGCTAGGTGGTGGACGCTGAAGCGTGCGGGTTCGTCTGTGTCTGTAACGGCGGACGCGACGCCTACGGCGTTCCAATCGGCTTGTATCGGCAGGGCGTTTTGAGGGTGTTCGTAACAGATTACGTATACAAGGAAAGAGGTTTTTTACATCGGGCGCTGGCGCCGCGATCGCTCAAAGAAAGTCGCGCGGCGGAGTTTCCCGACGATCTCGCCTCTAACACTTATTCCTCTCTGATTGCACAGGCGCTTGCGCGTCTTGCTGGTGTCGACGGGCGGATTTTTTTCGCCGGGCATGATTTTCTCTTGTCCTTGAAGGCAGGCGCGATCTGCCGCCTTGGAGAAAATCACATCTTCGCATACGCCGGCTATCTGCCGCCTGATTGGTTGATCTCTAAAGAGCGAGCCAGGATTGTCTTCCAATATCATCCGCATTGGCGCTACCTGCGGCAAATCCTGGAAGAAGACCGCGACAGATTCGCCGGGGAGATCAGACCGCCATCGAAGCTCCTTGCCGACAATTCGGACAATGACGATTGGAAACGCGCCGATGTCGTCGTTTGCGCGAGCAGCTTCACAAAGGAGAGCCTGCTGGCCCAGGGGTGTGAAGCGGAAAAGCTCCGCGTCATCCCTTATGGCGCGCGCGATCACGCCCTTCGCACAACCTACGAAAGAGACGGAACCTGCCGGTTCCTGTTCGTTGGGCAAGGCGTTCGACGGAAGGGTTTGCATGTCCTGCTGCTGGCGTGGAGGCGCGCCAGACTCCGTCGGGCGACGCTCACGGTCGTGAGCGGCAATGTCGACGCGGGCATGCGGGCTCTCGCGGACGGGGACATCCGATGGCTCTCGCGCCAGCCGGAAGATCAGCTGTTTCGGCTCTATGCGCAGGCGGACGCCTTCGTCATGCCGTCGCTCGTGGAAGGTTTCGGCCTTGTCTATCTCGAGGCGCTCTCGAGCGGCTGCCATGTGATCGGCACTGGCAACACGGGGCTGCCGGATTTGCGCTTGAGCGAAGCGAGCTGCACATGCGTCCAGCCGGGAAACATCGGCGCGCTCGCTTCCGCGCTCGAAGACGTGGAGCAAAAGTATATTCGCGCGCAACTTGACAGGGTCGAGAACCGCGCTGAAGGTCTTCGGCGTCCCTTCGCCCGCTTCACCGATGAGATCGGCGATCTCGCGCGCGAGGTCGTGCAACAAAAATCACAGCATGCCCGCTTGCGCCCGGGTGCCGGCCTCGATGCGCTGAGCGGCGTGAGGCCGGCGCAGAGGGACGGGACATGAATTTCGAGTTCATCGACAACGTCCCGGCCTTGGCCACGGCCCTGCCGCTGGCGCTGGTCTTTTTCGTCGGGGCCAGGGTCACGCCACAGGGCGCGATCTCTCTGCCCTGCGTCATGGCGCTGACGACGCTCATGTATTTCTATGTGTTGCCCTTGCTGGTCCTCTCGCTGCGCGACAACGGCTTCTTCGGCCTTTTTCTGACCGACATGAGATGGGCCCATTTCGCCGCCTGTCTTTACGCCGTGGGCGCGGCGCTCGCCATGTTGGCGGCCTTCGACGCCTTCGCGCTCGACCCCGCGGCGCCCCGGCCGCAGGATGCGCCGATGAGCAACCGCGCTTTCCTCAGTCTGTGGGCGATCGCCGGCGCGGGCGTCGTAGCACTCGTCATGACCAAGCAGCTGACGTTTTTCGAGGCCGATTCCGATCTGCTCGAGAGTCCGAGCCAGTACCTGTTCTTGAACGAGTCGCTCAATCTTCTCGTGCCGCTGACGATTTTGTGGGTGGTCCGGCGCGATTTCAGCCTGACGTCGCTGCTCGTCGTTCCGCTCGTGCTGCTTTTATTCGTTCAGGTCGGGTTTCGCTTTCGAATTCTCATACTGCTCTCAGGCCTCGGAACGAGCTTCGCAACGACTCGGAAGATGAAGGTCGGCGTCGCCCATGCGCTCGCCGGCCTGACTGTCGCCGTGATCATGGCGATCATGGTGGGCGCGTTGCGCAGCTACGGGCGGGGCCTCGATCTCGCGCGGCTCGGCGGGTCGCTCGAGGACACTGTCTCCGAGCAGTTGCTCGGCGAGTGCGGCACCATCTATGTGCTCTCCTCATTCGCGGACTCGCCGCTTCCGGATCCCATTTATTTCGAGCCTTGGCTGCTCGGGTTCGTTCGCATGATCCCGACCTTCCTTTGGCCTGAAAAGCCCACGTCCGACTACCTCAGTATTTACAGCAGCATGTTGGCGCTTCCCGGCGGCGACAAGGCCGGAGTCGGCGCGCCGCAGCATGTCGAGATGCTGTTGCAGTTCGGGTGGCTTGGATTGCCGTTTCTCGCCTTCGGCTACTACGGCGTCGTCGCATGGCTGCTGAGGGCGCTCAGCCGCCAAGGCCGTGAAGCGCGAGTCGCGGGCTACGCCATCGCGCCTGTGTTCTTCGGCTACTACATGCAGACCCGCGGTTACTTCTTCCAGATTTTCACGGACGGGCTCTTCATGTTCGGACCGCTGCTTCTTGTGCGCGCGAGTTCGATCTCTGCGGCCGCAGCGGGGCCTGTGCGGACCTCGACGCGACCCCTCCCCAGGAGCTGACGAGCCCCTCGTTTTTCGACCGCTCGAGAACCGGTGCGAGAAACGCGCCGGGACGACCGCGGTCAAGGAAGGTTGGAATTCAGATGACGCTCTCGCAAGCGGCGCGTTTGTCGGCGGGCTGTCCCTCGGAGCCCGGCAGGTCGATGGGAGGACAGCGCGAGCTGTTTAGCGCGCGGACCTCCTGATAAAGAATCGCCGCCGCCGCCGGGCCATAGAGCTGACGCACGACCGCCCCGCAAAGCCCGGTTCCGGGAACGTTTGACGGGTTGTGCAGCAACAGCTCCTTTTTCAGAAAGGGAAAATGGAAGTCCTCGATTATTTCACGCCAGAAGACATGCTGAGCGTTCACCGGACGGCATTCTCGCACCGCCGAAGCCGTGTTGAGAAACCATTCGAGCGCGTAGTCCACGTGGCCGCGCAGGGGCGTCACGTGGTTTCTGGCGGGATCCACGTTTTGATGCTCGAGCGTCGCTTCCGGATAGGCGCAGAGCTCTTCAAGGCGCTCGTGCAGCTTGTTGAGCCACTGACCCGAGACCTGCTCGTAGGGGATCAAGGCGCGGTAGGAGAGCGGTCCTGAACACAGGTGCTCCGACAGTTTGATCTCGCCGTCTTTTATCACAACCGCCTTTTCATCCGGGAATGCATAGCTATGGACGAATGATTCGAACTCCCTGGACAGAACGGCCTGTTTAGAAAGTATGAACAGCGATGACTGGATATGATATTTGACATCCCAACTCTCCGTCGCGCCGAAGAAATCGACACGATCTTGTTCGTAAGATCGGATAAAAGTCGAAAGCGTGCTGAAGGGACCGATGAAACTATCATTTGCAAATAATACGATGTCGGATGAATGAATATAGTCCCAATATTCTGTTGACAGGATGCACCAGGAGGCGAAATCTCTCCCGAAATTCGATCTGAACAGCATGTCGCTACAATATTTTTCCGCCTCGCTCGCCAGTTGCTCAACGTGCGAGAGGGTTGAGAAGCACAAAATCGTCCTGAACCCTTCGCGGGCCAACTCCTCCAGCAGGCGTCTTTGCGACTCGGACAGTTTTCCGTTCGGGCTGTAGAAGGCGAGCAAGGCGACGGGCGCGCCGCCGTCGCTTCGACCAACCCCCTTTCTCTTGAAGCTGCCGGTCAAGAGCGCAGACACGCGCTGCGCGAAGAGGGCGCGCTGCGGCGCGCCAAGGCCAAGCTGAAAGACGAGGATTGCGCCGTCGGAAGGCGGGAGCGGAATGCCGCCTGCGTGCGAAGTGACGGCGATGGAGTGGGAGCGACCGTCCCGCCATTCATGGGGGATGGTAAAACAGAAGCCGACGCGTCCCGTGCCGCCTTCGGCGACCTTCATGTCCTCCCGATAGGCGTTCGCCAGTCGAGTTTCCACAATGCAGTCGTCGATCTTCAGACTGACGGCGATCGGTTCCTCGTCTGCCTCGGACCGAACCCACCCCTTCACTTCGCCACCCGCAACGCCGTCAACAAAACCCCTAATCACGTTCTCTCCCCGCAGCCGAGGGTGGCGCTTGTCCCGAGCGAGCCCTAGTACTCCCAAGATAGTCGATAGCAGTGGCGGTTTCACAGATCAAGCGCGTCGATCAAGCGCGTCCGTTCGGGGCGAGAAAGATTCGGGCCGCGCTTAGTCGTTCAAGTTAACCCCACCGAGAGAAGGCGAGAGCCGGCTGAACGCGAGAGCCGACTTTGCAACCGTCCGGTCGGCCGGTAATATTTAACGAATTCATAAGAGTGATTCGCGTATCTCGTAAGTCAAGATATGCCCGCGCACGCCGTCCTCGTCCGCTTGATCGCGGCCTGGGCGAAACCGGAAGCAGGACGCAAGGATGACCAAATTCGCCCTCGACCCTCTCGACCTCGCGGCGCTCCTCTCATCTCGGGTGTGTCACGACGTGATCTCGCCCGTCGGCGCGATCGTGAATGGCCTCGAAGTCCTTGACGAGGAGAAGGATGAGGAGATGCGCAGCCACGCGCTCGCGCTCATCAAGTCCAGCGCCGCCGAGGCCTCGGCGCGCCTGCAGTTCTGCCGCTTGGCCTTCGGCGCCGCCGGCTCTAAGGGCGCGGCGATCGACACGGGCGACGCCGAACATGTCACGCGCCAGTTTCTGGCCGACGAGCGCACCACGCTCGATTGGAACGCCCCGCGCGTCTTGATGCCGAAGAACAAGGTCAAGCTGCTGCTGAACCTCTGCGTCATCGCCGACGCGGCGATTCCGCGCGGGGGCGTCATCAGCGTCTCCTGCAGCGGCGAGGAGGAGTCCCTCTCCTTCCGCATCGAGGCCAAAGGCCACAATGCTCGAGTGGCCCCCGGCCTCGCTTCGCTCCTTGCCGGAGAGCCGGAAGAATTGGCGCTGGACGCCCGCTCGATCCAACCCTTCTACACTGGTCTTGTCGCGCGCTCTTGCGGTCTGGAAGTCGCACTCGGCATGGAAGGGGACGTCGTGAGCATCGACGCGCGTCCCAAGGCGCAGGCGGAGCCGCTGCTTCAGACCGCGATCGCTTGACGGGGATCGGAGGACGGAGGACAGAGGACGCCGGTTGCGGCCGCCATTCGCGGACCCGTCCCCGTCACCCGTCCTCTGTCCTTCGGAAACGCCATGACGCTCCCCAGCCAATACATGATCGATCGGCGCCGGCTGCGGCGCAAGCTCACTTTCTGGCGCATCGGCGCCGTCGTCGCCGTTCTCGTTGGGGCCCTCGCCTTCGCGGTAAAGTTTTCCGGGATTGATACGCTCGAAAAATCGACGCCGCACGTCGCCCGTCTCGCGATCGAGGGCGTGATTACCGGCGACAAAGACACGATCGAGCTCATCAAGGAGATCGGCGCCTCCAAGGCGAGCGCCGTCTTGCTTTCCATCAACAGCCCGGGCGGCACGACCACCGGTTCCGAGGCGATCTTTCTCGAGCTGCGCAGGCTGAGCGAGAAGAAGCCGGTCGTCGCCGTGGTGCGCGACATGGCGGCGTCCGGCGCCTACATCGCCGCCATCGGCTCCGACGAGATTTTCGCGCAGGGCAATTCGATCGTCGGCTCGATTGGCGTTCTGATCGAGTTCCCGAACTTCTATAAGGCTCTCGACGCGCTCGGCATCACCGTCGAGGCGATCAAGTCGACGCCTTTGAAGGCTGCGCCGAATGGCTTGGAGCCGACGAGCGAAGCAGCGCGGCAGGCCATCAACGCCCTCGTCGTCGACAGCTACGACTGGTTCAAGGGGCTCGTCAAAGAGCGCCGGGGCCTCGATGACGCCGAACTCGCCAAGGTGGCGGACGGCCGCGTGTTCACGGGCCGCCAGGGCCTGCCGCTGAAGCTCGTCGATGCGATCGGCGGCGAGAAGGAGGCGATCGAATGGCTCGAGACCAACAAGGGCGTCGCAAAGAAGCTGCCCATCCGGGACTGGAAGAAGAAGCCTTCGATCGAGCGCGCCGGTCTACTCGGCCTCGCGGCTTCGAGCGCGCGCTTGCTCGGGATGGAAACCCTTGCGAAAGTCATCGACAGCGCGACGTTACATCCCGGCGCGGGCCTTGACGGACTCCTGGCTATTTGGCAAGGTCCGCCGCGGGAATAAACGCGTGACCTCAACGCGGTCAAAGGGTTTTGGTCGCCGGCGCAGCTTAGCGCCGAGGAGCCGGCGCGGATCGAAGGGCGGGACTTTATGATCAAGTCGGAGCTTATTCAGCGCATCGCCAGTCGGAACGAGCACCTCTATCAGCGCGATGTCGAAACAATCGTGAGCACCATCTTGGAAGAGATCACCTCTGCGCTGGCGCGCGGCGATCGCGTCGAGCTGCGGGGATTCGGCGCCTTCTCGGTCAAGAAGCGGGACGCGCGCACGGGGCGCAATCCGCGGACCGGCGAGCAGGTCGCAGTGCAGGGCAAGAACGTGCCTTTCTTCAAGTCGGGGAAGGAGATGCGGGAGCGCCTGAACGAGAACTACGGCAAGGCTTGACGTTGCGAGGTTTTGGTCGATGGGGACGCTGCTGCGCTGGAGCATATATCTACCGCTCGCGGTTCTCATCATCTGGTTTGCATTGGCGAACCGAGGCTCGGTCACGATATCGCTCGACGCCCTTCAGACCGGCGACCTCGCGGCCTACAGGTTTGAAGCGCCGCTTTTTCTCGTCGTGATGGCCGCGATGGCGATCGGCGTCGTCGCCGGCGGGCTGGCCTCATGGCTCAGTCACGGCAGTGTGCGCCGCTCGGCGCGGCTGGCGCGCGCCGAGGCGAAACGCGCGCAGGACGAGCTCGACAAATTGCGTCGGCAGGCTTTGGCTGAGCTTCCAAGCGCGAATACCGCGAAGCGGACGACGGGGTAAGGCGGCGGCGCGTTCCTGCGGGCCTTCGGTCGACTGAAGGCCGACTGAGCATCCCAGGCGGGCCCGCCCGTCGGAGAGAGTTCGCGACGCTTGCTTCAGGCTGATGCTCAATTGAGCCTGCTCCGCTGACGAAGAAGCCTTGATGATCGGCGTTCGCGCCGCCAATTCAGTGGAAAAGCAGATTCAACAGCCGGATGAGCATCGATGGCTGCGCCTCGAGCCTATCTCGATTACTGCGCCACTGCGCCGCTGCGTCCACAGGCGCGCGCGGCGATGCTCGCGGCCTTCGACCTTATCGGCAACCCATCCTCCATTCACCGTGAGGGCCGCGCCGCTCTCGGCCTCATCGAGGCTGCGCGCGCCGCCATCGCCGCGAGAATTGGCGGCGCCGCGCGCAACCTGGTCTTCACCAGCTCGGCGACCGAGGCTGCAAACCTCGCGCTTACCCCGCACGTCGAGGACGGCCGATGCGCGGCGCCCTTCGACCTGCTGCTGATCGCGGGCGGCGAGCACGCTTGCGTGCGCGTCGGCCACCGGTTCGCCGCGACCCAATCGTTGCCTTTGACGCCGCAGGGCGCGTTGGCGCTCGACGCGCTCGACGCGGCGCTGGAGCGTCACGCGGACCGCAGAATCGTGCTGGCGCTGCAGGCCGCGAACAACGAGACGGGCGTCATCCAGCCGGTCGCCGAGGCCGCAGCGCTCGTGCACGCCGCGGGCGGCCTCGTCGTCTGCGACGCGACCCAGGCGATGGGTCGCATCGAGGCGAGCTTTGCCACGCTCGACGCAGACCTGATGTTCTTCTCGTCACATAAGCTCGGCGGCCCGACGGGCGCCGGCGTGCTAGCTTTTGCGCGAGACGAGCTTCACATCGGCGCGGCGATGCTGCGCGGCGGCGGCCAGGAGCGCGGGCGTCGGGCGGGGACCGAGAACGTCGCCGCGATTGCAGGCTTCGCCGCAGCCTTGGGCGCCGCGCTCGACGAGAAGGCGGCGGAGGCGCAACGCCTTGCGGAGTTGCGCGACGCCTTGGAGCGGCGGGCGCTCGAGATCCTGCCAGACGCCGAGATATTGGGGCGCGACTCGCCGCGGCTCGCCCAGGTCAGCGCGTTCGTCTCGCCGGAGGTTTCCGCGCACACCCTCGCCATGGCGCTCGATCTCGAAGGCGTCGCCGCATCCGCCGGCGCCGCCTGTTCTTCGGGCAAGCTCAGCCCGTCGCAGGCGCTTGCGGCCATGGGGCGAATGGAGCCTGCGGCTCTGCGGGTCAGCCTGGGTTGGTCTTCGACGGCGGAGGATGTAGAATGCTTCGGCGCCGCCCTCAAAAAGGTCGTCGCGCGGATGAGGT
Organism: Methylocystis sp.; assembly: GCA_035319645.1. GTDB lineage: Bacteria > Pseudomonadota > Alphaproteobacteria > Rhizobiales > Beijerinckiaceae > Methylocystis. The sequence goes on along the minus strand of DATHCI010000195.1, from coordinate 1,550 downwards.
CCAGGCGGCCCGCCGCGCGCGAACCTCGGGCGGCCGCTCGATCGGCCGACGGGCCTTGAACCCGTCGTGACGAGGAGACTGAGGAATGGCGGCTCTCAAGGAGACCGTGGGCGACGTCGAGTCGACCGACGCCCAGGAATACGGCTTCAGCGCCGATATCACCCAAGACAACGTCCGCTCCATCTCGGCTCACAAGAGTGAGCCTGTCGCCGCGCGCGTGCTTGCGCGAGCCTTGCCTGACTGAAAGGGAGCTGTCCGTGGAGAAGACGGAGGTGATCGAAGCGGCGGTCGCGGCGACACATGCCGGCGTCGCGCCGACGGAGCAGATGGACGATCTCATGGCCGAGATCGTCAAGGCGCTCAAGACCGTCTACGATCCCGAGATTCCGGCCGACATCTATGAACTCGGGCTCATCTATCGCATCGACGTGTCTGACGCCGGAGCTGTGGACATCGATATGACGCTGACCGCGCCCGGCTGCCCGGTCGCGGGCGAGATGCCGCTCTGGGTGCAGAACGCCGTCGGCGCCGTGCCGGGCGTCTCCGAGGTGAAGGTCGCAATGGTCTTCGATCCCCCCTGGGATACGAGCCGGATGTCCGACGAGGCGCGCATCGCGCTCGACATGTGGTGAGGCCCCTGTGACTTTTCTTGCGCCAAAGCTCGGCCCCCTGCTGGAGACGGCGCTCTATGTCGAGGATCTGTCGCGCGCTGCGCGCTTTTACGAGGAGGTCCTGGGGCTCGCGCCCTTCCACTGCGATGAGCGCATGGTCGCGATCGGCTGCGGACCGGGAAGCGTGCTGCTGCTCTTCTTGCGAGGCGCGACGCGCGAGGTCGTGGATACGCCAGGCGGCCTGATCCCCGGTCACGACGGCGCCGGCGGATCGCATTTCGCTTTCGCGATCGCCACGGAAGATCTGTCGGCGTGGGAACGGCGGTTCGTCGAGCGGCATGTCCCGATCGAGTCGCGGGTCGTCTGGCCGCGCGGCGGAACGAGCCTTTACTTTCGCGATCCCGACGCCAATCTGGTGGAATTGGCGACGCCGGGCCTTTGGCCCAACTATTAGTGGAGACGAGAATGGCCCTGCCTCAACTGCTCACGCTCAGCGACGCCGCGGCGGCGCGCGTGCGCACGCTGCTGCGGAACGCCGAACCGGACCGAGGCTTGCGCGTCTCCCTCGAAAAGAGCGGCTGCGCCGGCATGACTTACAAGATGGCGGTGGATGCGCCAGCGGCGGGCGACGAGGTCGTCGAGCAGGGAGGCGCTCGCGTGATCATCGACGCCAAGGCGCTACTCTATCTGATCGGCTCGCGCATGGACGTGAAGACCGAGAATTTCTCGTCGACCTTCGTGTTCGACAATCCCAATCAAACGGGAGCCTGCGGCTGTGGGGCGAGCGTCGCGCTGACGCCCGCGGCGCCGGGCGCCTGCGCCAAGGCCGCGGAAGCCGCCGCCGGCTGAGCCGTCGCGCCGCCGGGCGCCAACAGCGCGTCGTGGCTCTCGTCCTTGAGCGCGGTCCCCGTCAGCCGTCGCCGCCGCGCCTCCTCGCAG